>JAZUSD010000081.1:0-18631 GCA_045606545.1 Acutalibacteraceae bacterium | reverse complement strand
CTGTATTTTTGGTGCTTTTGAGTATTTTTCCATCCATTTTGCGAAATGTGGCTTAATGTGTCGTTTTTTTCAGGAATCCATTACTGGTGATGTAGATCTTTGATAGCCTGTCCGTCTTCTTTGATTTATGCAGTAAAGTTTTTTTACACATATGAATAAGAGAAAGTTGGGTAGTTCACTTATTTTTGTGTACTACCATGCTCTATGTTTTTGGTATAATTGAAAATGCCGAAATCAGAATTTTCTGCTTTGTGTATCAAAGTACATTTCGAAACCTAAAACTTGTTGCTTCGGGTCACAAGTTTTGTTCCCAAACAGGCATTTTTTCTGTATTTTTGGTATTTTGTTTTATTTTTCCATCCGTTTTTGCAGAATTTGGCTTGCATTATCTATTCAAGACACGACTTGTATAAAACCGTAATTGAAAAAAACAGAAAAATGGTGTATTATGAAAGCAAACGATATTAAGTGCTTCTTATGCAGGTGATAATATGAAGAAACTTTGTGCTTCCAGGCTTAAAAAGAGAACCAAGGTATTTTTAGGAATAGTCATTTCGATTATTCTCATAATTGCTCTTGGTGTTACCAACATTGTGCCATATTTTGCAGTTATTCCCGATATGGTTAAGGTTGGTGTTGACTACATAACTCTTCACAAGGATAAGGATGCCATCACACAGAGTGAGCTTTTAGTAAATCTTGAAAAAGTGAAGAATTCTGAACATCCATTTGTACTTGCTGATAAGAAAGCGTTTGATAACATACGCAAGGAAGTTAAGAACAACAGTTTCAATGACTATACAAAAGCCTTATATACCTCTGTTATTGACAATGCAGACGCTCTTCTGGATGAAAGCATCTACCCTGTTTTAGAATATACGCTTGATGAAGAGGACAGCATTCTCCCCATTTCACGAGAGGTTATTAACCGAATGATTATTCTCGGTTATGCCTGGCAGGTTACCGGTGATGAAAAATATGCTGACAGAGCATGGAAGGAATTAGAAAACGTTTGCTCCTATGAAGACTGGTGTCCCTCACATTTCCTTGCAACAGCAGAGATGGCTTTAGCTGCTTCTATCGGTTACGATTGGTTCTTTGATTATCTTAATCAGGATCAGAAGGATTTACTCGCCAACACCACATGGGAATATGCAATAAACCACGGACTTGACGACAACCATTGGTTCACCTGGTCAAAAAACAACTGGAACAGCATCTGTTACAGCGGTCTTGGTATTGCATCGATGGTATTTTCTGAGGTTAATCCCGAAAGAGCAACCGAATTTCTTGAGATGTGCTATAAAAATATGCCTATTGCATTTGAGAACTTCACACCCGACGGTGTTTATGCAGAGGGTCCCGGCTACTGTCAATCAGGTATGAATTCCATTGTATTTTTCATTGCTTCATCAAGAAATTTCTTTGGTTCTGATTTTGGTATGTCTGAAATTGCAGGCTTCAAGGAGCTTGGCTACTTCCCTGTTTACATAACTACACCCACAGGTATGTTTAACTTTGGCGATAACAAGGCAGAGCAATGCTTCACCCCTGTTCTTCATTGGTACGCAAACGAATACAATGCACCGCTTTTAAGTGCATACCAGAAAAACGATGCACCTGAAGAATTTATCCAAAATGATTCAGCAGACACTGAAAGAAATGGTAATGGCAAGGAGAATGCCCTTTCCTCACTTTGGTACAACAGAGAGTTTGACAAACAGACTGTATCCTTCGAGAACGAACCTCTTTGCAACTATCTTGCATCTGACATTGGGCAACCGCTTGTTCTTATGAGAAGTGCATATTTAGATAAAAATGCAACCTTTGCAGGTATCAAGGGCGGTTACAACTTTATAAACCACGGTGACCTTGATATCGGTACATTCGTTTTTGATGCCTTAGGCGAGCGTTGGGCTGAGGAGCTTGGCCCCGGTGCTTATGATGCGCCCAACTATTTCCTTAACACTCCTGCAGGCGGAAGATGGAAGAACTATTCAAAGCGCGCAGAGGGTCAGAACACTCTTGTTATTAACCCCAATATAACCCTTGATGACCAATACGTTCTTGCAGAATGTGATTTTGAAAGCTTTGATGAAACCAACGAAGGTGGCATTGCAGTTCTTGATATGACCGATGCCTACCGAATGAACGGCGCAACAAAGGTTGAAAGAGAGTTTGAGCTTGAAAAGGAATACACGGGACTAAAAATTACCGATACCGTAAAATGCCTTATACCATCTGAGATTTATTGGTTCATGCACACAAAAGCAGATATTGAAATCTCAGAGGATGGAAAGACTGCAATCCTTACACTTAACGGCAAAAAAATTAAAGCTGTTCTTCCTGATGATGGCGAGTTTTCTGTTATGGAAGCAGAGGGTCTTAAAGGCAAATATGAATACGATGAAGATTATAGCGATATAAAGAAGCTTACAGTACATCTTGAAGATGTAAAAAGTGCTAAAATCACTGTCACATTTATGCCGGTATAACAAAAAAATCCGTACAGCAACTAACAACGTTGTTGTACGGATAATTTTATTCACTTAAAAAATCGAATGATTTTCTTCCGCTTACAGAGTGCTTACCATTGAAAATATCAACAGTAAGATTTCCTTCTGCTCCCACTAAAGCATAAATTCTTTTTATACTTTCGTGGGCTTTTTTACTTGCATCAATGGGGAAAATCTTGTCCTTTTCACCTGACTCAATAAGGAGCCTTCTCGGTGCAAGAGAAGAAGCGAAATCATAAATTTCCCCTGTTCTCAGAATATCGGGAATATAGTTATCGGGACAATGCCACATTGAAAGAATACTGCTTTTAAAGCTATTCACATAACCGCTTATAACAATTTTCTTAAAATCATTACAAAGAACGGCTGAATATAAGGCTGTTAAACCACCGCCTGAGATTCCCATAATCCCCAATTTTTGTTTATCAACATTGTTTTGTGATAAAAGGATTTTACCGCAACATATTGCCTGAAAAACACGGATAGTTGCAGTTGTTAAGCCATAGGGCAACAGATGATGAGAAAGCTCATCGCAGGAGCTTATATAAAACGGCTTGATTAAATCCTTATTAAGCCTTGCTTCGCCAAATCCGAAAAGTTCGGGAGCAATAACCACACAGCCTTTTTTAACAAGCTCAACTGCAAAATTTTTTTGATAATTATCGAAATAATTAAAATGCTTTTTATTACCCTTTTTTGAAATATTAAGAATCTGCCTTACACCGTAGCCGTGACCGCAAAGAGCCACAACACCGGGTGCAGAAGCTTTCATATTATTGGGAGTAAGCTTATAGAAAAGCATTGTAAGATTTTTTGCAATTTCCACGGAATATTTCTGCAAGGTATATTCAGGGTAAACCAAGGGCTTACCAACCTCAACAGGCTTTAATGACCATATTTTATCAGGGATGTTATTCAGACTGAAAATGCTTTCGGCATTTTCCTTAACCCATTCCCCTGCTTTTAAAGCATCTTCCCTTGTGGCCGCTTTTTCATAAGGGCTTTTATAAATCTCATTATAAAGCCCTTTCATAAAAGCATCGGGAGAATACTGACTTTTTCTCATAACGCACCTCAAAATCAGAAATCGAGTTCACCGATCAGCTTAACGTTTTTACTGTCTGTTCCAAGGAAAATATTGTATTTCTTATCTATCTTCCATTCCTTGTTTTCAGGATTATAAAACATAATATCCTCATAAGGAATCTGAATTTCAACTTTCTCCTGCTTGCCTGATTCAACGCTTACACGCTTAAAGCCCTTAAGAAGCTTAATGGGTCTGTCCTCTTCTTCGTTTACTGAGGAAGCATAAACCTGCAGCACCTCGTCACCTGAAGCTTCACCGATATTTTTAAGAACAGCAGTAACCTTGAAGGCATCATCTCCCTTTTCAACACCACTATCACAAACATCAAATTCAGTATAGGAAAGACCAAAGCCGAACTGATATTGAGGCTCAATCCCCTCTTTATCAAACAATGTATAGCCGTGATAGTAGCCGTAATCAATTTCACGTTCTTTGTCTGCAATATGTAAAAATGAGGGATAATCCTCATCGTTATATGCAATTGTGAAGGGTAGCTTACCACCGGGATTAACGTCACCGCTGATTACATCTGCAAGAGCATTACCACCCGCAAGACCGCTATAGAAAGAGAAGAGAATTGAATCTGCAAGGTCTGCCCATTCCTTGATAACATAGGCACTGCCGCCCATTATATTAACAATAAGCTTTTTGCCTGTTTCAGATAATGCTTTTATAAGCTGAACGTCCTCTTCGGGAATATGTAAATCAGCTCTGTCACCACCTGAGCCCTTAGGCTTCTTTTTAATGTTACCAAGGTTTACAAGGAATTCACCCTCCTGAAGCCAGTCACTACCAACGCAAACAACAATATATTCTGAAGCCTTAACCGCATTCTGAGCTTCAACAGTATCGCAACCGTTATATACGCTTACATTTTCTTCACCGAAGCGTTTTTTCAAACCTTCGTAAGCAGTTATTGTATAAGGGCTGAAAACATTACTGCTACCATGGTCACCCACATTGACCTTGTCAGCATATCTGCCTACAACAGCAATTTTCTTACCATCTGCAATAGGAAGCGTTTTGCCTTCGTTTTTAAGAAGAACTGTACCCTTGCCTGCTACCCTACGGGCAAGCTCGGTATGTTCTTTTGAAAGAATAACGGATTTGGGTTGAGCATTATAATAAGGAAGAGTTTTGATAAGCGCTTTAAGAATTCTTCTTGCACACAAATTAATATCAGCTTCAGTAAGCGCACCCTTTTTAACCTTATGGTTTAAAACAGAATAACGGAAAAAGTAGGGCATTTCCATATCCATACCTGCTTTTACGCTTCTGACTGCATCATAAATACCATAGAAGAAGTCTGAAAGAGAGAAACCCTCAAAGCCCCATTGGTCACGGAGAATATCAGTTAAAAGCTCCTTGTTTTCACAGGCATAGGTACCGTTAACCTTGTTATATGCGCCCATTATGGACATTGCACCTGCATCAATACATTTTTTAAAATGAGGAAGATAAACCTCGTGCAAGGTTCTTTCATCCGCTATTGCATCTACCTTGAAGCGCAAATCCTCAATGCTGTTAAGAGCGTAGTGCTTAGGACAAGCGATAATGCCGTTTTCCTGCATAGCTTTAGTAAGCGCAACACCCATCTTACCTAAAAGGAACGGGTCTTCGCCGTAGGTTTCCTGCGCTCTGCCCCATTTCGGGTGACGAAGAAGGTTAATGCAAACACCTGCATAAAGGTTTGCACCTAATGCACTTGCTTCTTTAGCGAAAACCTTACCCACCTCATATTCCAAATCATCATCAAAGGTTGCACCACGAAGCATTGAAACAGGGAAGCAGGTACATTTACCCATAACAATACCACGAGGACCATCGGTAAAAAGAACAGGCGGAATCCCTAATCTTTTACAGCCACCTGCAGGATAAGCTTCTGCATTATAAATTCTGCCCTTAGGAAGATTCTTAACAGTAATACCCAGGGCATGCCCCTGCATAAGACGGATTTTCTCTTTTAGTGTCATTTCGTTTAACAGCTTTTCAGCAACATCATCAAGGGTTTCCTTAACGGGATTTTCTTTATAGAGTTTTATTGCTGTTTTAAAGTTCATAATTATCCCCTTTCACGCCATGGTTTTAAGCATATCTTCTGTTATTTCGTATTGGGTTGGTTTGTTATTTATGTAATTATCAAACTGCTCAATCATATAATCTGCCATTCTTTCGGTTTCGTTACCAAGGCTACCTGCAATATGAGGAGTAACAATTGCATTAGGACACCAGAAAAGCGGACTGAAAAACGGAGCATATTCATTTTTGAGAACATCCACAACTGCAGTTCTTGAGGGATGGCAAAGTAAACTTATTGCAAGAGCAAGCTCATTCACCTGATCTCCTCTGCCGGTGTTTATGAATGTACTATGCGACTTCATAAGCTTAAAAAGCCTTCCGTTAAAAATGTTTTTCAACTCTTTTTTATTTGCAAGGTGATTGCTTATAACGTCGCACTCCTTAAAAATAGTTTCAATGTCACACAGGGTAACACCAAGCTCATTTGCTTTTTCTTCTTTCACAAATGGGTCATAGGCAAAAACGGATACATCCAGAGCCTTAAGCCTTTCTGCAACAGAAGAACCGATTGCTCCAAGACCAATTAAGCCAACCCTTGAGCCATATCCACCTACACAGTTCTGAGTATGTATAAAGGAATACGGTAAAAATGATTTATACCTTTTGGCACCCTGAAAATAGCCCTTTAAGGCTAAGGTAATCTGAGAAACAGTATATTCCGCAACGGGAACACCATTGGCAGAAAAGGCACTGAAAACCCTTATTCCGCAATCAAGAAATGGCTTTGCAAAATACTGAACTGTTCCTGCACTGTAGAAAACAACCTTAAGACAAGGCATATATTTTTTTATTTCCTCATTGGTGAATTTAGGCATTCCCCAGGTTGCAAAAGCGATTTCGCAGTCGCTTAAGAACTCCTTATGAGCTTCAACATTGCTTTTATCTATTCTTTGAGAAATCTCGCCATATTCACCTAATTTTTTCAAAACGGACGGAGTAAAAACACAATTGAACTTACTCTTATTTCCGCTGAACAATGCGATTTTTATTTTAATCACCTCAATACACTTTGAGCTTTCTGACATCCTTTATAAAATTTTTTTCCTTTGAGCCCTGTGTAAACTCAACAATAACAATACCGTTATAATTCATTGAAATAAACTTTTTAATTAGTTTATCAAGATAGCCTTTATCCTTCCTTCTGAAGCGCTGCTCACGCTTGAGGTCACGGTAGCTCACATGGAAATTCTCGATAAAATCAAAGGTTCTTTCGATTCTGTCCATATCATAGGAAAACCTGAAATAACGGGACTGAAAATAGGTTTTGAAATTATCACAATTCAAATCATTTTTCAGCCTTATTATTGACTCTGTGTTGTTATTAAAGGTGTTATCGTGACATTCGGGGCAAACGAGAAGATTGTACTCTTTTGCTTTACAGCAAATAAATTTAAGTTCTTTCACAAGCTCATCATATTCATCCTCTGTGAATTTTTCGCTATCCTTTTTACCAAGCCAGATTCTTATAGAGGAAGCTCCCATTTCGCTTGCAATTCTGCAAATCTCTATCCAATCTTCTTTATCAGAACAGCCCGTTCTGTAATAGCTACCGTAGGAGCTTATTTTTATATTATTTTCATCACAAAGCTTTTTTGCAAGAATTGCATCATCAAGGGTTTTAATGTGAACATCTCCCCCCCATTCGATGAACTCAACGCCTGCGTTTTTTGCAATTTCAACTACCTGACTTATTGTTTTATTTCTGAAGGTGACACTTGCTACACCTATTTTCAAGCTACCCATCAGATTACACTCTCCTGAAGCTCTCTTTCCTGAGATTCTTCCTTCTGCTTTCTGTATGCAGTTAATTTCTCTTCAAACTCATTTTCGTCAAACTTAAAGAACATCATAGGAATAGCCTGTAAAATGAGGCCGATTGCACCAACTGCAGTAAGCATAAAGAAGATACCATTGAGAAGTGCTGTGTAGTTTACACCATCAATAACATTAGCCTGAACTGTTGATGTAATAAGGGGCTTTGTAACGTTTTCTGTGATAATCTCCATTTTTTCTGCATTGTAGCCGAGGAAATCAATAACCTGAAGCACAACAACGTTAAAGAGAGCAACAGAGAATTTATAAAGAAGACCCTTGAAGGAATAAACCGTTGCTTCAAGGCGTTCACCCTTTTCCATTTCAATGCTGTCGGTAACGTCGGCAATAATTGAAACAAGAAGAACAAGGCTCATACCAACGGGGAAGTTAGTAAAGAAGCGAAGAACTGCATACAAAATAAAGCCGGGAATTGTGTTATAAGGAACAATATAAACACCGATAATATAAATGATTATATTTGCTGCAGCACCGATAAAGGACATCCATATCCATAAGGTCTTCTTTGACATCCTTTTAAGACATCTGGGAACAATCATCATAGAAAGCATATATGAAATACCGCTCATAACAGAAAGTATTGTTGGCAATATTGCAACTGCATCAATGTTTGGATTTTTGCCTACAAGCTCATAAATGAAATTGTTTATTTCATCCATAGGAAGAATACCGATGCAGTTCCATCTTGCAAAATATGAAAGGAAAATTGCACCGATGTTTATAATGCCATTGAAGAATGCGGCAAGTAAAAGAAGAACAATTCTTTTATCCTTGAGTATGATTTTAATATTCTTTGATGCTTTCTCCTTCTTAGGCTTGATGTAAACCTTTTCCTTCATTCCGAAGAATGAAGCCATAATAAGAGCACCACCGATAATAGCGAATATCAACGCTGAATAGAAATAACCCATATCGGATTTATCCTTCATTCCGTTACCTAAAAGCCCTGCCATTGTCCAGATAAGAACAGAGGGAAGAACTGTACCGAAGGAGCCGATTGTATTTGATATTGAAACTGCTTTAACTCGGCTATCCTTTTGAGGGAAAACAAGAGGATTAAGGCTGTTTCGCGGAATATCAATAGCAGTAAATGCGGTAATATAAACCATATACATAATAAGCATATAAATAAAGTTACCTGCATTACCCAGATTAGTTCCGTCAGATGTGATAATATCCCAGCTTGCAGGGAAATTAACGGGTAAAAACAATAACGCAGTTGTTATTGCAAGAGGAATGGGAACCCATAAGAGATATGGTCTGCATTTACCCCATTTAGTTCTTGTTCTTTCAACAATCTGCCCCATCATAGGGTCATTGATTGCATCCCATGCCTTTGTTCCGAGAAGAACAATAGAAACAAGACCCATACTGAGCTTAAGAACATCAGTCATATAAAAGTTAATTACTGTATAAACTGTGCAATCAATAAAGAAAATTCCCAAGGGCAAAATTGAAAAAGCAAGAATTTCTTTAGTTGAAGCATTTTTTAAATCAATTCTTTTTCCCATATCCATTCTCCTATATATTTTTAAGATAGCCTTCAAAGGGTTCGTTTATAATCGGTACGGCTCTGGCTTCAAGGAATGAAACCTTACCGCAATCAGTAATTGTAAGAAAATCTCTGTAATAAGCGTTTTCTTTTATTACCTCGTCATTTTCTATATAAACTGCTCCGCCTCTGCTACCTGTCAGGCTCATTTCACCTATTATTGTTTCAAGCAAGGCTTTTGCACTTATAAGCATATCCTTATCATAAAAATAATCGCTTAATGACCTATGCTTAAAGGGTAAAGCAGATAAAATATCGTTTATCTCTGAAAGTAATTGTTCACATTCCTCCTTATTACGAAGGAAGGCTGCAAAATTGCTCATTTTTGTTTTTATGAAGAAATAATCAACTTTTTCGTCAATTTCAAAGCCCTTGTACTTTTCAGATGCATCAATCTCAATATCTGAAGCGCTTTCAACACCTGATTTGCTCTTTATGTGCTTTGCACACAAAAGACCGCCAACCTGAGTATCGTTAAGAGCAGTGCCACCGGGACGAGCAAGACCGAAGGTTCCTGCCGCCTCACCTATTACATAAAGCCCTTTTACATCGGTTTCGTAATTATTATCGGTAAGAACACCGCCATTGTTATGCTGAGCACAAACAGCAATACGAAGCATCTGAGTGTAAAGGTCAATGCTCTGTCTTTTATAAACATCAATAGCCTTTGGATTTAATTTTTCAAGGCGTTCAATTGGAGTTTCGCCAAAGGCGTTGTTTTTGAAAAGATATTCCCTTGCTTCATCACCAAGTAAATCCTTCGAAAAGCCTTCGGGATTTTTGGTGTAATCAAGGTAAACTCTTTTGCCATTTTTAATTTCATTATGTACTGCAATATCAATCCTTGAGGAAAGCTCTGCCCTTTCATAGCTGAATGGCCATTGATAGCCTTTAAGAAAGATATTGTCGAACATTTCCGTTTTATCAGAAAAATAAACATTTAAAAACTCGGCTTCGTTGCCGTTTTCATCCACGCTTACAAATCTCGGTACAACCTGCATAAAGCTACCGGAAACATTCCATCTGAAATCAACCGATGCCATTCCGTACTGCCATTGGGAGAAATTGCAGAGCCTTACACCTGCGTCCAGAAGAACACCCGTCATACCATGCTGAGATTCAGGATAAACGGAGTTTTCATAAATGCAGGCAGGTGCGCCTGTAGCACAGATGATATTTCTGCCGTAAAAATCTTCGAAATCATTTGTTTCTGTATTCAGAACAGTAATACCGACAGCCTTATTTCCATCTTTTAATATTTCAATAACCTGTCTGTTATCAAAAAGTGTTGTAAGGTTTTTATTTATTACAACATCCTCTAATCTTTCGGTCATAACCTTTGAGGTTAACGGACCGATTGAGGTTGCCCTTACGGTGTTATCATGGTCGGTTTTATAACCGGGAAAGCCACCGAATTCATCCTGAGGGAAGCCTACCCCGTAATCGCACAGTCTTAAAAAGCATCTGCTGCTGTGAAGAGCCTGAAGATACAGCTTTTCACCGTCGCAGGAGCCACTTTTAAAAATATCACTTGCCATTTTATAGGGGCTATCCTGAGAAAAGCCATCCATAGAAAGCTTGTAATAGGTCTGCTTATCGCTACCTGTGTTTCTTGATGTTCCGCTCAGGCGGTTTTCTGTAACTATGGCAAGGTCAGTTATATTCTCTTTATAAAGCCAGTCAGCAACGCTGAAAGCCGCAGCGCCACTACCGATTATTATTGCATCATAAATTTTTCTCATAAAACTCTCACATTAAAGCCGCCGTCACAGTCAATAACTGTACCCGTGCAGAAATCAAAATTACCCTTTGCAATTGAAAGAACGCATTTAGCAATATCCTCAGGCTGACCCATTCTTTTAATTGGTGTCAGACCATCCGCAATCATAGACTCATATTTTTCTTTAACCTTTGCGGTCATATCCGTTTCAATAATACCGGGTCTTATTTCTATAACGCTGACACCATATTCTGCAAGACGAGCTGCAAAAAGCTTTGTTGTCATTGAAATGCCTGCTTTTGAAATGCAATATTCACCGCGATTAAGCGATGCGGTATAAGAAGACATAGAGGAAATATTTACTATTCTTCCGCCTTTATTTTCAATGAGAAGAGGAGAAAGCCTTTGTGTAACGAAAAACGTGCCCTTTAAGTTAATATCAACAACCTGAGAGAAATCCTCAGGAGTGATTTCAAGAATATCTTTTCGTTCTTTCGGGGCAACACCTGCATTATTCACAAGCAAATCAATTGTTCCGAATTTTTCTTTTACCTCTGAAGCAAGATTTTCAATATCAGCCTCAGATGAAATATCGCAGGAAACAAAATGCACCTTACCGCAATATTCTTCTTTCAAGCTTTCAATTTCTTCACTTATCTTTCTTGCAGAAACAACAACTGAAAAACCATTCTTAAGAAGCGTCTTTGCAATACCGAGACCGATACCTCTTGTTCCGCCTGTTATAACAGCAACCATTTCTCTCACCTCTTACTTACCTAATACGTATTTCTGATAGTAAGGCATATAAACCTCGCTATCTCTTACGGGGCAACCTGCAACAGTTCCTGCCCTCATAAGAAGTGAGCATTTACTGCATTTAAGACAAACCTTGTTTTTATCAAGTGTACCCTTTTCAAGGTAGTCTTTATAGAATGACGGATAAGCAAAGGTCAATCTGCCAAAGCCTGCAAAATCCGCAACACCTTCATTTATAATTCTCTCTGCATATTTCATAGCAGAATCAGCAGGATATGTAAGCCCCGATGCTATGAAGCTTATTTCAGGGAATGCTTCATTAAGCTCTTTTGTAACATCATAAATTCTTTTAAGACCTGCTTCTCCGTCCTCAGGAGCATTCATACAAGGTCTGTTAATATGAGGAATGAGGTAGGGATTACCCAATGTAAGATTAATAAGCCTTATGCCCTTTTCATAAAGTTCTTTAATAATAAGCTTGGTTTCACTTAAGTCGATATTGTTATTCTCATCAACACCGAAGCCAAAGGGATAAGGGAAGCAATCGCAGGCATTAAGGCGTGTTGTAACAAACACATCCTCACCTACTGCTTTTTTTACTGCATCAATACAATCAAAGTAAAGTCTTGTTCTGTTCCGGAGGCTACCACCGTAAACGCCCTCACGCTCTGTTGCACTTAAAAGCTCATTTAAAAGATAACCATGACAGCATTTAACGTCAATTCCGTCAAAGCCAACCTCTTTTGCAAAAACTGCTGCATTGTAATATTTATCGGGAATTGTACTGAGATAATCATCTGTTGCAACAATATAAGGCTGATTTTCCTTGCCGATTTCCCAGTGAGAATTGCGATATGCAACAATGGGCTCAGGTGTGCCATTGGGCTTGCTGAAGCGTCCGCTATGGGTCAGCTGAACAATAATAATGGGCTCAAAACCATTTTCTGCAAGAGAAACTGCCTTAATCTCTTTAACAAGAGCCCTGAAGGAGTCCTTTGTATTTTCATTCAGAAACAGCTGACGAGGATTTGCTCTGCCCTCATTGGTAACTGCAGTTGCTTCAAACCAGATAATACCGGCTCCACTTTTTGCAAAGCGAAGATATCTTCTGCGAGTGAGCTCATCAATACCACCATCAAAGGTACCGTCGCACCCCTCCATAGGGTGAAAAACCACTCTGTTGCATATTTCTCTGTTATGTATTTTCAATGGCAAAGAAAGAACTGTTTCCATAGTAAACCTCATAAAATCCATAAAAAAGTTTATACATAAATTTAGTATATCAAAAACATTATAAATAGGCAATATTTTTATTTTACAGTAATTGAACCGAGCATTCCCCATCCATTTTGCGAAAATTGGCTTAATGTGTCGTTTTTTTCAGGAATCTATTAGTGGGGATATAAAGCTTTAATAGACTGTTCGTTTTCTTTGTTTATTGCCGTAAAGTTTTTTACATACAGGTATAAGAAAAAGCAGAGTAGTATCGGATAATTTTGTGCACTACTCTGCCTTATTTTATACTGAATATTTTAATAGAGTTTTGAATTTTCCATGTTATCAACTTCTGCCAAAAGTGTTTCCGCAATATCACGATTTTGCAGTCGCATCATTGTTTCCTGACTTGTGCCGAACGAAAGTAAATTTATACTACCGTACCCCACAGTTTTACCCTCCAAAACCGCATACTTCTGATGAATCATACTATGAGTAACAACATTTATACCACATTTCTGAAGTAATCCGATATTTTCTTTAACTCGTTGTGATTCATCTTCATTATAATCTTCAGGACATCTTGTTACAACAGTTATTTCTTAGATATATCATACTTGTTTAGCTGCTATATCAGCAGCAATTTGGTTAAGGTTGCATATTATAAATTTCTGAGCATTTGCGTCATAAATATTCTTTTTATATGGCACACCTTGAGGATTAACCGCATCAATCGTTAATATACCGAGTTGCTCACCTTTGGGCGTTGTAACCTTCATCTTGCTTCCTGAATATATGTTTTCTACAAGATAGCCATTATCAACAAGCCAATTAGCAATATGTACTGCAGGAAGTGTCTTGACATTTTCGTCCAGCACCTCCCCTATTCTTTTTGAAATAATTGATACACCTACAGGGTCCTGTGTTACGAGAATTTTTGAACATTGTTCATCACTAATTGAAAATGCTATTTTCTGTGGTTTTATGGTTCTACCGACAACACCACCATTGTTAATAACATCCTGAAGGACGTTAGAAACATAAAACAAACATCTGCTGATTCGAACATTGTTTATTACAGAATCATCCTTAATAATTTCATCTGTTAACGGATCAATACCGTTGGCAAGCTTATCTATATAATTCTTTGCGTGTTGCATTGTTTCAAGTTCGGTCATAATCAAATCCTCCTGATAAACACCAAAATAAACATTTTTTCATTTTTGGCTAATAGAACCTCAGCAGATATTACAATTTTTCTAATTTCAACCGGGTTTTGTATTATTGTTTATTTCTTTTTTCTTTAAGTGATTTTAAAATGTCGTTGATATTGGATTCTTTCGCAACCTTTGGATAATCCTTTTCAAAATCAATTAAAATATCTTTTGACTCTACTTCGTCCTTTTTTACTGATGTGTAGATATTTTCAAAATCACCATTTTTTAGAGCATCTTTAATAAAAGGTTTTGAATCTTCAGGGAAATCATCCCAACCGCCATAAAGATTTGTAACTGCCGTTTCTATTTTTTCAAAAGTAATGGGTTCGCCTTTCTTTTCGTGTTCTGCCAAAATTCCGATAACATCAGAAAGATCGTTTTTATATTTTCTTCCTGAGCGAAGCTTCATAGCAATCAGATATTCTGCTGAAATTGTACGAATATTGAGAACACCGTAAAAAGTTTTGTAATAAACCGAAAATTCATTGAGCTTTGGCGAATATGAACCTGTCTTTACAAAATCTGCATTTAACCATCCGGTTGGCAAATTATATTTATCTCCAACCAGATTTATAGCATCCTTCATTGCAGAACCTGCGTGAATTACAGCATCAATATCTGTAGTCATATCTCGAAAGCCATAATTAGTAAGAATAGCTGCACCACCTACAAGCACAATTTCTGCAGGCATAGATTTACCGTTAATTTTTCTGAATTCTTTTGCTAACTCTTTGAGATAGGTATCAAGTTTTCTTTTGTAAAACTGTTAGATGACATTTCTAATCTCGCTTTCTATAATGTTGAATCTCCTGAATTCGGGAATACATTCATCTATTGCTTTCTGCTTTATTTTTTCATTTTTAGAAACCTTTGCCGCAACCAATACACTTGCAGGGAAAAGAGTAGATTTTAGTTTTAACGTACGCATATTATCGTATTGTGTGCAAAGTGGTATATTATTCTCTCTACTGATATAATCAAGCATAGCAAGAAGATACAAGCTTTCAGGATACCATTTTTTCTTATAATATTTACGTATCCGATCTTCTTCTAAAAGTTCAATAACAAATTCAATATCACCCAACTCTTTAAGTCTATGACAGGTGTTACTTTTAAACAATTCAAAGTCACTACGAACCTCTAAACAAGGTTCTACAAGGCTTTCCATCGAAACACCGAGCACCTTTGAAATACGGTAAATTGTTTCGGCAGAACATTTTTCAAGCTGTGCTTTACCACTACATATATCGTTTATTGTTGTATATGCAATTCCACTATCTTTAGATAAACGATATTGCGTAATATTTCTGTTTTCCATTAATTCATTTATTGTCACGATGTTTCACCTCCTGTTACCATTATTATATCGGTCAACCGTTATAATGTCAATAGTATTGGTATTTTATTTTCGGTTATGCAAACAACCGTTATTCAAATTCCCGTTCATTTGTCCCCTTTTTGTTTAATTTTTTCATAATTTGGCTTAATGTGTCTTTTTTTCAGGAATTGATTACTGCGGATGTAGAGCTTTGATAGCCTGTCTGTATTCTTTGATTTATGCAGTAAAGATTTTTTGCACATAGGTAGAACAAAAAAGCAGAGTAGTATCAGATATTTCTGTGTACTACCCTGCTCTATTAATTTTACTCCCATTCAATGTAATCATTAATAAATCTATCGAACTGCCAACTAGGACCATCATATAATAACTGCAATAATGCTTCTTGTAGTTCAGCTTTTGAAAGCTTCTTTATGTACTTATGAAGCATATCATCAAGCTCCGCTTCACGTTCTTCCTCTTCCTCGTAGTACGCATCTAATTCCATTTTATATTTACGAGCTTCATCAGGAGAAGCTGAAAAGTAAACAGCTACCATATGCTTACAAATTTTGCTACCAGTTGCGAAGGGACAATTGCAGGTTGATGAACGAACCTTATTGAGATTAATATGCACTTTGTATGGCTCCGGCATACTACCCTTGACAAAGCCTTCAAACTCCATATCATTCAGTTGAGTAAAGCACACTACTTTATTATTGATATAGTATTCATATCCACGATAAACTGATTTACCGCTTGAAGCTGTGAGCAAGCTCATATAAGCACGTCCTTTTTATTTGATTTAAAGATTAAATATCAAAGGTTTAATAAAACAATCACACTTACTTATCAAGTAACCAATCAACTGCGTTTACAACCTTTATACCGTCATAATTACCGAGAGTAAAGCGGTCAAGAGTTAGTACGGTTTTGGGATGATTATCGTTAATATTTTTTAACGCAGTGATTTCTCTTTCAAAGGTAGTTTCTTCAACCATTGAGGCAGTTACCTGATAGTAGAACACATCATCGTTTTTTCTTGCTACAAAGTCGATTTCGGTAGCATCAACCTTACCGATATTAACCGTATATCCTCGTCTTATCAACTCAAGGAATATGATATTTTCAAGACTGAAGCCTAAATCATACCATTGTCTTGCAAGAAGATGACTGCGAATACCTAAATCGACAATATACATCTTCTGATTTTTCTTCAGCAATTGCTTTCCGAGAACATCGTAACGCTCAACGGGATAAAACACATACGGTTCTACCAATGCCTGAACATAGTCATCAACCGTATTCTGAGATACTTTTCTTCCGCTTGAGGTTATATAATCTGCTATGCTTTTTATAGATATGGGACTGCCCACAGAACCCGCAAGGAATTTAGATATATTCTTTAATAAAGATATATCGTTAATCTTTCTTTTATTTGGATCTGATTCTTTTCTTCTTTGGCGGTCTTCGATATCTTTAACGATTATTGTATTGTAGATACCTTCAAGGTACATATTAACTTTATCTGTTTCATTATCAAGCTGTGCAACATAAGGAAAACCACCATGCTTCATATATTCTGCAAAAAGAGCGTCATTATCATCTGAACCCTTTAACTCGCAGAATTCTCTGAAAGAAAGTGGCAGCATATTGATTTCTATATATCTTCCCGAAAGTAATGTTGCAAGCTCACCCGAAAGTAGATATGCATTAGAACCTGTTATATAAATATCTACATTTGATTTAACATGCAAACTGTCAACAGCTTTTTGGAAATCTTCAACTCTCTGTATTTCATCAAGAAAAACATAGGTCATCTTTTCGGGATGAAGGCGTTCTTTGACATAATCATAAAGCATTCTGTAGTCTAAAAGCTCTTCGTACTCTAATTCTTCAAAATTGATATATATAATGCAATCCTCGGTTATCCCTTGCTCTTTGAGATATGCTTGATACATTTTCAGTAAAGTTGATTTTCCACATCTGCGAATACCTGTAACAACCTTAATTACATCTTCATCTTTCCATTTTTTCAACAAATCAAGATATTCTTTACGTTGTACCATTGTAACATCTCCTTTCGTTGTCATTATATACTATACCCTGAAATATGTCAATATGAAATGCCGAAATCGGCATTTTGTTGCAACTTACAACAAGTTTGTTCCGAAATCGGCATTTCGCATCCATTTTCTATGTGTTTTTAAGTATTTTTCCATCATTTTTTTATAAATTGGCTTAATGCATCACTTTTTTCTATATTATTGTATTGGGGAAGGGTTAAGGTTAGCTACTGACAGAATGGATTCTAAGAATTTCTATGCAATTAACCCTGCATTTGATATGAAGAGGCCTAATAAAAGAAGGTAAGCACAAGAAAATTCAACCCTTGTTCATTACGAGGGTTGAATTTTATATTGTTATCTTTTTCTACCACGCTTTTGATAATCTTTATTGTTTTCTTCGCTCCAGTCGGCTTGGAGTGGGGCGTTTGCTCTCATTTGATAGATGCTTTCGGATACTGTTGCATACAATATGTGAGTACCTTTTTCGTCTGCTTAGTAATTGACTGCTCGGTCGCTACCGATACCGTACTGTTCAGCAGTTTCGACTGCATCAATATTTGCACCGATGAAGAGAAATTCCCAACCATATTTTTCTTTTTGGCGTTCTATCATATGCTTTACTCTATCGGATGTGTAACGGTGGCTGGCGTTCTCCATACCATCGGTTGTGATGATGAACATTGTGTGTTCGGGCACATCTTCGGGACGGGCGTATTTGTGGATATTTCCAATGTGGTGAATTGCACCACCGATAGCATCTATAAGGGCTGTGCAACCTCTTACATAGTAATCATCTTCTGTCATAGGTTTAATTTCACTGAGCTTTACTCTGTCGTGGATAACTTTGCTTTCATTATCAAAAAGCACAGTTGAAACATAACATTCACCATCCTGCTTTTTCTGCTTTTCTATCATTGAATTAAAGCCACCGATTGTGTCTTTTTCAAGACCGTACATTGAACCGCTACGGTCAAGGATGAATACGAGTTCTGTAATGTTGTTTTTCATTTTATTTCCTCCAAAAAAATAATGTGATTGCGGGTTTTCTTAACCTTACAATCACATTATAGTTTGTTATTAAGTTGAATCGGTCGCTTGACGGGAGACAAATTATTATGTTTTCAGAAGACTATTTCTATATATTCTTCAATTTGTTTTTTTATATCTTCACAAACCTCTGCAAATGTTGCATTTTGCAAAGGCTCTAATGCAAGAAATATCATTCCCCAAAAAAGTTGTTTCTTATTTTCAGAAAAAACATCATGTTTT
>JAZUSD010000080.1:0-4379 GCA_045606545.1 Acutalibacteraceae bacterium | reverse complement strand
GCATCATCTGTCAGGTCAAACAGTCTGCTTTGTATTCTTGCAAAGCTGTCTTCCAAACAGAGATATAATGTTGTTCCTTGCTTGGTTTCAAAATTCCAAAACTTTTCTCCTGTTGCTACTTTTAAGCAGAGAAGAAGCGCTAACCAAGATTTACCTATCTTTGGTTTCCCCGATAAAATATGTAAGCCTTGTGAGATTAAACCATCTACTACAAATTCTATTGGGGGTATGTATGTGTTCATTAATGTTTCGCCGTTAACTGTTTTTAAGGTCTTCATAAAGTTCATTCCTCCTATATATTATTTTTTTAGAAATCGGCTTTTGAGATTTGCATGATTTTTGTAATCACCACCTTTCGCTTTTTCATTGCCGGCAAATTCATTATAGACTTTTTGTAAAAAGTATGGTATCATTGTTATAATGAATTAAAGTATTAAAAGTTTTATTTATTATATTTACTTTGAAAGGCAGGTGTTATAATGTCTATTTCAAATTTTAGCAACACAAAAATAAATTATATTTATATGGAATGTCCGAAAAAAGAGTATTATTTCGTATCAAATTTAACTAATTTTCATGAGTATGAGTACATAAAACCTATAGGAGAATTCCTTGTTGAATTCTTAAATGCAGATTTAGACGGGTATCAAGAAGGACTAAAATGTTTGCATGATTTGGTTTATGAATCGGAAATAACCAATCCTATATATGCAGTTATCCCATTTGTAAATTTTATGGGTTTATATGAAGAACGCTGCGGTGTTATATTTAGCAACTATGTTGTAAGACCGATTTTTACATCTATTGAGAATTTAACAAACGAATACGAAAAATATCCCCATATACACATTCCGAAGAAGGTATATAGGGAGTGGTATAGCTGGCTCAATGAATATCTCAAGCTTCATAAGCGATACAAAAAATTCATTGACTATATATTCAATTTAAAGCGAAACCGCTTTGAAGATTTAAACAAGGCAATTTTAAAATCATATAATGAGTTTCCTGATATCAGCAGAACAAATCTTTCTCGTACTCTGACATCAGCGCCCATCAAGGACGGTAAGTTCGATTTGGATTATATACAGGGAATAAATGATATGGACATAGAAATTATGGAGAAATCTGATATGGTATATGAAGAGTCTGCGGAATTTAAGCCCTTGTATGCAATTCAAATTCATTCTCTTAACGAGGCTTTATTTTATGAATTTTCAGAGCTTGTAAAAAATGGGTACAGAATAAATCGTTGTAAAATGTGCGGCAAGTATTTTCTTGTCATTACGGCTCGTGATGTGGAATATTGTAAGAACATAAATGAAAGCGGATATTCCTGTGCAAAACTTGCATCCATTGAAAAATATAAGGAGTCGCTTAATGACCCGTTTTTGAAAGAGTATTCCAAAATCAACGAGAAGATGTATCAACGATATTATCGTGTAAAAGATTCTTGGCATGAAGAAGAGTTAAGCGGAAAAGATATGACATCTGCGGAATATTACGAGTGGAGTCAGAAGGCACAGCCATTACGAAAAGAATATATTGATGCTCGTGATGCTATCAGTAAAAATCTTAATCTTTCTTCAAAGCAAAAATATAGCAAAAAGCAAAAGCTTGGCGAAAATTTTATAGCTGACATAAAGGCGATTCCGTATCCTGACAAGCCGGGCAAACGCAAATCCAAGGGCATTATTATGGAGTAATTTTTTTGATATAAATTCAGCTCTAAAAATCTTCGTCAAAAGCAACAGAAAAAGAGGGGTTATTGGTAGAAAAAGACCTTGAAAAGTGGGTTCAGGTTCTTAAAATTTCCAGAATATTTGTGCATATTACACCCATAGTCCGTACAATCGAACAGAAATCTCACAAACGATGTACGGGTAGATTGGAACTAAACAAACGGCTACAAAGCAGAATCCCCGCCAATTTTATGTTGGCAGGGATTTTTCTGTTCCAATATCCTATTCCATTGAGCCGACCATTTTGTTTATATCTGCGTCTGAGTCTACGGTGATGGTTTTAGTTTTACTCGGGGCTACATAGCCGAAACCGTCTACGTAGGCTTTGTTTTTTTCTTCTATGATTTCATTTCGTATTTTAGTTTCTTCATCTGTAAGGTAGCAGGTGTCTTTTGCCATAATTTCGTCATTTGGATTTATGGGTTCTTCCGGATTCTTTCCCCATTTCGCATAGAGAACATCTGGCTTTGTGAATTTAAATGTTGTTACCTGATTTTGCTTTGTTCGTGGATCGGTAAACCATCCTTTGAATGTGTAACCGTATTTTGTTGGTACATAACTTTCAAGGCTAATTCTTTCACCGTATCTTTTAGTTATTGGCTTAATAAAGCTTCCGCCGTCTGATGCGAATTGCAAGGTTACATTTCCCAAGAATTCAATTTCGCTATCGTATATGAGCTGATTTCGCCTCATCTGCCAGGGTGCCGCCGATGCCGTTTGTGTCAGCAGTATGGTTACTGCCATTGCCGTACATATTATTTTCTTCCTCATAAATTTCATCCTTTCATTTTGGGCATAAAAATACCGACATACTCGAATTTCATTCATCGAATATGTCGGCATCATTTTCGAAGCATTCTATAAAGAACCTTGCTCCTAACTTGAATCCTTTTATAAATGTTTGACATTCTGTTATTTGTATCATTTCGTCATAACAGGCTTTGACTTTGTCAAACAATTCTTTTACTTGCTCATTTAGATTTTTGAGCAATTCCTCTTCGTTCTTAGTCAGCAACCTGAATACCTTGTCAAACTTCCTTTTGCTCTGGAATGGTCTTTCCATCGGATTTATGTTCCCATACCAGAATTCTTCAAGCACTTTCATCTCATTTCACCTCCCTCGTAGCACAAACACTATCACAAGAAAGTTCATAAGTCAACGAAGGTTTTTTCAAATTCCTTTTCTTTGGTTAAGGTGTATCATATTTTAATAAAGAAAAAAGCTTTGGCGGTTAAAATATATTTGCCGTACAAAGCTTTAAATTAGCGCACAAGGCTTATTTTTTTGAGGGGGGGTAACGCGCTTCGCTTATTTTTAAATCCGCTACCCCCCCTTTTTTAGGCTCCTTATCAAGCGGTTTGTAAAAGTGACACTTATTTCTTTTCCAGCATCCGATGTACGGGCAAGTCTCTGATTTAGGGTCGAGGTCATAAGTATATTTGCCTGTCTTACATCTTGGGCATATTTGCTTTTTTAAAAACACGTCGTCAGCTCCTTCGTTGTTATCGCTATTGTTCTCATTCTCGTCGGAGCGACCTGCGAGTACACACGCACAGTACATCGCAACTACAATAAATGCCAATATAATAAGTGCTGTAATTGTTATTAGTATTTTTGCCATTTATTTCTCCTTTGATCTTTGCTGTGATTGTGTCCGAGAGGATATTACTATCCTCCCAGACGCTTGCTACAATTACTTCCAATCTTCCCACTTGTATTCATAGCCCTTGTCGTCAAGCCAATAGTTATGAGTGATTGTTGCTTCTAAAACCGTTACATAATACCATGTATCTTCATAAAGGTCGTTATAGGGATTAAATTCAAGTGATTTCACATAACTCTCAAGAGGCTTTCTGCCAAGCAGCTTATTTATAACTGTCATTACCTCTGCACGAGTGATGTTGTTTTCGGGTTTATATGTCTTATCGGGATAACCCTCAATAAGACCGCTGTTTGTGAGTGCCAATATTTCATCATACGCCCAATGTGTATTGTCAAAATCCGAGAATGGATTTTCAATATCAGCTTTTTCAATTCCTGTAAATCTGAATATAAGTGCTGCAAATTCTGCTCTCGACAAGTTTCTTGTCGGCTTAAACTCACCGTTAGGATAACCGTAAACAATTTCTTTGTCAGCCATATATTCAATATCGTGTGCAGACCAACGTCCAACCTTAACATCAGGGAACGCGTCGCCTGTTGCAACAAATGGTTTTTCGTATTGATGGTTTGTTATACGATAAAGAATAGATGTGATTTCTTCACGGGTTATGTCGCCCTCCGGTTTAACGCTTCCGTCGGGATAGCCGTTAATATATCCTATGTGTGTGGGGTGCTCGCTTCCGAAAATATCCTTTGTGTATTTTCTTGTATTGTCAACAACTTTGGTGCCGCCACCGCCACCACCTCCGCCACCGCCGCCGGTGGATTCAACAATAGGATAAACAGCCGAAAAGACTTCTCCGTAAATACCGTTTGTGCAATTCTGTGGTTTACCCTCGCCACAGGCAGTACAAATACTATTATTGCCGCAAGCGTTATAATATACCGCCTTTATTGTAGTCGTTTTTGTTAATGTGATTGCGTCACTTTCTTCACTGTCAAAATATGTTCGGTTGCTTTGACTGCTTGTAGGTGTA
>JAZUSD010000079.1:0-5073 GCA_045606545.1 Acutalibacteraceae bacterium | reverse complement strand
AAAACATGATGTTTTTTCTGAAAATAAGAAACAACTTTTTTGGGGAATGATATTTCTTGCATTAGAGCCTTTGCAAAATGCAACATTTGCAGAGGTTTGTGAAGATATAAAAAAACAAATTGAAGAATATATAGAAATAGTTTTCTGAAAACATAATAATTTGTCTCCCGTCAAGCGACCTTTTTAAATGAATAACAAACTATAATGTGATTGTAAGGTTGAGAAACCCACAATCACATTATTTTTTGGAGGAATTTAAAATGAAGAAAAACATCAAAAATGCAAACAAAGGCAACGGTATCACAGAACTCGTATTTATTCTTGACCGTAGTGGTTCAATGAGTGGGCTTGAAAAGGACACGATAGGTGGTTTTAACTCTATGATTGAAAAGCAAAAAAAACAGGACGGCGAGTGCTATGTTTCAACTGTTCTTTTCGATAATGTCAGTGAAGTGATTCACGATAGAGTCAAGCTCTCTGAAATCAAGCCAATGACAGAGGAAGAGTACTATGTAAGGGGGTGCACAGCCCTTATTGATGCTATCGGTGGTGCGATTCGCCACATTGGAAATGTGCATAAATATGCCCGTCCTGAAGATGTGCCTGAGCACACAATGTTCATCATCACAACCGATGGTATGGAGAATGCCAGCCATCATTACACATCCGACAGGGTAAAGCATATGATAGAACGCCAGAAGGAGAAATACGGCTGGGAATTCCTTTTCATCGGTGCCAACATCGATGCAGTCGAAGCTGCCGCACAGTATGGAATAGACTCCGACCGAGCAGTCAATTATAACGCAGACGGAAAGGGTACTAAAATCCTTTATGCAACAGTCTCTGAGAGCATCTGCCAAATGCGTTCTAACGCCCCACTCCAATCCGACTGGAGCGACGAAATCAATAAAGACTACCAGAAACGTGGCAAAAAACACTGATTTTACACCCAGAATGCCCCGTAAAGTACCATTAATGGTCTAAACCATATGATACAATATAGCTACCAAATAAAGAAAGGTTGGTTTTTATGTCAAAGAAGGGTTATACAAGACAAGGTCTTTTTGGCGATTTGCATCATTATGATGAGTGCGGCAAAAAGGTGGGCACATCACGCCAAGGCCTTTTCGGTGATTATAACACATACGATACAAATGGTCGCAAGACCGGTCACACAACACCAGGACTTTTTGGCGGCTATAATCATTATGACAATTCCGGATGCAAAACCGGTCACACAACTCCCGGCCTTTTCGGTGGCTATAATCACTACGATAAAAACGGACGTAAAGTAGCCGAAACCACACCCGGTATCTTCGGTGACCTGAAGCATAAGAAAAAATAACGTTTTATTTAACGAATTTGAAAGGGGACACACCTATGAGTTATCGTTCTCGTTTCGGAAGGGTTCACTACAGTTTTATAACATATGACGACAGCAATTTGAAATGGTGTTATTCTGCTGAAATGATTGAAAAAGAACTGAACGAAAAATGTTGTGGTCAATCAGTAACGAATATCTATGCCGGTTTAAATGGTTATTTGGAGACTATGCATTGGTCTGAAAATTTTTATGATTTTTCTTATTTGGGTGGCGCAATTCTTGTGTTTTTTGAGAAAAATGTGCTTGTGCTGTATATACACGGACTTGGTATGTTTGAATATAGTTTTCTCGATATATGGGATGTAAAGGTAAAAGAAACTATTGATTATGTTCCGGATAATTTAGGTCTTAATGGCGACAACTCGTTTTATAATCTCAATAATCAATTTTACTTGAAATTCATTGGCTCAAAAATAATAGACATAGATGTAGAGAAAACGAATTGTTATCCTTTTTCATTGTCTGGTTTTGACGAAGAACAAGCTGAACAAGCCGAAAAGAACAATGATTTACCCGAAAGAATAAGTTTGAATTTTGAAAATAATGTTAAACTTATGCTTGTGGCAGATGAAATCGAGTATTTTTATATAAAATTAGATTGGCACAATAAAAGCTTGGATTGAGGAGTGAGCCTATGGACTGGAACAACAATGGTAAAGTCGATGCAGGGGACTATGCTAATTATAAAATGGCGACCGAATCATCCAACAAAAGCTCGGGTAAAAATTCATCAATCAATACAGGCATAGATGGTGGCTTGAAGTTTTTGGCGATAGTTATCATCATCTCGGTTGTGTACGCTGTCCTTGAGGCAATGGGCGCAAGTTGATTAAATAAAAAAATAAAGAATAGGGGATTGAGTATTATGACAAATGGTATTTTGGGCGATATGTTTGACCTCAACAACGACGGTAACCTCGACGCCTTCGAACAAGGTCTGGAATTTATGTTCCTCGACGAATTAACAAAAGATGAATCTGTCGATTCAGATAATGACGATTTCTAAAACAAAAACAAAGGTTAAGACAAAATCTTAGCCTTTGTTTTGTGCATTATGAAAAGCATATTGTATAGTCATTTTTACTTTTTGTTTTTGTTGAAAAAAATAAATATATGTATTATAATATATTTTGTATATTTATAACTAAAAAATATAATTTTTGAATATTTCATTCCTTTTTTATGAAGTATCTACATAAAAGAATATCCAAGTATAGACATTTAGGAGAAAAATGTATGAAAATAATCAGTTTGTTCAGTGGTTGTGGGGGATTGGATTTAGGTTTTGAAAGAGCTGGATTTGAAATACCAATCGCTAATGAATTTGATAAAACAATATATGAAACTTTTAAAGTTAATCATCCTAATACCAGATTAATTGAGGGCGATATTCGTAATATCAAAGAAGAAGATTTTCCTGATGAAATAGATGGTATTATTGGTGGTCCACCATGTCAAAGTTGGTCGGAAGCAGGTGCTCTTAGAGGTATTGATGATGAGCGCGGACAGTTGTTTTATGAATATATAAGAATATTAAAAAATAAACAACCTAAATTCTTTTTAGCTGAAAATGTTAGCGGTATGTTAGCTAACAGGCATTCAGATGCAGTCAAGAACATAGTTTCTATGTTCGAAGAATGTGGATATGATGTTACTATCACACTTGTTAATGCTAAAGATTATGGTGTTGCACAAGAAAGAAAAAGAGTTTTCTATATTGGATTCAGAAAAGATCTCGCTATTGATTTTAAATTTCCAGAGGGTTCCACAAGCGACGACGATAAAAAGTTGACTCTCAGAGATATTATTTGGGATTTGAAAGATACTGCTGTTCCTGCATTGCCTAAAAACAAACATAATCCAGACGCAATAAATAACAACGAATATTTTACAGGTTCCTATTCCACAATTTTTATGAGTAGGAATCGTGTGAAAAATTGGGGTGAGCAGGCCTTTACTGTACAGGCATCTGGAAGACAATGTCAATTGCATCCTCAAGCACCTAAAATGATAAAACACGGTCACAACGATTGCAGATTCGTTGAAGGCGAAGAACACTTGTATAGAAGGATGACTGTAAGAGAAGTAGCTAGAGTTCAAGGCTTCCCAGATGATTTTAAATTTATTTATACCAGTGTTGATAACGCATATAAGATGATAGGAAATGCTGTTCCGGTAAATTTGGCTTACGAAGTTGCACTTGCAATTAAAGAGTGTTTACAAAAATCTCAATATAATTCTAGTAAAAAAACTAATAAAAATAGGGGGAGCGTTAGAATGAGCGCTATTAGCAATAATCAAGGTAGAGCATACGAGTTTGCATGGATGACAACTTTGTTTGAGCGTCTTGTTTCAATGCGTGAAACTGGTATAGTGCATAATTCTAGTTATGATGCAAATGAGAGAGCGTGGAATGCAATAACCGAGGAAAAACGAGAGTTGTATACAATATCTGCTAATGCCGCAGTAGATGCAATTATTGAATTAGAACCAATGATGGAAGAAGATTCCAGGGATATATTGCTTCTTGAATTCCAAAAGGACGAAATGGGAGAAGATGGTGACGTCCGTGATATAGTCATTTATAGAGATGATGTTAACTGGGAAGTTGGGTTGAGTATAAAGCATAATCATGATGCTGTAAAACACAGCAGGTTAAGTCACGTGTTGGATTTTGGTGAAGAGTGGTATGACATTCCTTGTAGTAATAAATACTGGAATGATATTGCCCCTGTTTTTGATATGTTGAAATACGAGAAAGACAGAGGGGCAGCATGGTCGGATTTAGCTGACAAAGAAGGCGATGTTTATGTACCGTTGCTTCAAGCATTTTTGGATGAAGTGGCAAGAGCGTATAATAATGATCCTACTGTTGCAGAGAAAATGTTTGAGTACTTGGTTGGCATTAAAGACTACCATAAGATAGTTAGTCACGATAAAAAACGAATGACGTTAATACATACATTTAATCTTCATGGTACATTGAACCAATCAAGTAAGGTGAAAATATCTGCATTTGAAGTATCACCAGTAGAAATACCAACAGAAATAATTGCTATGAGATTTAAGAAAAATAGTAATACAACCGTAGAAATCTATATGGATAACGGTTGGGCATTCAGTTTTAGAATTCATAGTGCAAGTACTCTTGTTCAGCCTAGTTTAAAATTTGATGTTCAGTTTATTTCTACACCATCATCCGTACTTAATATTGAATGCAAATGGCATTAAAAGTAGGAGGCTTGTTTTCGGGGATAGGTGGTATTGAAATTGGTTTCCATCAGGCTGGCTTTGAAATATCATGGGCTGTAGAAAATGATGCTGCATGTTGCCGTACATATCGCCATAACGATAACAAAACAAAAATTAACGAAAAAGATATACGAGCAGTTAAAGCGGAATTTCTTGATGGGGTAGATGTTTTAACTGCGGGATTTCCTTGCCAATCATTTTCTATTGCAGGAAAGCAACGCGGATTTTCAGACGTTCGAGGACATCTATTTTACGAGGTTGGAAAATTTATACAGGTACATAAACCGAGGTTTGTATTTCTTGAAAATGTTCCAAATCTAATGGAGCACGATAACGGGAAAACATTTAATATCGTGCATAATGTGCTGTCAGGGCTTGATTACTCTATTCGTTACAAAGTACTTCGAGCATCTGAATATGGTGGGGTACCACAAATA
>JAZUSD010000078.1:0-6706 GCA_045606545.1 Acutalibacteraceae bacterium | reverse complement strand
AAACTTCGCCACTCGACGTACCCTTGTACGCCTTCGGGCAAACAAAATCAAGTCTGAAGCCTTGATTTTGCTCAGTTTGTCCGTTCTGCATCTTTTTTTCCTATCCCCTAAAAAGAGGCTGTAAAAAACTTGCGTTTTTTTACAACCTCTTGTTTTTTGTTATTTGAATTCCCATTTGAATAATAAAATACCACCGATTGAGATTATAACACCAATAAGCTTCTGCCATTGAAAATCAACCTTTTCAACACCAAAAAGACCGAAAAGCTCAATAAGATATGCAACAACAAGCTGTGCGGTAACTATTATCATAACTGCCTGAGCAGGACCAAGTCCGGACATACTTCGTATAACTGTATAAGTTATCAAAGCACCTATAATACCGCCTAAAAGCATATATTTGTTTTCGATTTTAAAAAGAGCGCCTACAGAGCTTTCACGCCCTGTGAAGAACCAGGCAACGATGCAAAAGAAAAAGGCGGTTAATTGGACGAATGAGGCGGACATCCATATAGATGTCTGTTTAGTCACACCTTCGTTAAAAACGCCTTGTATGCTCATCAGCGCGCCTGAAATGATAGCAGTAATAACAGCAACCATAAAATCACCTTAAAACTATAATATATGATGCTATTTTTACCATTAATGAAAAAAATAACACAGTTATTCGGAAAAAATCTGAATAACTGTGTTTTACTTTGTTTAAGAATTTATCTTTCTTCTCGGAAATAGTTAAGACCAAGATTTTGTGGTGGCTGATTTTCTTTTTTGTTCATCATGCTGGTAACAATTAAAACGATAATTGTAATTACATAGGGTAACATTTTCAAAACTTCTCTTTCTGAGAATGAAATGTTTCCGAAAACAAAGGCTGCAATATATAATGCACCGAAAAGATATGAACCGATTATTGAGATGTTTGGCTTCCATAATGTGAAGATAACAAGAGCTATAGCGAGCCAACCGAACGCCTCAATAGTTGATGCATTTTCCCAACTGCCCTTAACATAGTCCATAATGTAGAAAACTCCGCCAAAGCCTGCAATACCGCTGCCTACTAAAATGGCAACATATTTGTATAATGTTATATTTACACCCATGGCATCTGCAGTTGCAGTGTTTTCACCGATTGCACGAAGATTAAGACCAACCTTTGTTCGGTTAAAGATAAATGTGGCAATCAATGCAATAAATATTGCAAAATATACGTAAAAACCGTGACCAAACAATACTTTCACTACACCATCAGAGTTTTCGGTGAAAGGCAAGCTTTGAGCAATAATTTTACCTGCAGTGGAAAAATTACTTTTATCAACATATGAGTGCATTAAAAATTGTGTCAGACCATTACCGAAAATTGTAATTGCAAGACCTGTAATATTCTGATTACAACGGAATGTGATTGTAAGAACGGCATAAATTGCACCTGTGAGAGATGCAAAGAGGAATGCACCAAAAAGTGATGAGAGTATCAGCAAAATCCATGATGCACTTTCGGGAATTTCAAGGCTGTTCATATAAAGACTGACAAAAAGACATCCACCTACAGTACCTGTACACATAATTCCCGGAATACCAAGGTTTAAGTGACCGGCTTTTTCTGTAATTGTTTCACCGATACAGCCGAAAAGAAGCACTGTGCCGATTGCAATGGCACTCATTAAGAAAGTAACAATCATTTCTTAATTTCCTCCTTTTCTTTTTTTCTGAAAACAAGCTTATAGTTAATAAAGAACGAGCAGACAATAACCGCAAAATAAACAATACCTACAACTATATTTGATATTGAATCATTTGTAAACATAAAGGTTTTTCTGACCTCAACCATACCTTTGGAAATAAAGGTGATGAAAAAGCTTGTAAGCATAATCAGTAACGGATTAAATGTAGCAAGCCAAGTTGCCATAATACCTGTAAAGCCCATATTATTTGCTGAAGCTGTACTGATAGTATGGTTAATTGAACCTGCAAGAATAAAGCCTACAAGACCTGCAATAGCACCTGAAAGAAGCATTGTTCTGATAATAACCTTATCAACCTTAATGCCCACATATTTTGCGGTATTGATACTTTCACCAACAACGGAAATTTCATAACCGTGTTTAGCTGAACGAAGATATATATGCATTAAAACTGTAATTAATACAAACAAAATGATGGGTAACAAATATTTGTTACCTATGTCAGGGATATTACCGTAAGCGATTGGTGCCAAAACACCCGAGCCTGATTTTACCCAGATTGTGATACACAATGAAACAAGACCTGTAGCAATATAGTTCATCATAAGAGTAAACAAAGATTCGTTTGTGTTGAATTTTGCTTTGAAAATAGCAGGAATAACTGCCCATACAGCACCTGCAGCCACACTTGCGAAAAACATAAGAGGTATAATAACAGAATCGCTTACCTTACCACCAAGGTAGAACATACAGGCAATTGCTGAAAGGCAGCTTATAAGAATCTGACCGTTACCGCCAAGGTTCCAGAATTTCATTTTAAATGCAGGAAGCAAAGCCATTGAAGTACCGAGTAGGAGAGAGGTATCCTGAAGTAAAAGCCAGAATTTGCGTTCGCTTCCGAATGCTCCTGTGAATAATGATTGGAAGAAATCGACCATGCCTTTTTCAGAAAACAAAACAGAAATCAATCCGCTTAAAAGTAAGCCTCCGACAATAGCGATGGAATAAATCATAATGATTTTTGGTAATTTAATATTATCCCGTTTAACAATTCTGACAAAGGGTTCTTTTAAACTGCTTTTATTATTTTTCATTCCGTCACCTCATTTTTATCGGATTTTACCATAAGAAGACCAATTTCGTCCTTAGTGGTTGTTCTGGCATCAACGATGCCTGAAATTTTACCACCACTTAAAACAAGTATTCTGTCACTGAGTGCCATCAACACATCCAAATCTTCTCCTACAAAAATAACCGAAACACCTTTTTGTTTTTGCTCATTCAGGAGATTGTAAATGGTATAGGATGAGTTAATATCAAGTCCGCGAACAGGATAAGCAGTCATTAAAATTGCAGGTGAGGCAGCAATTTCTCGACCAACAAGAATTTTTTGAACATTACCACCCGAGAGCTTTCTGACTGCTGTGTGTGAGTCGGGGGTGTTAACCTCTAATTCACTGATAATTCTGTCGGCAAGGTCTGAGGGACTCTTTCTGTCAAGAAATAAGGATTTGCCTTTTCGATAACTGCGTAGCATCATATTATCCACAATATCCATACTGCCTACAAGCCCCATCCCCAGTCTGTCTTCGGGAACGAAGGAAAGTCTGATACCGAGCTCACGGATTTCTCTCGGCGATTTATCCTTTAAGTCAATGACCTCATCTTCCTTGAACAGTATTTTTTCATCATTAACAAGATTTTTGATTTCTTTTTTAGATAACTTTTTAAAGTCAATATCGTTTCCGTTGCTGTCCTTGAAAGCGTTTTCGTGAGCAAGCTCCATAACGCGTTTGTAGGTTTTGTGATAGAAGGAAACAGGCTTGTCTTTTTTAGGATGATAGTAAGTCAATGTGCCCGAATCATAGTTGTTGAGTCCTGCAATAGCTTCAAGCAATTCCTTTTGACCACTACCGGCAATACCCGCAATACCGAGAATTTCACCGCCGAATGCTTCAAAAGAAACATTGTCAATTACCTTGTAGCCGTCAGGTTTTTTTACGGTAAGTCCTGAAACCGAAAGTCTTAATTTACTGTCAACGGGCTCTGTACGATTGATGTTAAGATCGATTTTTTCGCCAACCATCATTTCTGTAAGCTCTTTTTCAGAGGTTTGTGCAGTGTTTACGGTAGCGATGTGTTCACCTTTACGCAAAACGGTAACTCTGTCGGAAATTTCCATAACCTCATTTAATTTGTGTGTAATGATGATGATTGACTTTCCGTCATCTTTCATTGCCTTTAATACATTGAATAAGCTTCTGATTTCTTGTGGAGTCAAAACTGCTGTGGGTTCATCCAATATGAGAATATCGGCACCTCTGTATAAAACCTTTAAGATTTCAACAGTCTGTTTTTCAGAAACGGACATCTCATAGATTTTTTTATCAAGATTTATATTGAATCCGTATTTTTCAGCCATTTCTTTAATACGGTTATTTACTGATTTAAGATTATATTTTTCGTTTTCAATACCTAATGCAACATTTTGTGCTGCAGTAAAAATATCAATCAACTTAAAATGTTGATGAATCATACCGATTTTATGCTCGAAGGCATCACGAGGGGAGCGAATAATAACCTCTTCGCCGTTAATAAGAATTTTACCGGAATCAGGATAGTAAATACCGGCTATCATATTCATAAGGGTTGTTTTACCACAACCGTTTTCACCGAGAATAGAGAGTATTTCTCCTTTATAAACGTCTAAGCTCACGTTATTGTTTGCAAGGACCTTGGAACCGAATCTTTTAGTAATATTTTTTAATTGTAAAATTACAGTCTTCTCCATAAGAAACTCCTTAGAGTGGTTTTGCTTATCATTTAAGAAAGGCGAAGTTGTTGCGCTTCGCCTTTCCCTTTAATTAAATGAGAATAACTTTTGAATCAAATTATTCAGTAACAGCTGTAATACCGTCAATGATTACGTTGAAGTAAGGAGCTGAACGCTTTGCACTTTCGTTAATGAAAGTGATGTCGTTTGCTGTTTCAACAACCTCTGTTTCGGGCTTGTAGTCACCTGCGTCGTCAACGTCAGCAATAAATGATGTTAATTCTTTGCCTTCAACTGTGAATGTAGAACAGTCAAATACCTTGATTGTACCATCCTGAAGACCCTTCTTTACTTCATCAAGCTTATCCTGTGTGCCCTTTGCAGCAGCACCACCGAGAGCGGTGATTTCAACAGAGCCTGTAGCGAGTGTACCTGTCCAGTCGGTATCGATAGCTTTGTCGTTCTGAACACAATCAATGATGTACTCGAAATAAGGAGCCCAATTGATTCTTGAAGCGATGATAAATGTGTTAGGACATTTTTCTTCAGTTGAACCGTTGTAAGAAACGTTGGGAATATTTTTCTCTTCGCAAGCAGTGGGAGCACCCCAAGAGTCAGCGTGCTGTGAAATCAATTTGCAACCTGCATCAATAAGAGCAAGAGCTGTTGTCTTTTCAGCTGTTTCATCATACCAGGAGTTTGTATAACGAACTTCCATAGTAGCATTTTCTACGATTGACTTAGCGCCAAGATAGAATGATGTGTAGCCGGAAATAACTTCTGCGTAGGGGAAAGCACCAACATAACCGATTTTTGCGTTTTCGTCAGAAACCTTACCTTCGTCATCACCATAGAGTTCAACAAGCTTCATACCTGCTGCAACACCTGCAAGGTATCTGCCTTCGTAGATGGAAGCAAAAGCATTGTGGAAGTTGGGAAGGTTCTCTGTGTGAGCCTTTGTACCTGTTGCGTGACAGAATTCAACCTCGGGGAATTCTTTGGCTGCCTTAATCATGTGACTTTCGTGGCCGAAGGAGTCAGCGAAAATGAGGTCATAAGATTCTGCCAAGTCAGCTGCCTGGTCATAGCAAGCTGTGTCTTCGGGGATGTCAGTAACGATTGTGTAATCGTCAGCTGTAAGGCCCTTGTTTTCACAAGCAAGCTTGAAAGCATCAATGAAGTTCTTATCGTAAGTTGAAGAATCACCATGCAAACAAATAAGAGCAACCTTAATGTTTTCTGCTTTAGGCTCGTCGTTGGTTGTATTCTCGCCGCAAGCTGCGAAGCAGCCAACTACCATTACAAGAGCAAGGCAGAGAGCGAGAACTTTGCTGAATTTTTTCATTGTCATTACCTCCATATTGGATTTTTTTATTGTCAGCAGTCGATATCGGGTCTGAATGTGATTTTTCCGTCACACATACTGTCAACGATTGCTAATGACCTGACTTTGTAACCTTTTCGGCGGAGCTCTTGTCCACCGGGCTGGAAGCCCTTTTCAATTGCAATGCCTATGCCGACAACCTCTGCGCCTGCTTGTCCGATAATATCAATAAGGGCATTGCAGGCATTGCCACCTGCCATAAAGTCGTCAATAATAAGCACTTTATCATTTTCGTTAAGATATTTTTTTGAGATTTTCATCTGGTATTCTTTAGCGTGAGTAAAAGAATAGCATTTTGCACTGTAAACATCTGCGCCAACATTTTTGTGGTCACCCTTTTTAGCGAAAAGAGCAGGAATGCCGAATTCAAGAGCGGTTGCAACTGCCATAGAAATACCTGAGGACTCAATTGTTACAACCTTTGTTGCGCCACAATCTTTAAAAAGGCGGTAAAACTCCCTGCCCATTTCCATAATGAGCGCAGGGTCAATCTGATGGTTGAGGAACATATCAACCTTTAAAATATCTGTGCCTATAGCAGTGCCGTCTTTGGCAATTTTCTCTTCCAAAAGCTTCATCCGAAAATCTCCCGTTTGTTAAAAAACTTCTTACGCAGTAATTATACATATATTAGCCATTGTTTTCAATAGGAAAATGTGTATAAAAATTCAAAGAAAATTTTTACGTCTGATGAGGTGTTGCTCTTTTCCCTTTATGTGAAAGTTAAAGCGCAGCGTCGTCGATGCTGTCGTATTCTAGCTCACCGTCAACTAGAGCAGCGTTACCTATAACAGTCATAAAGCTAAAAGCCATAATGAGAGCAAGAACCAAGCTCAACAATTTAGTTGATTGTTTCATAAAGTTTTA
>JAZUSD010000077.1:0-7105 GCA_045606545.1 Acutalibacteraceae bacterium | reverse complement strand
TGATAGCAGCCATATTATTACGGAATTTCTCTTTCGGACCGCCAACACCTAAATTATCATCCGTTATTCTGAAATTGTGCTTTTCACTGTCGGGAATGGTAGGATGAAGTGTTGTTACTTTTTCCGTCTTTTCTTTCCAAGTGGGTGGAGTAAGAGCAGGTTCTTCCTCCTTAATTGTTTCTACAACAATATCATAAGGAAGTCTGTTTTCTACTGCGGGGTATTCAGCAACCTTTTCAGTTGTATAACTCTGCTGAACAGGAGCCAAATGCTCACGAACAAAACCGATTTTTTCAACTCTATTTATAGGGTAAATTGATGTTGTATCTCTCATTGATACATCACCAAATACAGGGTCAATCTTTTCAATGACATATTTATCACCGTCAATTATGACCTCTTTGCCGATAAGTTCTGCATCAGTAATTTCTTCCGCTATTTCTTCTTCGGCTCGTTCCAAATACGGACTTGGTATTCTATTAAAGCCTTGTGGAGGTGGGTCTAAATCTTCAACAAATTTAGTTGAGATTGTATTACCGTCCTTGTCCTGATACAGAACAACCTCCATAGGTGTGCCGTAATAGTTTTCTTCTTTAATATCCTTTACAAACTGATATTCGCTTGTATATTCGATACTTTCACGAACTGTTCCGTTTGTATGAAGATAATCAATTCTTCCTACAGGTTTACTTTCTACCGGGTCTTCCTTGTTTTGAGAAATAATCGTATAGGTTTTTCTCTCACCATTTTCAAGAGAACACACGGCAACATCAAAACCTCTGTCAGTTATCATATTGAGATATGATTCAAGTCTATGGCGAGGGAAACCTGCCATTGGTACTCTTTCATCTCTGCCTATTGCTCTTGAAGTAAGCACGAGTTCAAGCATTTCTGCAACTGTCTTTGCATCATCATTAAAGACTTCAAAGAAATCACCGACCTGATAAAGTAATATTTTATCAGAGTTTTCAGCCTTTTCGGAAAGATAACTGCGATATAATGGGGAGTATCTGTTGTCAACAATGTCAACTTTGTTTTCTTCACAAAGTTTTTTGAAATCATCAAAGAGAGTATCGCTTATACCGAGTATGGAGCCATCATCCTGAAATACAAAACAATCATAAATAAGGAATTTATATATTTCATTGCCACTCCAAGTATAATCATCATTATCTCTTGCAACAAGAATACCACCTTCATAAGTTAGGTCAATATCGTCAATCTTTAATGCAGAAAAAACCTTATATAACACTTCTGTTTCTTTCGTTTCCGGCTGAACAAAAGTTAATACAGGCTTTTCCATACTCTTTGCTTCTTCAACAAGAGCCTGCATAGTTTCCTTTGTGCAATCGGTTAAATCAACAGCAGAGTGGAAATATTCATAATCGTCCTTGTATTCTTTAGTGCCGTAATCTGAAAGTGTCTGATGAGCAACAGAACCGAGATAATCAAAGAACTCTTTTTCATCCGTATAAAGCTCTGCTGCCTTTAAAATATCCTCATAAGAAATAAGGTTATTAACAAACTGTCCCTTACCGTCATTGCCGTCAGGATTGTAATATACCCATTCAACATTATTACTGCCGTCATTCACAAAGAAAGCATCTGTATAATTTGCATCAAAGGTTTCCGTTATTTCAACCGAAGGTGTCGGAAATCTGTCAATAACACCTTTGTCAACCTCCATAATAACAATATTAATGTTATTATTAGCGTAAAGTTCTTGCTGACAGTAGCTGAGATTGAAATCAAGAACTTCGCAACAAGGAGTAAATACATTTCCGTAGAAGTTCTTTCCCGGTGCATTATAATGTGTGTATTTTGAAAGTGTTTGAGCATCCTTGCCAAAGGCGATATAGAAACCACCCGTGTGCATAAGAAGAACACCATCGGGATTTTCCTTTTTTACTTGCTCATACTGAACCAAGAAGTCAGGCTTATTGCTTTCATCAACTTCTGTTTCGGTTTCGTAATTTTCAACAGGTCGCTCAACTTCTACTTCAACTCTTAAATGGTTGTTTGCAGGGTTTTCTCTTACTTTCTTCTCAAAGTCAGCCTTTGAAAATTCCTTGTTGAATAACGGATATTGACTGTCATTAAGGATTACAGGGTCTTCAAGTGAAAGAATGGTGTATTCATCTGCACCGATATATACAGTATCACCGAGGTTGTACTCGTATCTGTATTCTTTTGGTGCTTGTTTTTCTTCGGGAGCTTCACGGATAAATTGACGAATTTCACTTGTCTTTTTCCACGCAGCTTCTTTTGCCAATCTTTCATCAAGCCACTGTGGAAATATTTCCTTCTCTTTCGGACTTAAATATCTGTCGAGCTTTATGAGTTCGGAAATACGTTTTTCAACATAATTCCATTTAAGGAGTGTTCGTCTTTCAGGCACACTGTAATGGTCTGAAATTTCAATACCCTTTGAGTCGTGATTTTCCCAATAACCTGTACCGGGAATAACACTTGTACCTCCACCCGTACCATACTCATTTTTCAAAAATTTGATATTATCATCTTTTGAAAGACTTTCGGTAAACTGTCGGTACACACGCATTTTACCTTCGCTAAAGCCACTACCTCTGCCAAGCACATAGTCAATAGCACCTTGTGGCAACGGAAGAACAGCGTCCTTTACTTTAGTACCGATAAATTCAAGCTGACTATCAACACCGGGCAACAATAAAGCCTGCGGCTCTGTCCATTCTTCAATCAGTATCAGACCGAAAACCGAACGCTCAACCTGAAACCATTTTTCCCAAGCTTCACGAAGTTCAGTTCCATCATTACGCCATAATCTTATAGCATCAGAATAGGCTTCAAAACCTGCTCTCACACCATTGGAAAGAGTTGTTTCATAAGGAATTGAATTAAAGAAGGATTTAATAAAATCGCTACGTTCTTTTTTGTCTTGGTGACTTTCATAGAACATAGCGATTTCTTCTCTGTGTGGAGTTAAGAAAGATTTAATTAACTCACTTTTTTGTTTTTCTAAATGGAAGTATTCAACACCATTCCATCGGGCATCAAAGTCGTGTCCGCTTAACTGTAAATCAGTTCCTTCAGAACTGTTTCCTCGGCTGTCATCCTGATGTTGTTCATCATACGAACCCACTGCATCTGATTCTGCTCCTTCAGTTCTTCCGTCACTCCCTGCGACTTCATCAACTGTTCCGTGAGCTGAGTCATCATCTGTTCCGCTTCGGTTTCCGTCTGTTTGATTGTTCTCATCAGTTTGCCCGAAGCTATCAACTGAGTGAAATAGACTTTCCTGTGTTCCTGTAGGAATTTCTTCCTCATCATACCGTACTTCCCAAGAGTAACGTTCTCCTCTTGCGGTAAGGTCAGGTTCGGGATTTGATAATCTCCCACTTGTCTGTAAGTCATCTGTGACATTTTCATTACTCCTTTCGGTTTCCTTTTTTGTTTTTGCACTTTCATCATACTCTAACGAGAAATTATTATCAAATGTGCGATTTCTTTTTTTCTCATTTTTTTCGATATTTTTTACGGTACTTTCGATTTCACGAAGTCCCATTTCTGCAATATCACTTACTGCCATACCCATTGCAATAACACTTGGCGGGGTATTGAAATTAAAAATATCTTCAAAATCTTCACGGTCATAATATTCATCAGCATTTAAACCGCACCTTGTCATCATCATATATCCGATTGAAGCAGAAAGTGCATTTTTTAAGATAACCGAAATATTGTCATCGTCAAGTTCTTCAAGAAAACTGCCGTATTTGCTGTCATTCACGGTTGAAAGATAATCAAGAATATTATCTTCAACCATATTTCTTGCAGTATCATCAATTACGCTTTCAAGTCCGCCCTCGGCTGTATCTCCGAAAGCATTTGTAAGTGCTTCTGCTACTTCATCGTGATAACGGTCTTTGACTTCCCATCGAGGAACCTCATAGCCGTAAAATGAATTAGTATCAGAAACATCAAATACATATCGTAATTTCTGATTGCTTCCTGAATAGTCAAGCAAAGCAATACCTGTTGCTCCTCGATTAACCCAACGGTGCATTTTGTCGTTCCAAAAACCTATTTCTGCACAAGCAGTAGCATCAGGTCTTTGGGAATAAATCAAAATTTGTTCGTGGAAGTCATATTTAAAGTTATTTGATGCCGTTCTTAAAAAAGAAGTCCAATTATCAAGATTGTTTGTAACTTTACCTACTTCATCCTTGAACATTGCTGTGATTATTTGCAGCTTACTCGCCATCAGTAATCACCTCACTGTCAGCCTTTTTCTTTTTTGTTGGTTTTTCAGGTTTTGGTTCTTCTGTAATGACTGATATATCTGCGGCAAGAAAGGAAAACAACAAGTTTTCGTTTACACATTCCTGAAGCTGTCCGATAAGCTCAATCTCTTTAAAAGAAAGACTTTCAACACCCAATAGCTCCTTTGGTGTCAGTTTTTCAAGCTGTTCCTCTGTGTTAATGCCAAGTGAAGCAAGTTTTTCAAGCACTTCAAATTTCATCTGAGTTTTGCTTACTTTCATTTTCTTTGCCATTTACCTTCTCCTTTCCATCGAAGAATTCTTCATATACTTTTTCCAACAGATATTACACACATATCCGTTGATGAAGCTCATCGTGCTTCACCTCGCTCGTGCTGTTTTGAATGAATAAACTTGCCTTGCTCGTTATAGTTCTGCGGATTAGCAGAAGGTGTCTGCCAACCGTTAGTAATACCGCCGAGCATAGCTTCTTTCTGTGCTTTAGTAACGCCCATTTCAGAATTATGTCCGTCTGCAAGCTGTCTGTTTTGTTCAGGTGTGTTACGCTCATCAGTTACATCGACAAATTCTTTTTCACCTTTTGTAATGATAATAAGTTTTTCACTTTCGGGATGAATTGCATAACAAAGCTTTGGAAGAGAAGAACGGATAGGAATAACTGTACTTCCGTTTCTCTCCATAAGCTCTGCGAACTCACAGATATGATAGAGTCTATCACCAACCTCTGTGTGGTAATCGTCTATATATCTGCAGGTTTTATAAGACCTTTCACCGTCAGAATGAGTGATTTTGACTTTATCACCATCGGGTATTCTGAATATTTCTCTGTAATGAGGGGTTATAAATCTGATACCCTTACTTGCCTGAACAAGATGTGTTTCAAGATATTTCTTTACGAAGCAATAACAGTAAAGGTTGTATTCACCTCTGTTGGGATTGAGCCTTAAAAGATAAGTGTGATTATCTGTGTCAACTCTTACACCGAAATACTGTTTATCATCCCCGCTGAACTGCTTTGCATTATCGTGGCAATACTTTGAAAGACTTGTTCTGTCACCGAGCATTTTGCCGTACCTTTCATCAAGTCGAAGTGCATTGATAACATCATCAAATTCCTTTTTGAACTCGTCGGTTTTGAAGAATGAACAAGTATCGTTCCAACTTGAATGAAATTCCTTACCGCTTGAACCGAGGTCAGCACGAAGATAACCTATACAGCCTGTCTGCTGATACAACTGATTACTCTGCCTGAAGGTGTATTTTTCAAGGTTTGTTGTAATCGGAGTTATATATAAATCATTCATCGTGCATCCCTTTCCTTTCTCTTTTCGGCTCGTTCTTTCTGTACCTCATCTAATCTTTGCTTTGCCCATTCAGGGAGTTGGTCTTTTTCAATGACACCGAGAATATCACGGCGTTCATATCTTGACTCTTTACCGCTATACAAATTAGTACAGAAGCAGGCTGAACCTCTTGAATTAGGCTCACAACCGAAACCACCCGTACAAAGCTGCAACTGCATTGTTGCAATCTGATATTCCGGCTTAAACACATCGGCTCTTATAACTACAACCTTATTCTTGATGGAGTCATCAGCCTTAATAACTGTGCAACCATCAGCATAAATTGGGGCAGTATCAACTTTGATTTTTGAGATTTCTTCAATAACAAGCTCAGCTTCGTTCTTAATTCGTTCAGCAAAAATCTTTGAAATTTCAGCATAATCGTTACCGACAAGTGCATCAACATATCTTTCAAATATGCCGTTGTTTTCATAGTTGGCAACAACAAATCTTTCATCGGGTGAAGCGTTACGATCTTCACCGATAATGATTTCTTTTTTACCAATTTCAAAGGCGAGAATTACCTCATAAGTTCCCGCCATTCTTTTTTCGGTCATTTTTTTCATCTCCTCTCATTACTGCATAACCGTGAGCAGTAATGCTGTAATAGTTGGCGTGGTCAAAATGTTCCTTGCCATACTGTTTAGAAATGAGGATGTTTCCTTTTTTGAGTCTTTTAATTGCATTTCGCACGGCTTTTTCACCCAAGAAAGGAAAAGTACCTGTTAATTTTTTAATGGTTATTCGTTCCCAAGGAACATCACCACTATAAAAATCTGTTTTTTCGAGTTTTTCTCGAATATATCCTGCAATAAGGGCAGCGTTAATGCCGTATTTTATTGCAATTGTATTACTGTAATTACATACCATTTTGTCGTCCTCCTAAAAAGTGAGGGCGACTTTTTTGAGCCGCCCTTAAAGTGAATTTATCTGCCTACATACCAATCGTCATAAGCAGAGTCTTTGATTATAATTTTGTTTGATTTATATTCTTTCTTCATCATACCTGAAGGTGTCCACATATCGCTGAGTTCAGCTCTTACAATATAGTTTCCGTCAGGATACCAAAGAGGTGTAAAATGAACATTACCATAAGAACCTGTGGCAGAGAAAATCCATTTACCACCCGAAAGAACAAGAGTTGTAATCTTACCGCTATCCTTTGAATAACTGTATTCAGGGAATATTGCTACACCATACTGAGGAAGAGTATATGAGTCAGCAGGGGCAGTTGAAAAACCACTCTTTGAAGCTGTCGTTCCGTTATTGAGGGACATTGTTATTGCGTAACCTGAGTTCATATACCATGTGCTACCACTCTTGGTTGCAGTTTGAGTATTTTTCGGTTCAATCTTTATTGAGTAACTTGTAAGCCCCGTGTAATACTGTTTCTGAACGAATTTTCCATTTTCATATACATATTCCCACCATTCACAAGCTGTACCTCTTGTCGATGTGTCAGCAGGTATAGAAAATCCTGAAGGACCTTTTTTCTCAAACTGT
>JAZUSD010000076.1:0-24539 GCA_045606545.1 Acutalibacteraceae bacterium | reverse complement strand
CCCATATATGCCACAACAAATATTGCTACCGACCATAACCAGATTACAATGGAAGCAATGCAGAAAATCGCTAAAAAGCACGGTATGGTTTGCCTTCTTCACGAAAAGCCCTTTGCAGGCGTTAACGGTAGCGGTAAGCATAATAACTGGTCCATTTCAACAAACACAGGCACAAACCTTCTTGAACCCGGTGAAACTCCCGCAGAAAATGCTCAGTTTCTCCTTTTCCTTTGTGCCGTTATCAAAGCAGTTGACGATTATCAGGATTTACTTCGTATTTCAATTGCATCCGCAGGTAATGACCATCGTCTTGGCGCACAGGAAGCACCCCCTGCAATTGTTTCAATGTTCCTTGGTGAAGAGCTCAACGCAGTTCTTGATGCAATTGAGAACGATGAAGACTACGGTTCAAAGAAAAAAGAGGTTCTTAAAGTCGGTGTTCATGTTCTTCCTCGCTTTCCTAAAGACTCAACCGACAGAAACAGAACATCACCCTTCGCCTTTACAGGTAATAAATTCGAATTCCGTATGTTAGGCTCTTCCGCATCTGTTGCAGGTCCTAACACAACTCTTAACACCGCAGTTGCAGAGGTTCTTTCTCAGTTTGCGGACGAGCTTGAAAATGCAGATAATTTTGAAACTGCAATTCAGAAGCTTATCAAAAGAGTTATTAAAGAGCATAAGAGAATTATCTTCAACGGCAACGGATATGACGATGCATGGGTTAAGGAGGCAGAAAAGAGAGGTCTTCTCAATCTCAAAACCACTCCCGATTGTTTGCCCTATATGCTCCACGACAAGAATATCGAGCTTTATACAAAGCACGGTGTATATAGCGAAGCAGAAATCAAGGCTCACTATGAAATCAAAAATGAAAAATACTGCAAATATCTTAACATCGAAGTTCTCACAATGATTGATATGACTAAGAAAGACATTCTTCCTTGTGTCAGCCGTCAGATTCACGAGCTTGCAGATACAATTATCGCAAAAAGAGCAGTTGGTGAGTATATTGACACTTCTTATGAAGAAGCAGTTGCAAAAGAGCTTTCAGGACTTTCAAAGGAAGCTTTCAATGCAGTAAATGAATTGGAAAAGCTTTCAAGAGAGGTTAAAACAATCGAAGAAAGCGATGCTGCCGCAATGTTCTATAAAAACAGGATTATTCCCGTAATGGAACACTTGCGTTTCGCAGTTGACAGCGCAGAATTACTCTGCCCCTCAGACAAATGGTGCTACCCATCTTATGGACAGCTCTTGTTTAGCGTACGCTAAACAAATGCAAAATGCAGAATGCAAAATGCAAAATTAAGGGTGCTGCGCACGGCATTATAAAATAGTTAAAGGATTCAAGACATCTTTGTCCTGAATCCTTTTTATTGTGTTTAGTTAATTAAATAATGAGAAAATTGTTTTTTAAATAAATAATATAACTTTTGGAAGCGAAGCTTCCCCTTCATTCCGCATTCCGCACTCCGCATTATAAAATATATTCCTCATATTTCTCCAATGCAAATATCTCCGCCGTAATATCAAGCAGTAATCCATCTGCGGTATATTCTTCCGAATGAACTACACCTGTTTTGCGGAGCTCTGCACCAACGCCACCCATTGAGAAAGGAAGAAGTATTTTAACTCTTTTTCTCGTGGGGGGAAGTGCCTGTCGCACTGCTTCAAGAAGCTCGGGAAGACCCTCTCCTGTTTTAGCGGAAACTCTAACAGAATTAGTCATAGGAATTGAAATATCATTAACAAGGTCGCATTTGTTGAGAACAGTTATAATCGGCTTATCACCACAACCAAGCTCTTCCAATAAATCCATTGTAACTCTGTAATGCTCCGCACATTCATCGTTTGAAGCATCGCAGATGTTAAGAATAACATTGGCATTAACCGCCTCATCAAGAGTGGATTTGAAAGCCTCAACAAGCTTATGAGGAAGTCGGCGGATAAATCCGACAGTATCAATTAAAAGAACGCTGCTGCCATCAGGAAGAGTTAAAGCTCTTGCGGTTGGGTCAAGAGTCGCAAAAAGCTTGTTTTCTGCAAGAACACCTGCATCTGTAAGAGTGTTCATAAGAGTTGATTTACCTGCGTTTGTGTAGCCAACAAGAGCAACTGTAACAACTCCGTCCTTTTTTCGTCTTTCTCTGTGACGTGCTCTTCTCTCCTCAAGCTCCTTTAAATCCTCCGAAAGAGCTGAAATTCTGCGCCTTATGTGACGGCGGTCTGTTTCAAGCTTTGTTTCACCGGGACCACGAGTACCGATACCACCACCAAGACGAGACATGCTGGCACCCTTACCACCTAAACGAGGCAAAGCATATTTAAGCTGTGCCAGTTCAACCTGCAATTTACCCTCTCCCGATAATGCACGAGCGGCAAAAATATCAAGAATGAGAGTTGTTCTGTCAATAACTCTTGTATCGGTTATTGTTTCAATATTTTTCTGTTGAGCGGGAGTTAATTCTCCGTCAACAATAACCAAATCAGGCTTTTCATTTTCGCAGTATTCCGCAAGCTCTTCAAGTTTACCGCGCCCAAGATAAGTACCCGCTTCGGGTGCTTCTCTTTTCTGTGTCATTTCGCAGATAACCTCCGCGCCTGCAGTTTTAGCAAGCTCAGAAAGTTCAAGAAGAGAGGAATCAACATCAAACTCGCCTGTATCAACAGATACAAGCACCGCCCTCTCCTGTTCAATTTTATTTTCATAAAGTTCCATAAGTTCACCAATCACTATAGTTTGTCGATTTAGTAAAGTATAGCATAATTTATATTTTTTTCAAGTTGTTAAACATTATAATAAAATGCTAAATGCTAAGTGCTAAGTGCTAAATGAAGGGGCAGCTTCTCTTCCGAACATTATATTTAATTATTCATAACTAAAACGCACTCTTATTAGTTGTCTTATTTAGGAAGAAAATAATGTTGACTTTTATTTATCTTTACAATTGCCGACCGCAGGTCCATTTATTCAGCATTTAGCACTTTTAAATTTGTAATTTTTAACGCAAAAAAGTCCATAATATATTTATGATAAAAAATAATATTTTCAAACTCATTGCAATAATAATCACAATACTATTTTTCCTTCTCACCGGTGCGGATATGTACCTTAAAACCTACGGTGACATTTCCCAACACTCTGCAACAATTGAACAAACAACTGAAATTGAGAAATTAAGCGAATTTTATAAAAAAAATAAAACGGAAATCCGCATTATGACCTATAATATTTTAGCAGATAGTATAGGCTTTGAGGGTTCACCTTCTGAAACACGGGCAGACGGTGTTTGCAAAATCATAAATGGTATTTTACCCGATGTAGTCGGTTTTCAGGAAATGAGCAGAAAATGGTTCGCCTGCATACTTAATAATACTGATTACAAATTTATTCATCCAATTCGGTCGGCAGTTTTTGCCACTATGACAACTCTTGCCTACAACCCAAAAACAGTAAATCTCATAGCATTCGGTGAGCAGGTTTTCAAAAACGGCAGTAATTCACTTCTTCGCAGAATGGTATGGGGCGTTTTCCGTCACAAGAAAACGGACAAAGTTTTTGCAGTTGTGAACACCCATTTCAGTTTAAGTGACAGCAATTTTACCGACAACACAACTCCATTAACCCAAGCCCTTGAACTGATAACACTCTGCAAAGATTTGAAAAAACTTTTTAATTGTCCCGTTTTTCCTCTTGGAGATTTTAATACCCATAAACCCACAAAGAAAACTCCCTCGCCTATTTATGATATTCTGGTTACCGCCTTTAAAAATACAACCGACCTGTCGGAAACTCTCTCCCACGGAGAAAACACCAACAAGAAAACTCTTTTTATTGACCATATTTTCTCTTTCGGTGATGTAAAAATTACGAATCACACAACCCTATCTCAAAGTAATTTTAAGAAATTAAGCGACCATTACCCGGTTTTTTGTGATATTTCTATACAATAAATATGAAATATTGTTAAATTTTTGTTGACTTTAATTCATTTTGTTGTAAAATATTGGTGTATATATTTTAAATTCTCAAAGGAGAGATAAATATGGATTTAAGTAAAATTATTGAAGCAAAAAGCAAAGCTGCCCAATATATGATTGATGAAATCACATATATCTGCAACACTTTTGAAAAAAGAGGCCCCGGTTCAAAGGGTGAGCTTCAGGCTTGCGAATATGCAGTAGAAAAAATGAAAGAATTAGGTTGCGACAGAGCATATGTTGAAGGCTTTAAAGAAAACCCCGGTTCCTTCTTCGGCTGGATATATCTCACAATCACCTGTTGCTTTTTAGCACTTCTTTCATATTTCTTTATTCCTGCTTTATCAGTTGCATTTATTGCAATCGGTCTTGTTATCTGCTTCTTGCAGTTTGGTCTTTACAAGAAGCTTGTTGATAAGCTTTTCCAGGAAAAAACCGGTCATAATGCAACAGGCTTCAAAAAGCCAAAAGGTGAAGTAAAAAGAAGAATTATCTTTGTTGGTCACGCTGACGGCGCATGGGAATGGCCCTTTAAATACAAATTTACATATCTCGGCTTTGATATTCATATGATGGTTTGCTTTATCGGTGCTTTCTATTTACTTGCCATCGCTATTTTAAATATAGCAGGTGTTATTGAAGGTGCCCTCGCAACAAAGTTAGGTCTTGCTACTCTTGCTTTTGCACCCTTCTGGTTCGGTCTTTACTTTATGTGGAACAGGAACAGAATTGTTGATGGTGCTAACGATAACCTTTCAGGCTGCTATATCGGTATGGGTATCCTTAAAATGCTCCAGGAACAAAACATTGAGCTTGAAAACACTGAAATCGGTGTTATTTTCACAGGTAGTGAGGAAGCAGGTCTTCGCGGTGCAAAGGCTTGGAGCGAAGCTCATAAAGACGAAATGAACGATGTACCCACATTTATTTATTCTTACGATACAATCACACAGCCTGAAGAGCTTATGGTCAACTATCGTGACCTTAACGGCACTGTTAAGGTCGATAAGGATGTTTCTGATTTATTTATCGAGGCTTGTGAGGAATTGAATATTCCCTGCAAAAAAGGTATGGTTCCCCCTCTCGGCGGTGCAACAGACTCAGCAGCCTTTGCTCAGGCAGGTCTCAGAGCAACAGGTGTTACAGCTCTCAGCCACGCTCTCCCCGATTTCTATCATACAAGACTTGATACTCCCGATGCTCTTAACAAGGATTGCCTTGAAAAATGCTTCGCAGCAAGTGTTAAGGTTCTTGAAATGTTTGATAACGGAGCAAAGCAATAAAGTGCTAAGTGCTAAGTGCTAAATAATTTCCGTAAAATTATAAATAACAGCAAAAAGGATTCAGGACAGAATTTTCTGTCTTGAATCCTTTTAAATTTATAATCGGCTATGCCCCGATATTTAGCATTCAGCACTCAGCATTTAGCACTTTTGTAGCAAATCTACAAGCTCTTATGTACGCTTCCGCCACATATTCTTCAATGCTCATCTTAGTATATTTATCATTCTCGTGTCTGTCAGGCTTGGAGAATTTATTCAGTTCAAATGTAAGAATACCCTCATAACCGCATTTTGCAAGGCGTTTTGCATTGTAATCCCAATCGGCAATACCGTCAAAGGGTAAAAGGTGCAAATCGTCGTGCCAGAAAATTCTGCCGTTAAAATCCTTAACGCCTAAATTATCGTTAATATGGGTAGCATATAATTTGTGACCGAAAAGAGCTAATAAATCTTCTGAGAAATTATAGCACATTTCGTGACCCGAATCCCAACATAAACCCATAGCCGCTCTTTCGCTATATCTTTCAAAAAGTGCCTTTAAATATGGGAGACCTTCAGTATTTTCAAAGGCTATTTTAACACCGATTTCTTCGGCATAGTCTATAACCTCACCATAATTCTTAAGTCCGAATTCCGTTGGCTTATATTCCACATCAAATCCCACAAAAACGTGAGAAACGAGAACAGGCACATCATACATTTTGCAAAGGTCCAGGCAATGCTTTAATTCTTCAACACCCTTTCGGGCATCTTCTTTTTCATTTTCATCCCAGAGGTCCTGACAATAACCCCACGGAGCGTGAATGGACTGAAAAATCATATTTTCTTCTTTTGCCACCCTTGCACATTCTGCTATTTCCTCATCCATTCCCTTTTGCCATAGAACAAAAAATCCTTCAAAGCCTGTTTTCTTGAATAATCTTATCTGTTCGGTTAAACTGATACCGTAAGATTTACTTGCCGAAAGACAAAGTTTCTTTTTATACATAAAAACACTCCAATATGTGTAAGATACCAGATGCCAGCAGACAGCAAAAAGCAAATAGCAAATAGCATTTAGCACTTAGCATTTAGCACTTAGCATTTTGCACTTTGCATTTTGCACTTTGCACTTAAATATTTTTCTTGCAAAAACCAATACATCCGTAGTAAACTATATTATATACCATTCAACTACTTTTTCAAGGAGTAACCTATGAAATCACAAAAACGAATTTTAACCGCCTTTGTGCTTAACTTGATTTTTGCTATTTTTGAATTTATCGGCGGAACATTAACAGGAAGTGTTGCAATCATTTCAGACTCTGTTCACGACCTTGGTGACAGTGTCAGCATCGGAATCTCCTATATTCTTGAAGAGAAAAGCAAAAAAGAGCCTGACGATAAATACACCTTCGGTTACGGCAGATATTCTGTTTTAGGCAGTCTTATAATGACAGTTATTCTTATAGTCGGCTCAATCTTTGTTATAATCCACGCTTGCGACAGAATTATCCACCCCATAGAAATCGATTACAACGGAATGATTCTTTTTGCTGTTTTCGGTATGGGTGTTAACCTTGTTGCTTCAATAGCCACCCGCGGAGAAGGCTCATTGAACCAGAAAGCAGTAAGCCTTCATATGTTTGAAGATGTTTTAGGTTGGGGTGTTGTGCTTCTTGGCGCAATTTTAATGAAATTCACCGATATTACCTATATCGACCCTTTAATGTCCATAGGCGTTGCGATTTTTCTTCTTGTTCACGCATTCAAGCATTTCAAGGAAATCTGCGATATATTCTTCGAAAAAACTCCTGATGGCATTGATATAAACGAACTAAAAAAACATATTAAAGAAATTGAAGGTGTCATTGATGTTCACCATTTCCACGTAAGAACCCTTGACGGTGTTAACCATATCGCAACTCTTCATATAGTAACCTCTTCTGACTCTGCAACAGTCAAAAAAGCAGTTAAAGAGGAATTAGAAGAACACGGCATTTCTCATACAACAGTAGAAATCGAAACACCAGAAGAAGAGTGCAAAGACTTGATTTGCCATCCCCAAACCGCAGAGCATAACCATAATCATTCGCATCATCATTGAAATGCAAAATGCAAAGTGCAAAATGCAAAATTATCGGGGAAGCTACGCTTCCGAACATTAAAAGTCAAAAAAGATTCAGGACAAAAATGTCTTGAATCTTTTATTTTGGCGCATTTTCGCGCCCCGACACTTTGCGCTTTGCGTTTTACACTTTACACTTAAACTAACCCACTTGACAATAAATTTCTTTGTGCTAAAATATACAACCGTTGGATAATTTTATTGTATATTATATATAAAGAAAGAAGTAATACTATGCACTCAACTCCCGAGGTACTTTTAACCCTCTCAATCGCCTTATTATCAGGTCTTTTGCTTTCCAGACTTGCTAAAAAAATGGGTCTTCCTGCCGTTACCGCATATCTTGTGGCAGGTGTTATAATCGGACCATTTTGCCTTGGCAGATTAGGCTTCGGTTTTAATGAGGAGTTTAATCCACCCCAATATTATTCAATTCTCTGCGATCTGGCATTAGGCTTTATCGCTTTCGCAATCGGTAACGAATTCCGCCTGGCTCAGCTGAAAAAAATTGGCAAGCAGGCAACAATAATCGGTATTGCACAAGCTCTTGTAACAACAGTTGTTGTAGATATTGCCCTTATTGCCCTTTCGTTTATTTTGCCTGAGGGTTATCTTCCTCTCCCTGCGGCAATTATTTTAGGTGCAGTTGCAACTGCTACCGCACCTGCTGCAACCTTAATGGTTGTTCGTCAGTATAAGGCAAAGGGTCCCGTTACTGATATTCTTCTTCCTGTTGTCGCCCTTGATGATGCCGTTGGTCTTGTTGTTTTCGCAGTTTCATTTGGTATTGCAGGTGCTGTTAACACAGGCACAATTGATGCAATTTCAATGATTGTTAACCCTGTTTTAGAGGTTGTTCTCTCAATCGCACTCGGTGCAGTAATGGGCTTCCTTTTCACTTTCTGCGAAAAGTTCTTCCATTCTCGCTCAAAGCGTATGGCAATTTCCGTTACCTTCGTAATGCTCACAGTTGCAATTTCCTCAATGAAATTTGAAATCGGTAGCATACATATTGCCTTTTCAAGCCTTTTAGCTTGTATGATGCTTGGCACAATTTTTTGTAATATCTGTGATTTTTCTGAAGAGCTTATGGAAAGAGCAGACCGTTGGACAACACCCCTTTTAGTTCTTTTCTTTGTTATAAGCGGTGCAGAGCTTGATTTATCCGTATTTAAAAACTGGATTTATATTGTTATCGGTGGAGCTTATATTGCTTTCCGTTGCCTCGGTAAATATTACGGTGCCCGCCTTAGCGCCAAGGCAACAAAATGCGATGATAACATAGTTAAATATTTGGGTATCACCCTCTTCCCCCAGGCAGGTGTTGCTTTAGGTATGGCAAGTCAGGCACTTGAATTTGGTGGTGATATTGGTGTGCTCGTTCAGAGCATCACCCTTTTCTCCGTTCTTATTTACGAGCTTGTTGGACCCTATCTTACAAAGGTTGCCCTTACAAAAGCAGGTGACATTGTCCCCCACGGTAAAACAAGCGCTCGTGAAGAGGCAAAAATCAAATTACAGGAAAGCGACAGTCCTAAAAATAATAAAAATTGACAAGAACAGGTCGATTCACTCAAACAAGTGAACCGACCTGATTTTTTATTTATTCTTTGTAACTGCCTCTCCGATTGCGCGGAAAAGCGAATCCTCGTGAGTTGATGGTAAATCACAGTTATAATGCCATACCATCACACCGCCATAGCCGTTGTTAATTGCATACGCTGTTTTCTTTTCTATAATATCAGGAGTATTGAACCAGAAATCCTTATCGGTTTCAGGGCAATGATACCAGCCATCTTCATCAATTTCTTTATAGTAGCCGTTGTAGCCATACCAAAAAGCTCCCATATCGGCAGGTCTTGAATAAAATGGCAATCCGACATTTATTTTAGCTCTGTCTATTCCGCCGAAATCCGCATTTTCAATTCGATTTATAATATCTTCATAAGTGGCGTGTTTGCCTTCACTGTCATTATAATCATAAGCCATAAGTTCAAGTGAATCAATTGCTTTTTCAGCTCTTTTTGAGTACCCGATATTCCATTCAACACCTGAAACACCTAAAGTGTAATCCCCTAATTCTTCATCCAAAGAAACAAGGAATTTATTGTAATTGCGCCAGGCTTTTTTTGAAAGCGGATATTCGTAATCAAAATGCACACCGTCAAAATCATATTGTTTTAAAACATCAACAATATTTTTCTCTAAAACACCACTTTTAAAGGCTTTGTTGTGTTCATCGCTCTGAGCCTCCATCTGCTCTTCCCAGACGTCAGAATTCGTTGTTCCTCTCGGACCTAAAAGGTTTAGTGTGATACCAACATTTCTTTCCCCTATCGCTTTACGTATATTTTTAAGAGCAGTATCAAGCTTTTCTTTTTCGATTATAACCTTACCCTCGCTGTCAAAGGATGCGCATTCGAAAAGAATAACATCTGTGATAATATCAAAATCCTCGGCATATAAGCTATCCTCTTCTTGAACATAGTCACCGCGAATATATGCAACAACCTTAAAATCGTCAATAGGTTCGATTTTGGGTTTTTTATTATCTTTTGTGCAACCAACAAAAGAGGTTATCACGAGAACAACTGATAAAAAAAGCAGACTAAATCTTTTAATCATTCCTTTTCACTCCAAAATAGTTGATACAATTAATATATCATACAAAAAAACATTTTTAAAGATAGACAAGCAATAAAATTTGTGATAAAATTTTATCATAGTAATGTAGGGTACGGTCTTGACCGTACCGCCAAATATATCATTCGAAAGGATGCCACAATTATGAAAGATCTTACAAAATATCACGGTATAATCCCAGCTTTTTATGCTTGCTATGATGATGAGGGAAACGTTTCCCCCGAAAGAACAAAAGCATTTGCAAAATTTCTTTTGGATAAAGGCGTTAAAGGACTTTATATGTGCGGTTCTTCAGGTGAATGTATTTATCAGAGCAAGGAAGAAAGAAAGCTTATTCTTGAATCCGTAATGGAAGTTGTTAAAGGCAAAATGACAATTATCGCTCACGTTGCTTGCAACAATACTGCAGATTCAATGGAGCTTGCCGCTCACGCAGAAAGTCTTGGCGTGGATGCAATCGCATCAATCCCCCCAATCTATTTCAAGCTCCCCGAAGAATCAATTGCACAGTATTGGAACGATATTTCTTCCGCTGCTCCTAACACAGATTTCGTTATCTATAACATTCCTCAGCTTGCAGGTGTTGCCCTTACAATGCCTCTTTTCAAGGAAATGCTTAAAAACCCAAATGTTATCGGTGTTAAAAACTCTTCTATGCCCACTCAGGACATTCAGATGTTCAAAGCCGAGGGTGGCGAAAACTTTGTTGTTTTCAATGGTCCTGATGAACAGTTTGTTGCAGGTCGTGCAATCGGTGCTCAAGGCGGTATCGGCGGTACTTATGCAGTTATGCCCGAGCTTTTCCTTAAAGCAGATGAACTTATTAAAGCAGGAAAACTCGATGAAGCAAGAGAAATTCAGTATGCAATAAACGAAATTATTTATGCAATGTGCGCTTGCAAATGCAATATGTATGCCGCCGCAAAAGAGGTTCTCAGACTTCAGGGTATCGACATCGGTGATGCAAGAAAACCCCTCGCCCAGCTTAAAGAAGAAAGTAAACCACTCGCGGCAAAGGTTAATCAGATGATTACCGAAGCTAAAGCAAAATTCTGCTGAATATATTAATATAAAGCAAGGCAGGAAACTTATGAAAAAGCATTTAGCAAATATTATAACTTCAAGCAGAATTTTAGGTGCAATAGTTTTATTTTTCTGCAAAGATATTACAACAACATTTTTAATAATATATGTTTTATGTGGATTTACAGATTTAATTGACGGACCGATTGCAAGAAAAACCAACAGTTCAACCACTTTAGGTGCAACGCTTGATACGGTCGGTGATGTGGGAACATATCTTGCACTGACTAAAATTCTTATAAAAAACAAGCTTGTACCGGATTGGATTCTTATATGGATTTTAAGTGCAGGGGTTCTTTTTGGGGCTTGTTCCTTCGTATCTAAAAAGCGTTTCAATAAAATGTATCTGCCCCACACATATTTAGGAAAAATCTTTGGCGGAGCAGTATTCATTCTACCTGTTGCAATGCAATTTGTTGACGGATCAGTGTGGATGGCCGTAATCTGCACAATTGCATCAATTCACGTTATTGAATTATTTGTGATCCAAAGCAAAAGCAACGAGGCGCTGGACTTTGTCCCTTCAGTTTTTCATATTAACAAGTAAAAACAAATATGCTAAAAAAGAACGAAATGAACAGTTTCTCTGCTCATTTCGTTCTTTTGTTTTAGATGCATTAATGCAATCGTTACGTGTGCAGCACAACAGGACCATACAGACCACCTGATACAAAGTCTTTTGCAAATTCCGACTCTGCCTTAAAATACGGTGATAATTCTTCTGTTTTCCACTTATCAAAATAATCGGTGTGAATATACCAATTCGCAGATGTATTCGTCACAACTATTTTAAGTTTATTGCTCTTATCAAGCACACCTGAAGGTATCTTTAATCTGTACGGAGACATTAAAGCCGTTCCTAAAAACAAGTCATTGAGAAAAACCTCTGCCGTGAAATGCACTTCTCCTAAATCAATTTCGCCCTCTTTTCCCACTTTTTCAGCAGGGAGTGTAAAAGTTGTTTCATAAACACCGCTTCCGGAGTATGCCTCACCAATCAAATATGACCAATCACCGAGACTAACGGAAACAGCTTTGTCAGAATGTTTTATATTCTCAAATCCGTTTTCGTTGCAGATAAGTTCATTTTCTTTATGGAATATGAAATTATCGGAAATATCAATTTTGTTTTTGAATTCTTTTTGTTTTTCCGCGTTCAGTATTTCGTCTGTAAGTAATATTACAGCCGTTTCACCTATCTGAAGAGAGAGCTTCAGGATGTTGTTTTCAGTTTCAAAGCTCTGCAATGTACCGTTCATCATATCAAGTAAATAGCCCTTTGACACCGGCAGATGAATTTTATACTCTTCGTTTTTGCCTTTTTCACGGAACAAACAGAAAATTTCTGCATTATCCGCCTTTCTGTGCATTGCGCGTAAGCCGTCACCCTCAACCTGAATTACAGGTATGAGGTCAGAAAGGCTGTGTGAAACTCTGCCACCGCCTTTAATAAAACGATTCAGCACCTTCTGGGTCTTTTGCGGAATGAAAGCACCCTCAGGGATAATTATGTTACGATATACCGCATTACCAATGCAAATAAAACCTCTATCTGTTCCTTTTGCATCTTGAATAACATCATCGTCAACAATATCGAAATCCACCATCATATCTTCAAGGGTTCTGCCGATAATATCGAAATTTTTTGCTACAGTATCAGCCTTCAAACCACTTTGAAAATCGTGAACAGGATAATAAAGTCCTGTTTCGCAAACACGTTCTCCAATAGTAGAGATATACGAAAGGCGTTCCATATAATGATTAATTTCAGAAAGCTGACCATAGTATATCTGTTTTTTCGTAAAAACAGGTAACTCCTGTGCAAGAAATGCATCTTTACGTCCGAGAGGAAAATTAAAGGGATTAAAAACATTTATCCCTCTTACCGCTTGATAACCTATGGTATATCTCATTATATCGTAAGTAAGTCCGGGTCCTGCAACGCCGAAAATCTCAGTCATTGCAAGCTTCGTACCATTCTGTGCGGCAGCAGATGAAGCATATCTTGGAAAAAATCCGTTATAAGCGTTCATATCATTCTTGTTTGTTATTTTATTTTCGGGATATAGCTGACGCCATATGACATCAATTCCCGGAATATCAAAACATCTGAGTGCACGCATCAGATTAAAGTTCCCACCGCCATTGATACAACCGAGAGGAGTATGGTCCATATCCATATGTCCTGTAAAGACGAGACCATTTTCATTTGCCCATTTTTTGCAAGTGAGAAGAAAATTTTCACAGAACAGCTGACTACACAAATCATACCAACGATGCAATATATGAAAATTTTCTTCAGTGGTCGCTATTCTTTCTGCAATAAGTGGCAGATAGGGTAATATTGACTCGCCATACATAGTTTCATATTTCTCTGCTAACTCTTTATTGAATGCTCCTGCCGGTGCTTTAGGCTCATCTGTAAATACAGCTGTAACATTTTTACCGAGAGCATTTTTCAAGACGCGGGCATATTCTTCGTGAGTAATTTTAATAAAGTATTCTGTTGCATCTTTGTTTAGTAAATCCGGATAATCTGAATCCCCATAATTCTCTTTTTCTGCAACATATTCGGTTACAACAGTATTCTTTGAAAATATGTAACCTTCTTCAATAATATCTTTTTCATTCAAAAAAGCCACCAGAACATCTGGTGTTGTTTTTTTATATACTTCTCCAGCTGAAAAAAAGTGTTCGTAAATTTCCAATGTCTGTCGGGCAAATTCCGGGTGAGCTTTGAGAACATTTCCGCAGGCACTGCCCGAGGGCCATCCGCCCTCATCATAAATCCAACACCGCATACCAAGAGATTTCGCCTTTTCTGTAGCATAGGCACAAAGCTCAAAGTATTCCACTGAAAGATAGTCAGGCGTAAGGTTAGTAGGCATGGTGTCGGGTCGGAAATTCTTTGGTTCGGGAAGAATATAAAATGCCCTTATGCCCAGCTCCTTCATTTCCTTGAGCTGAGCATCTATAATATCTCTTGTGCAGATGTCATTCCATACCCACACATATACAGGAGCATAGGAAACATCAGGTGATATAAAGCTTTTTATATCGAAATTATCATTGTTTTTCATTATTAAGCCATCCTTGAAAATCATACATCTGCATTGTATTTATTCTGTTTTTTTAATCTATTTACAAAGAGCTTCAAAGCTACAATCATTATCACATAAAGTACAGCAAGCAGAACAGGATATACTTTTATACCAAATAATCCGCTTATAAGACTGACCATAGGCGGTGCCAGCATAACACCTATGTAAGCAAATGCTATCTGGGAACCCATAATTGATTGTGATACCTCTTTGCCGAAATTGTGTGGTGTAAGGTGTATCATATTCGGGTAAATAGACCCATTACCCAAGCCTACAAAAAACAAACCGACAACAGTAAATGCACCGTGTAAGGGAAGAAGCATAATTACAACCGCAGGAGCAAGAATAACAGCACCTATACCAATACGTTTCCATGTACCGATTTTTCCGGAAAGCAAGCCTGAAACAAAACGTCCTACAGACATTCCTGCATAATATATGGTAAGAGCAAGTGCACCATGTTCTGTCTCAAATCCTTTTTCTGTTACAAGATATGTGCTTCCCCAGACTCCGCAGGCATATTCAATTGCGTTTGTTGCAAGCATGATAAGCCAGACCTGTCGGACCTCAGGTTTTTTTACCATTTGCAAAAGGGTGAGGTTTATTCCTTTTTCTTCTTCTGTTTCTTTAGCAGAAGAGTTCTTCTTCCAAAGTGGTAGTGAAACAATAAGCAAAAGCGTAATAACTGACTGAACATAAAAAGCATAGCGATAACCGCTACGCCAGCCCGAATCGCTTAGAGCCGCCGACATAATGTAAGGACTGAGGGTTACTCCCACACCATAAAAACAATGCAGAAAATTCATATGGCTTGCTTTGCAGTGAAGCGCTACATAATTATTAAGTCCTGAATCAATAGCACCTGCACCAAGCCCAAGAATAACAGCTATGGGTATCATAATCCAAAAGGTTGGCGCCACAGAAAATCCAAACAAAGCCACCGCAGTCATCGCTGTACTGAATGCTGTAACCTTAGCCGTTCCTAATTTATTGAGAATTCCTGCGCTGAACATGCTTGATAACACCGTGCAACCGGAAATAATAAATGTGAGAACACTCACGGCTTCAACAGGAACATTCATCTCCGTATGTATAGCGGGCCAGGCAGAGCCAATCAGAGAATCAGGAACACCAAGACCTATAAATGCAATATATATTACAACCAATAAAAAAACCATAAAACCTCCGACCAATTGACTTCGCCAAATTCTTATTTGTTAAAATAATTATACCAATCAACCAAAACCCAAAGTAATACCACTTTACAATATTAAGTTCCAATAATAATTTGATTGTGATTTAATTACAACCCATATTTACGAATAAAATACGATGGTGTACAGCTCCATGCGTGGCAAAGGCTGTTTATCATTCTGTCATTGTATGGTGAGAAATCAAGGTCATCGGGAATGTACGCTTCCCAGAAGGTATCTGCACCAAGCTCAACCATACCACCCCAGAAATTTTTCAAGTATTGTACTGCTTCGTCCTTCATATCAAGCTTTAGCATAGCTTCAATAACATAGTGGCGCATATATGGTGTGACAGGTTGCTTAAAATCCTTGTTATCAAGGCAGGAAAGAAGAAGTTTTTTTGCTTCTTCTCCGGTTATCACACCGCCCAATACCATCCATACCTGAGAATGAACGCTGAGCTGCCCTTTATCAAAATCATTTACAAATACCTGTGTATTTTCATTATAAAGATATTTTTTGGAGGCACTACGAACTTCGGAAACGAGAGAACAATATTTTTCATATTCTTCGTCACCGATTATTTTTAACAATTGAGAAAACTTTTCAAGTGTATAAAGATATACACCCTGCAAAGCAGTCAGACATTCAAGACCGGGACACCAGTCAATAAAAGCAAACCAACCCTCCTGCCTTGTTGCAATCAGATTTTTATCAAGGGTAGCTTTGAAGCTTGCAAGCTGTGATTTGCAAATTCCTATAAGGTCATTTACAACATCCCTATCCCCTGTATGCTCAAAGTAATCGCATACACTTACAACATATAGAAGTGCATAGTCCTCAATATGAGTTGCTCCGGAATGGTAGTAAGGCGTTTCATAAACAAAGGACGGCAAGAAACCGAGATTATTGCACTCACCTGCGGCAAAAAGATATAAACATCTTTTTACAATTTCAATATTATTAAATGTATAATAATTTGCAAGAGCTTCAAGACGAAGGTCACCAATCCAAAGACGGCGGTCACGCTTGGGACCATCCTCAAAGAAGGTCTGCATACATTCCTTGAGAGTGTTTGTTGCAACATGGTCAATTCTATTAAGCAAAGCATCTTCCGTGTTCGCAGATTTCAGCACAGATACATCGGCACTTGTTGATGCACGGAAGCTGAAATCAAAGAGCTTTATTGGTCGGGTGGTTCTTTCCACCGTTATTTTTATGTATCTGCAGGCATATCTTCTGGGCATAGTTATTTTCTGTGGGAAATCAAGATTGATTATTTCCTCCTGCAACCAAGTTTTTGAAAGTACGCCGTTGTATTGAGAAAAATCATCATTCATTTCTCTCAAATCTTCGCCGAACTTAATAATCAAACGAACAGGAGCATCAACAAAAACATTAACTTTATCAAAAGCGAAGGAGAAATGTCCCACCGCGTGTTCCCCAAAATCAAGAAAAATACTGTCCCCGTTTGAACCGATAAATTCGGTTATATCCGGAGTGAGAACAGAAAATTTCAGTTCAGGAAAATTATCCTGAGCCTTACTTAAAAAGTAATCTTTATCTTTCATATTACAAACACTTCACTTTTTAAATCGAAATTTACCTTATCCGTTATCGAGTACTTTTTCCACAATTTCCACATCGCTGTTTTTTACACCATTTACATACTCACCGTTTTTGTAAAAAGGCTCTGAATTGATTTTTACAACAGCTTCTGTTGGTACATATAAAACACCCTTCATATCTTGTGGAAGAGTAAGGTTGATAGTATAGCTTCCATCACTTTTTTCATATTCAAGAGTGATTAACCCTTTTACACCGGGAACAGTACAGTTCATACTATCTGAAAGATTGTACTGAGGGTCTATTTTAACCTTTTCATAGCCTGCTTCAAGAGGTGTGATACCTGCAAAATGCTTACTCATTATAACAAGAGGTCCACCACTCCAAGCGTGATTTTTAGTGCCTCGCCATTCATCCCAGAATTCCCAGAGAGTAGAGTAATCCTCACTCATCATACCCTCATATCTTTCCTTAATTCTATCTCTTGCAGCTTCATATTCCCCCATTTTGCAAAGGGCTTCAAGAACATAATACTCCATATACGGACTTGAATTTTTAGTGGTTACGAGCACATTTATAATAGTATCATATTGCTCTGCTTCTGCAAGTCCTGCCAGAACTGCAAGGGCATTTGCTCTGTCATCGGGATTTTTCGCATCTTCACTTTTAAAGCCTTCTTCTGTCCAGAGAGTTTTATAGCCTTTTGAAATAATATCTTTTCTTTCGCTAATAAATGAGATGTCCTCGTCTTTTTCTAAAATCTTTGCCATCTCTTCTACGGCAGAAAGAGCATAATAAACCCAGGCATTTTCGATGGCTGTCATATCCGCTTTACTGCCCCAGTCGGGCCAATCCCATGAACCGCTGCGATGAACAACCAGATTATTATCACCCATTTCCCAAAGCTTCAGGTAATCGAGGGCAGCCTCATAGACCTTTTCGATAAAAGCCTTGTCACCGGTATATTCATAGTAAGTGAGAAAGCCTACAATACCTGCAAGCTGCTGAACAGGAAGCTCAAAATAGTCACCGCTTATGGGTACAACAGTCTGAAGCACTTTTGTATCATCAATGTGGGAAAGCATCGCTTCTACACCCTTCTGATACAGTAAATAAGAATTACTATCCATAGAGTACATTGTCATAATCATTTCACTTGTAACATCGCCCCACCATTGTGCTCTTTCTCTGTCGGGACAATCCATAAAATTGTCACGCATAGTAACATAGAGAGTGCGAAGAGATTTTTGCCACAAAGAATTCAGGAATTCATCATCGCACTTAAAGTCACCGCAGAATGAGCTGTCATAGCCGGTTTCACGGTACATCAAAGAAACAACTGTAACATCTTTTGGTATTTTATAAGTAATATGCTCTCCGTTAAACCAGCCTAAAGCCTCAAACTCCTGCTCGCCCTCTTTGGTTATATAGGTAGTTGAAACTGCACCAATTAAAGTATTTTCCGTTGTTATACGAATCTTTTTTCCGGCAGGTGCTTTGATTTTAAGATACGGAGTAAGCTGAGCGTTATAGGGAATATCTACGGTGATTTTTTCACCGAAAGACTTCTTTACGGTATAGTTTTTATAATTCTTTGAATTCTCATAATCCTTAAGACCGTAATCCTTCAAAAATGGTATTCCTCTCGGGTAAAGCTTACCGTAAGCACCCTCACCGCCAACAGCATATTCGGTTGCATTTTCCCAGGGTGAAACATCGTAAGCCTCATTCATCCAGTCAGCCATATCTTCCCTTGCATCGAAATAAATGCTATATTCGGGAAGCCTGTAGTTAGGCGGATAAAGAGGACTGTCCACGAAAGCACTGTTCCTTTTTACTTTCCAGCTTTTGTCGGAAATTATCTTAACGCCATCATTTATAGCTTCAAAAAGGAATCCGCCCTGACCGCTACTGCTATAGGAATAGCTTGTTTCATTATCCCAGAACCATACCAAAGCACAAATTGAGTTTTCACCCTTTTTGAGAAATGGTGCAATATCAATACTATCATAATATCCGCTGTTTTTATCAGGTCCTCGTTTCACACTACCCTCAAAAACAACGGTTTCTCCGTTTATGTAAAGCCAATATTTCGAGTCAGCTGAAATGTGAGCGATAAGCTCTTTTGGAAGCTTATCAAGACTTACCTTTTTATTAAAGCACATCCAGACATTATTCTCCGTCAGATTTTCTTTGTCCCAAATCCATTTGGCACTCCAATCGGTTTTCTCCTCGGTAGAAATTACACTATATTCGGGAATACTGTCAGGAATTTTATAATCATTCGTATATGGTACCATTGTCAAGCCTCCTGAGGGAAAAAGTGAAGAAATAAAACCTGCCGCTATTACAAGATAAGAAATAATTGTTTGTAAAATTTGCATAGAAACCTCCCTGATATAATTCAACCATTCGCCTCGATAAATTCAAGTTTGTCGAGTTGATTATATCACCAATCAACAACTAAAGCAATAAAAGAAAAAGACTGAAAACATCTAGCTTTCAGTCTTTTTTGGTCGAGATGACGGGATTTGAGCCCAGAAAGGCCCTCTTGCGGTGCCCAAAATGGTTGGTCGCTCCTACTCGTCGCTAACGATTTTGACCGCTACGCCTATGAACACTCCCTGTATCATCCACCGGATGCGGTCGTGTTCATAACCCCACGTCCCGAAAAGATGTGTCCGTCTGCTCTCAGGAACTGCACACAACATCTTGTGCTTTCGTGTATTTTTCGAATGCTCTTTGAAGCTGAATTCTACACTGTTTTCATATAGTCCGACCCTGTCTGTGGGCTATATGTGGTCGTTGGTCGGTTTTAAAAGGAAAACTACAAATCAGGATTTGTCAGATAGAAGAAACAACTTATTGTGGCCCTGCCTCTCTTCGAAGAGAGGGGGACCACCTTTTTTATTAATTTGGGATTAAATCAAAGTTTCAAGCGTGCCTAATAATTAAAATCAAAAATAAAGTTGGTCGGGTGGTGGAGAGTTCTTGACGCGAACTCTTGAGCGTCTTTTCACCGCAGGCGAAACTGTAACAAATTTATTGTTCTCGGTAAGTATATTGCAATTGAATCTTACGATTCAACGACACGCCTGATGTCGTGTCGAGAACCACCCACCGTTCCGCTAAACTTAATTCTACACTCTACAATTGGCTCGCTTGATACCTATTCGTATAAATAATTCATTTCAAGACGGTCCCCCCGCCTTTGAAGGCAGGTATAAATAACCGCAACATTTTCTCCTACTCTGCAAATTCAAGTTTCATTATATCAAAGTAACTCTCTCAACTTATCAAGGAAAGCTTCTTCACCCAAGGTGTTCACCTTGAATAACATCGCCTGACTTCCGCCCGATGTAATTGCAGAAAGATAAATCGGTCCACCGGCATTCTGAAACAATGTAACATTCATACTCACACGGTTACCGCCTGCATAGCTGTATCGTTCGAAAACACGAACACTGCATCTTGCATCACCATCAATAATATCGCTTGAATCTTCAAGTGATGCAGACATACTGCCATTCAATATTCCGTTTTCGATTGTCTTCAAAATCTGTCCGAAATCACCATTAAGAACCTGCTCTAATTTTGCCATTGCTTCTCCTCCTGTTCTTTACATCAACATTTGCATATATCTGCAAAGTTATTTTTATAAAGCTCTATAATACGGACAAATATCTTCATAGTATCCGTCTTTCATACGAAAGCCTTTTGGTATTGTTCCTAATTGAGTGAATCCGAGACGTTCATATAAATGCCTTGCATGTGTGTTTGTTGCAACAACTGCATTAAATTGCAAAACAGAAAATCCGTGCTCACGCCCTTTTTCAATGCAATCCAATACCAGCTTTTCTCCTATATGCAAGCCTCTGCTATGAAAACTCACTGCATAGCTTGCATTACAGATATGACCGCATCTTCCGATATTGTTCGGATGTAAAATATATAGTCCGTATATTTTTTCTGTTTCACTATCAACTGCAACACCCGTATAGGTTTGCTCTGCAAAAAAGTCAGCACCGCTTTCGAGAGTCAGGAATTCTTCTTGGGGAAAGGCATTTCCCTCCTCAACGATTTCATTCCAGATTTCTATCATCGAACACAAATCTTTTTCTTCATATCTGCGTATCACTATTTCCACTTCTTTTACCTCGTCAAATTGGAATTTATCGTTATAAATCAATATTGATTTCGTACCTATCTTCAATGAGTATATAGTTCACGTTATGCTTCTGTGCCAGGTCTAATATTTCTGCATTATCTGCCAACACACTCTCCATTGTGCACCATTCATCATCCAAACGATTTTCAACGACATTTGCATATTTCTTTATGTCAGCAAAGTGATTCCTGATATATTCCTCACTCATTACAAGACAGTAATATTTGATGCTTTCAAGATATTCGGAGTCAAAGTCCTTCTGCCAATCGAATGGAATATAGCAACCTTCGACAATTAAGTTCTGCTTGTTTTCGATAGCGGTTTTTATCATTTCACGGACGATGGGCCATAAGTATGCTGTTAAGTCTTTATCCTCGCTAATCGGAGTGAGTTCAGTATTTCCGCTACGGATTAATCCCATTTTCAGGTGGTCTATTGAAAGATATGGGTATTTATATTTTTCAAGCAGTCTTTGTGCAGTTGCTGTCTTTCCTGTATGCGATGCTCCGGTAATTAAAATAATCATCTCATTCATCCCTACAAATTGCAATTTATCAAATTAATTCTGTCAGAGAAATTTATATTATCATTAGTGGAAATACTGTTTAATTTCCGTCATTCTGCTTTCTTGCTTAACGCCGAAAGGACATCGGCTTTCGCAATGACCGCACTTGATACAAGCATCAGCTTTTACTGATAACTTTGAATAGTGGTTGGCAGCAATATCGTCGCCTGCAAGAGCAAGATCAAAATATTTATTAACAAGACCGATGTCTATTCCTGCAGGGCATGGCTGACAATGGTTGCAATAAACGCAAGTACCTGTAATAGTGTCTGCCGTAAATGTGCCGATAACTGAATAATCCTTTTCTTTATCGCTTGCCGTAAGAAATTTCAGTAATGTATCAAGATGCTCCATGGTCTGAACTCCCGGAACAGCAGTAAGAACACCCGGACGGTCAATGGCATACTGCAGACATTGTGTATGTGTAAGCGCTACACCGAAGGGTGACTGCTCATCAGACAGAAGCTGTCCTGCGAAAAAAGGCTTCATAACACTGATACCAATGCCTTCACATTCACATCGTTTGAACAAATCGAAGCGTTCTTTAACGCTACCGATACCGTATTCATCACCCTTCTCAAAATCATACGCAGGATTTATTGAAAACATCATCATATCAACAAGTCCCGTATCAATGATTCTGTTTGAAACACTCGGTGTATGTGAAGAAAATCCGATGTGACGAACAACACCTTGTTCTTTTAATTCCTTCAGGTAATCGAGAACACCGATTTCACACAGCTTGTCAAAATCCTCATCCTCATCAACACAATGCAAAAAACCGAAATCAACATAATCGGTACCGAGAGCCTCAAGCTCCCATAAAAATGTTTTTTTAATGGTTTCAAAATCGCGGCACCAACCGTATTCTCCGTTTTCGTCATATACCGCACCGAAATGCACCTGCAAGAATACTTTGTCACGGCAATTACGTATGGCTCTGCCTATAGGAGCATAGGAAGCACCTGCCGTACATAGGTCGAAAAAGTTGATTCCGTTGTCAATGGCTTTGCGGATAATTGCTTCAATTTCATCAACAGGTGTCTTTCCGATTCCGCCCATTCCAAGACCGAGTACGCTGAAATTTTCGTTTTTATTTCCGTGAGGGAGTTGTCTGTATTCCATGTTGCACCTCGTCAAATTCTCATTCATCATCCACATTATACCACACCTTCCACCACATTTCCACAGTTACATACATGTAAAAAACTTTACTGCATAATGCAAAGAAAAGGAACTGACTAAAAACTAAAAAGTCAGCTCCTTATATTATTGGGGTAGTAAATTAGTAATTATCGTACAATCTGAATGAAACCTATGATTAAAAGATGTAAAGGATAGTATATATAAAATAGCCATTTAGTGATTTGGTTTATCCGTTGATTATGTCCTCTCTTTCCGTTATACATCACAATAACAGGTATCGCCAATATAACCGCCATTTGTATAATCCCATAGAGTTTGTCAATAGCAAAGAAATATACAACTGAATAAAGAGACACAAAGAAAACCATCCATAGCATCTGCTTTTTGAGGTTTCCTCTATTGGTACCGATAGCCAGAATACAAAGGCTTGCGATACAGCTCCAATCACTCGGAAAAGTAATTAAACAAATAAGTGTTATAAGAACAATTTTTATGCTTTGCTTTATCTTTTGGTTGTTTATGATTCGTAACATTACCAAGCCCCACGCAAGAGGCCACATAACACTTGTCTGATTAAAAATATTTCCGTAATAAAACGGAATAAATGATTTCCAATCAATGTAACTTGAAGAAGCGAATATATAAGCAAAATGTGATATAAAAGAGAATAAAAACAGTCTTAAAGTGTATTTATTTACATTTTTGGTGTAATGATATCCCTCTGCTATAAAATAACACATAATCGGACAAGTGAGTCTGCCGATTATATGCAATGCAACAGGGACAATACCATTGTCATACCCCGGAAAAACCGACCAAGCGATATGGTCTATCGTCATTGCAATAATCGCAATAAATTTTATTGTATTCGAGTTTAGTATCTTTTTCATAACTGCTCTGCCAAGTTCTTATTTGTCAAACTAATTATCATTTCAATTATTATTCATCCTGTAATGTTTACATTTCGGGAATAACCGAACTAAACTGCTTTCTTCCTGAAAAGGTATTTTCTGACCTTCTGTCAGTTGAATTATCTGCCCAGGTGCTGAGATTTGAAACACAAAATTTCAAAAAACTGTTCATATAAACATCAAAATTTTCCTGTTTACCGTTAAAGCTGTATCCTTTAACTACAGGCTCTTTGTTCTCTAAAAACAGCTCTCTTATTTCAAATATATCTAAAAGTTCCCCTTCTTCATCAGTGAACCAGCATCCAAAGGACGGGTCAAAGGAGCACCATTTATCTTCTTCGGATATGTAAACCAAGCAAGTGAAATGAGAGCCTGTGAACTCCGAAGATACCATAGCCACAGGAAATGCCTTTATTCCCACAGCCACAAGGCAATCCGCAAAGGCTATTGCTCTGTAACGGCAGTTTATGGCACGGTTAAAAGGCTTATCAAAGGAATACTCCAAAATTTCAAGAGTGTCATCATTCAGCATTTTCATTTGCATTCCGCTGTAATATGTGTGTTCTGTAAGCCATTCAAGAATCTGAACAGCCTTATCAAAATCACTGTCAGCAGTTGCTATATCTGATAAATTATATTCTTCATTAAGCTGTGCATGAAAATCATAGGGCTTTATAATTTTATCAAGCTCTGTTTCTGTAAGCTCCCTGTCCTCTGATGCCATATCCTTGATACATACAGGCTCTTTTAACAGTGCTTCTTCATAATCCATTTCAGAAACATATTCAG
>JAZUSD010000075.1:0-45451 GCA_045606545.1 Acutalibacteraceae bacterium | reverse complement strand
ACTTGATGGTGGAAAAAAAGCAACTGAAAAAATTTCCGGATTGTTCGCAAAGAAAACACCTGTTGCTGAAAAAACAACTAATAACAATAACGAAATAATAGAAACCATCAAAAAACTTTCCGAATTAAAAGATTCAGGTATAATAACACAAGAAGAATTTGACAGCAAAAAGAGTGATTTATTAGCAAAACTTTAAGTTACATACCCACATACCGATTTCGGTGTGTGGGTATTTTCTTTCTCTCCCCTTGTAACACTTTAGCAACAAAAACCCCACCTACTATTTTCTGACATAGTAAGTGGGAGTTGGAATTTAATATGTTTTATATCATAGATATGATACTGAAACCAGGGTAAAGTTTTCTTCTACAGGCTCGTCTGCTTCAAGTGTTTCATAGGTGATTGAACGCTTGTCCGATTTGCCTGAAAATGAAATTTGAAGTTCAAAAATGGACCCTTTCGTGTCGTAAGTAGGCTGGACAACCGCCAGATATTTGACTTGATTATAGGGCATTTACTGCCATTTCAGAACATCGGTTATAGGGCTTTTTATATATTTATAAGGCATTGGGTTGTTTGATTACATTGACTACGACCTATTTATGTGTTATCTTTTTCATATAGAAAGAACTCTCAATATTAGTGAGGTTATTTATGAACAATCCTGATATACTTAACGAAAAAATAATAGATGTTTATAAGATATGGTTATCTGAAATACAACAAACCAGCCCCCACCTGCTGTCAGACGATTTTTCTAACATTTTTTGCACGGGTGTTGCCGATAATTGGTGCACCAGTGATGTACGTATTTTAATTGTGGGTGAAGAAGCAACCTGGGGAAGCAGAAGTAAGCACCAGTACGCTGATTATTATGTTGAATTGAAAGAATGCCAAAAATGGATTATCAAATATTTGAACTCACAACTCAACATTGAAAAGCACCCACACGCATTCTGGAAAAGAATACAGGACATACATTGCGCATTCCCTGAAGCACAAATATGTTGGACTAATATTGATGTTATAAACACAAAATCTGGAAAGGCTTTGAAACAAAAAGACAGAAAAGCACTTCACAGTTGTGAAACGAGGCTACTACAGGAAGTTATTAAAATAACTAATCCAACACATATTATATTTTTCGGTTGGCACAACACCTCTTTAGAGCACGAATTACCCGAATTGTTAAATACCGCCTATCCTGATGGTATTGCTGATAACAGTTTTATAAAAAGTCAAAACTATATTTTTAACACAAAGTTTGATGGCAAAAACGTTATATTATCATACCATCCCAATTATGTACCAATCCGAAACAATAAGAATTATATCAACAAACTAATTGAACTTATAAAACAAGAGAGCTGAAGTGTCTTTTACTTCAGTGCTCTTGTTTTTTGCATTGTTTTGGATATCAAAAAGGTAAGTCATCAAGCTTTGCGGGGTCGAATTTGATATTATTTATTTTACACCATTTTTCTATTGCTCTGCACAAATCCGAATCGGGTTCAATTGATTTGTTCCTGCATTGTTTAGCCTGTACCAAAACACCATTCAAAAATTCAACTGCGGCAACAATTTTATCACCTTTATAAACAATAACAACAGGATTAGAATATGAATCCCAATTAACAAGACAATTTTTCATTTTCTCGCCTGCTATAACACATTCTTGCTTGGTTCTTAAGTGCTTAAAGCGGTATTTATCCACCACCATATCCTTTTCACCTGAACCTCTGAAGCTAACAGATATATTATTCTCCCTCCTAAATGAAAGAATTTTTGAGCAATCAAAAAACTTATCTCCTGTATACCATTTGTGATGTTCCTTTTTTCTTACATAGAGGCTTAAAGAACCATAAAATATTGCATATTCTATGTAAATATCAACAGGCAAAAATGTATTCTTAAACCTTGCCTGACCCAACACATTTAAATAATCTTTCAAAAATATTTTTACAGGATAATCGTAATAATGCATCATTGACAGGAAGTGAAATATAAACGGTTTTTTCAGATAAGTGCATAATAGATTCACATCATTTACCAAGCTATACAAAAACTCGCATTCCTTGAGATAGAAAAACAGACCGCTTTTTTTTGCGAACAATCTTTTAACCGACTTGCAATATGGCAGACTTGAGCTTTTTAAATTCTGCATTGCACCTTTAGGAGTCCGAAGCTTTTCTGTTATTTCTTTAAAACTTTCATCAATCACTCTTGTTCCAGACCAGAAAGGTATTGCTTCATAAAACTCTTTAGGAAAGCCAACAAATCGCACAAAATTTGCAAATTTATCAATATCAAGCTCATTTGTGGTAAATGGCATTTTATAGCCAGTAATCTCTTCAATACAATTTTTGATTTTGCGTTTTACAATACTGTTTTTTGATAATAGAGCAATAAGCATATCTCCTGAAAAATCAGCTTCAGAATCGGTTATTGCTGTGCTACATATAATGTTATTCTCGTTTAAAATTTGCACATAGGTTTTTCCGCTTTCAAAGTCGAAAACGACCTGCTCATACAAAGGGAACTCAATAGCGGTAGTACCGCTAAGCCATTTAAGAGAAACTAATTCAGAAAGATTGTTTATTGACTTTTTTACCAATAGCTTTCCGTAAATATAATCAATATTAAGTTCAGTATATTCATTTGATTTATTGGAGCTATATCCACATTCGGGACATATATACTCCCCTGAAAAATTTTTAATCTCTTGAATTTGCAGTTCAACATCAGGCTCAGATTCTAAAGATGGTTGAACATCAGACCATTCAAATATTGTAGCTTTACTTTTTTTCGGGTAAGCAACAGCATTTTTATTATGATAATGAGCATATGCATATACCTTATTCCTACAATGAGGACATTTTATATAATGGGTTATCAATTCTGCTTTATATCCGGTTCGTCTTGCTGTTGTTATATGCCTTTGCTTCTTACTCCTCAAAATTTCATAAGCAGTATATAAATCCACAATTTTAGTTCTTTGAACAATTTCATAACCCAAAGGTATTTTCAAATTAATTTCCGTTTTTTCCATAGTGCACCTCAACGATAATTCTCTATGATATAAAAATACCAGAATCAGCGCACCAAAAACGGGACATAGTTTTATTTAGTATATTAGATGCAAAATCTGTCTAATTATGTTATAATGTAATTATCGAGGTGATTTTATGCTGAAATATGAACAATTATCTCCTGGAATTACAGAGAAAATAGAAAGCGACAGAGCGAATAACACTCTGCCACAGTTAGCTTTTGATGAAAATAAAGTTTTAAGAAGAGACAACGAAAGGGACAAGGCGACAATTATCAGACCGCCTTTTATACGTGATATTGATAAAATAATGCATTGCCCTTTTTACAATCGCTATGCAGATAAAACACAGGTTCTTTCATTTTACAAAAATGATGATATAACAAGACGAGCCTTACATGTTCAGCTTGTTTCACGAATTGCAAGAACCATTGGCAAGGCGTTAAACCTTAACCTTGATTTGATTGAGGCTATTGCTCTTGGTCATGATATTGGTCACACACCTTTCGGTCACGCCGGTGAAGACTTTTTAGACCAGCTTTATTTTGAGCATACAGGCAGACATTTCAGCCACAACATTCACTCTGTTCGTGTACTTGATAAGATTTTTCCGTATAACATCAGTTTGCAGACCCTTAACGGAATTGCTGCTCATGATGGTGAAATGGAGTTATGTGAATATCACCCGAAACCACTTGATAATTTCACAGACTTTGACGAGCAGATCGAAGCCTGCTATATAGATAAGAACAATGTAAAAAAGCTGTTAGCTCCTGCAACCCTCGAAGGTTGTGTAATGCGAATATCAGATATAATTGCATACTTGGGCAAGGACAGACAAGACGCAGACAGAGCAAAAATCATCTGCAACAAGGATTTTGAAGACAGCACAATAGGAATTTACAATGCTCAGATTATAAATAATATGATTGTGAACATCGTTGAAAACAGTTACGGCAAGGATTACATCAAAATGGACGAAGAACATTTTGAAGCTTTGAAAAAAGCTAAAGCTGATAACTACAAACTCATTTACAAGCAGGAAGCTGTTGGCGAAGCATATAAAACCGTAAAACCGATGATGACAGAGTTGTATGAGAAGTTACTTGAAGATTTAATAAATGAAAACAAAGCTTCACCTATCTTCACCCATCATATAGACTATGTAAATCAGGCTCATTACAAAAGAGAAATATCATACGAGGAAACCGAGCCTAACCAGATAGTTGTTGACTATATTGCCAGCATGACCGACGATTATTTCGTTGATATTTATAACTACTTATTCCCGAACAGCACAAAGAAAATTGATTATAAAGGGTATTTGGGGTAATGCACCAAATTTGGTGCTTGGTATTTGTTAAAATACTGATACCATAAAATAAAGGAGAATTAGAATGAATATGAATTTTTACGAACTCGAATGTAAATGGAGGGATAAAGTTGATTTAAGAAACCCCTATGTTTTCGGAGAAGAACTAATAGATCTTAAAGAGTTTGCTGAACTATTCAAAGAAACCTTTGAAACAATCAAAGAAACCAAGCACAACTACATTAACGGCATATTCCCTGAAGATAAATTGGAAATTTTCGAGTACATAGGGGTGTTATGCGAATTATCAAAATACACAATATATGACTGTTTGCAAGACGAAAGTGAAGAAAACCTTTTTACTGTTACATGCCTGGTAGCGCAACAACTTTTGGGATACGCTAACGACTTTGATTGTTATCAATACACTGAAAAAGGAAGAATTTGTTCTGATAATGAGGATACCGAAAAAGGCATTTTAAAGTTCTTCATATATCCCGAAATGGATGAAGATAATGAACACCCAACGCTTGATTCAGAAGAACCTACAATATTTACTTACGATATTTACAAATGTGATTTCACCGAAATTATTAATTTTGTTTCATTAAGTGTATGAATGGTATTTTAACAAGGAGGAATCTTAATGGATAACAAAACGATTTCTGCATATTTTCTTCAAAGCCAGGATGATTACATTTATGGGCACGATGAAGACGATATTTCATATGTTTTCGACACAAAGCTCGGCGGTATGCCCTATGTTCCCAAAAGACAATCTGTTCCAAAAGATGAAAACGGTCAATCAATGGTTTTATTATTTCAAATTAATTATGATGAATTACCCGACTGTGTTGATTTCCCACAAAAGGGCATGATGCAGATTTTCATAGCAAACAGAGACTTTAATTGTACAAGCGGTATCTACGATTCCTATGATATAGCCGTTAGATTTCATGACATGCTAGATTACTCTATTACTACCGAGGATATTGATGAAAATAATTATCCTGCAAATATGACTTATCTTGGATTTGATGAGGCAAGATATAGCGGAAATGGAGCTACCCTTAAAATTCAGGGTGAAGAAAATGTTTCAATCCCTTTAGGTTCAACCGAGTTTAACGGAATTATCGTTGGCGGTAGTATTGAAATAGATAAATTAGAAAAAGAATTTCAGGAGCTTATTGCTACATACCCCGAACACACTTTTCCTTTACTCAGAATAAACAGTTCCGAATTATTTCAAGATGATTGTGACTTTAGTGCAAACTATCAACTGTTAGTTTCAAAAAAAGAACTCAAAGACAAAAAGATAAACCGTATTATATTGTTATTAGAATATCCTGAAGATTAGGATACAGAGGAGAAAACATGTTCAATTTTTCCAAGTCCAAATATTGCGGTCTGTGGCAATGCCCTAAAATTGCATGGCTGAGAAAATACAAGCCCGATGAAATTACCATTGACGGTAGTGTCTTGGCACGAATGGAAGCCGGTAATATTGTCGGCGATTTGGCAATGGGGCTTTTCGGCGATTTCGTTGAGGTTACCGCATACAATGGTGAAAAAATCGACCTTTCCAAAATGATTGAGAATACAAAAGCCGAAATGGCAAAGAGCACACCCGTTATATGTGAAGCATCATTCGATTTTAACGGACTTTACTGTGCTGTTGATATTCTCAAAAAAGATGGCGATGGTTGGGCAATTTATGAGGTAAAAAGCTCAACTCACGAGGATAAACAAGTTTATGCAGCAGACGTTGCATATCAGAAATATGTTCTTGAAAGCTGTGGCGTTAACGTTACGGGTACATATCTTATATGCATAAATAATGAATATGTTTTCGATGGAACTCTCGATATTCACCAGCTTTTCAAAATTGCAGATATCAGAGAAGGTGTGTTCTTTGAAAGTGCAAACATCAAAACCAATCTTAATGTTGCAGAATTAATATTAAAATCAGAAGATGAACCGCCTATTGATTTGTCAACTGCCTGCAACAACCCTTACCGTTGCAGCTTCTGGAGCTATTGCTCAAGGCATATTCCCCACCCTTCTGTTTTTGACCTTTACAGGCTCAATTTCAGCAAGAAAATAGACTTTTACAAAAAAGGTAAAATCAAATACGAGGATTTAATTCTTGATGAAACAATCACTAACGAAAAACAATTACACCAAATGTCCTTTTACTTAAAAGACCAAGGAACACATATTGATAAATCAGGTATAGGCGAGTTTCTCGACACACTTTCCTATCCCCTTTACTTCCTTGATTTTGAAACGGTTCAGCCTGTTATACCCGAATACATCGGCACAAAACCGTATTCACAAATCCCGTTCCAATATTCTTTACACTACATAGAAAAAGAAGGCGGAGAATTAAAGCACAAAGAGTTCCTTGCAGAATCGGGCACAGATCCAAGACGAGCTTTGGCAGAAAGACTTTGTGAAGACATACCGCTGAATGTCTGTGTTACTGCATACAACAAAGCCTTTGAATGCACAAGAATAAAAGAGCTGGCAGAAGCCTTCCCCGATTTAGCAGACCACTTATTGAATATTGAAAGCAATATAAAAGACCTGCTTGTACCTTTCCAAAGAGGATATTATTACAACAAGGATATGGGTGGAAGCTTTTCAATAAAAAGCGTTTTACCTGCCATTTTCCCCGATGACCCTGCACTTGATTATCACAACCTTGATCAGATACACAACGGTGGCGAAGCTATGAGCATATTCCCGAAAATCAAGGATATGCCAAAAGAAGAACAAGAAACCACCCGCAAAAACCTTCTCAAATACTGCGAGCTCGATACATACGCAATGGTTAAGGTTTGGGAAGAGTTGAAACGAGTGGTGGAGTAAGGAGATAATCAGATGTCTATAAACATAAACATTGAAGAAATATTAATAAAGTTTGCAAACGAAAAAAGAATTTTTCAAAAAGAAGCTCAACTTCAATTTGAATTAGCATGGGAATTACAAAAGCAAATTGAAAGAAATAATAGTTGTGCAAAAGTGTATCTTGAATTTCTTGGTTACCAAAGCAAAAAAACTAATAAACGTTTTTATTCTGATATAATTATAATAGATAAAAATGATAATTATATTGTAATTGAACTAAAATATAAAACAAAAAAAGCCGATTTTATAGACGGAAAAAACAACCATATTAATTTATTCGGACATAATGCTCCTGATGATGGACGATATGATTATCTTTTAGATATCCATAGAATTGAATTGTTTAAATACAAAGACGAAAACAGCTTCCAATATTCGAATCAATTACAAAATTTTGAAAAGGGATATGCGATTCTTCTAACCAACGAAAACCAATATTGGAATAGAACAAGAGAAAATGCAGAAACAACAAATTCCGTGGATAAGTTCTTTTCTATTGGTCAAAAAGATGTTATTGGCGGTACTATTCGTTGGAATACAGACCAACTAAAAAAACATATGCAGTCAAGACCGAGTTTTGTTCTTAAAGGCAGCTATGAATGTAAATGGACGAACTATTGCACACAAGAAAACAAAGAACAAACAGATGTATATCAGGAATTCAAATATCTTATAACAAAAATTGAGAATGGTAAATAAAAAATAACCCAATCAAATTTCCTGACTATTGAAAACTAAATCAATAGTCGGGATTTTAATTTATTTAATTCAATTTTTTTCAAATCAATAACTGTACAATTCTTTCACATCATCACTTTGAACTACAAAATAAATTTTTAATTCATTTTTTCGAAGAAATTTTCTAATTGTATCAACGACATTTTCCGCCGTATCTTCGTGGGTGAAGCCATAAGAACCTGTGCCAAGTGGGGGAATAAGAATCGTTTTAAAACCACATTCGACCGCTTTTTGCAGTATATTTTCATAGGTTTTCAATAGCAAAGATAATGCGAGCTGATAATCATCAAAATCATATAATCTTGGACCTTGCGCAAATATTATTTGGCAAGGTAAGGCAAATCCCGGTGTAACTCTGACCTCAGTCGGTTTCATTTCATTCTTTCGCGTTTCGTCGTAATAACTGATACCAAAAGTTTTCTCAGTATATTCTTCTAAATCATCAACACCTGCTTTTCGGAATATCGCTCCGCTGACACCTGCACCGCAACGCATCATAGGATTAGTCGGAAGTACAACTGCATCTAAAAAATTAAGCAGATAATCATCCGTAATATCACCAATAACAATATTCAATTCACCTTTATTTTCCATAAAATCATACTCCCCATCTATATTTTTGTACTTCATTATCACATTATCTTAAGATGAAAAACATCCTGTCCATTCCTTTGGTTCTCTCAATAATGCAACCAACATCTATATCACAGTTATCAGGTAGCTTTATAACCACAGGCGTTTTTTCGGTATTGATATTGCGTATTTCATTAAATTCATCCCAGAATCTGACGAGATTTAAAAAGCATAGTAAGTTATATACAAACAAATCTTTCGTGTTTAAGTCTTTGGTTTCTTCGCCTGTACTACCCTTTCTTACGGTAAATTCACCATTATCTTTTAAAGAAAGCCACAAATCTTTTTCTTTATTAATTAATTCAGGCTTATAGCTTTTTATAAATTCGTTCAGACAAGCTCTGAATGAACGGGTTTCCCCTATTCCGTTTGTCAGAGTTGAAAATTTGCCTTTGTAGAAATACTTATTATCTTTATAACATGCTAATCTTAAAGGGTAATTTTCTTTTTTAAAATCATCAAAACACATAAGAGAACGCTCTTCTGCTGACATATTTAATAACGCACTCATACTAAAAACCAATTCTGCAGGTTTGTTGCGGTTTGGCTTTCTCCGGTATTACAATATCACTTTCTGTAAGAGTTGAAATCACTTCCGAAGTAACATCTTCATATTCCATATTAACTAACCTGTTTGCCTGCTCCATTTTGGCTTTTTCAAACACGTTTCTGACAAATCTGCCGTTACCGAAATCGGCAGATTTTTTACTTTCAATAAACAAATCCTTAAGCTTAAGCTTTGCTTCATCCGTAAACTGCATATTAGATTTTTCTGCAGTCAGTTCTGCAATCTGCAAAAGCTCGTCCTCATTATAATCATCAAAAGGAATATTGAAAGCAATTCGTGAACGAAGACCCGGGTTTTTATCTAAAAAACCTTCCATCTTATCGGGATAACCTGCGAAAATAACTACTGTATCTTCACGGTTGTTTTCCATTTCCTGAACGATGGTATTTATTGCTTCATCACCATAAAGACCGTCACGGTCATCCACAAGGGAATACGCCTCATCAATAAACAGAACACTACCCCTTGCTTTTCTGAACATAGCTTTTACAAGCGGTGCAGTCTGACCAACATACTGACCTACAATATCAGCCCTGCCAACCTCATATAGATCGCCCTTTGATAAAAGTCCGTTATCCTTCATAATCTGTGCAAAAAGTCTTGCAACAGTTGTTTTAGCTGTTCCGGGATTACCCGTGAAAATCATATGCATAGCCGGTCTGTCGGCAGAAATACCTTTATCTGCATAAAGATTCTGCACTTTATAAAAATTAAGTGCCTGAGTTATAACCTTTTTAGCATTCTTGAGTCCTATAAGCTGCTCAAGCTCTTTTACTGCATCGCCCTTTGGTGCCTCTTTCAACTGCGTTGCTTTAACTGTTTTTATATCTTTATATTGAGGATAAATTTTTGTTTTGAGCTTATGTGAAAGCCATTCATCAAACATGTTCTGAAGATTTAATTGATTATAGAAGGTGTTTTCCTGCAATTTATTAAACAAGCTTTTATCTGCCGAAATATTATTCTTTCTTGCAAGCATTTTAAGATACGTTTTAGCTTTTTCACCTGTAACCTTATCCTCCGAAATTTCAACAAAGGAAACCGATTTAAGATTTTCCATAAAAGCATCCTTCATCTTTTCACATTCTGCAGGCAAGCATAGAATCGAAAGAACATTATTTTTATACTTCTCTATCATTTCGCAAACTTCTATAATACTATCCTTGTTTCTTCTGGCAAAGCTACCGTTTCTTCCATCCGTTCCTGAAAACTGAATAACAACAGTTCCACCTGTGCAGGATTTATATACAGTTTCCAAAGAATCATCATACAAGCTGGTATCATTATCAAAAAACAATTTACAAAACCTTTTATTAGTAATCCGATTATTGTTATATAACGAGCATATCAAACTATTGCATACTGTTACACGAGAATCATTGTTGTCTGTTTTTATGAGATAATGCACAGGATGACTTTTTATTTTTCCGCAGGCTTTACCCATATAAATACGTTCAATTTCAGGCACAAGAGAATCCTCAAACAACATTTCACGGGCATCATTAATAAAAGCGTCTTTATTCTGTTCTATGGTAATAATATTTTCTACATATTTAACGTCACAGCGTCTGTCAAAGTTATCTAATTCCATACCCTCAAGAATATCATAAGTGGAAGAAATAAAAGAATTTCTATCGGCTTTACGCAAAAGCATAATCAAAGCTTTAACAGTAATTTCTTCAATTTCAAATGATGTAATCTTTATACCGACAAGCTGAAGATATTTTTTCAGAACATCTTCAATTCTTTCATCACCCTTTAAAACTGCACCAATAGTAATTTTTCTCGGATTAACCATTGTTACGAACAAATAACTATGTTTATGGCTTTTCTGATAAAACATTTCATTCAATCCGGGAAAGGATGCCGCATAATCCTCATACGCTTCTCTGTCTCTTGTATTCGGAACACCCTCATTTTTCTCCATAGTTGCAGCAATCTTATAAAAAAGCATTCTTGCACCTCCTTGTTGTTATGGTAATATAATACGATATTTTATGTACCGGTTTTGGGACACGGTTTTATACGATTGACCCGTGATAACACACCTTTCTTATTTCTCACTCAACTTATTTTCAAGTGCCTCGAAAGCTGCGTCCATTGCTTCTTCGCGCGTATTATACACCTCAACACAGAACACATTATCCAAAGAATATTTCCAATTATCGTATTTTTTATTGTAATACAAAACTATCAGATGGTCTTTGATTTTTAAAAAGCTGTTGTTGTTTTTTGAAGTTTTCCACTTACGGGTTTTAAAATTCTCACGGCGCTTTTCTTTATTCTTAAAGTCATTTTCACGCTGTTTTGCTTTTTCTATATTCCCCTCCATTTTACCTGCACAAATACAACCCACATTAAGGCGTCCGTATTCATTATGCACCATATGATGAACGTAGCGTATAATCTGATGACCGCACATCTGACAAACACCAACGGGTGCCCCTAAGTCCGTAACACCCGTACATATCCATCCATTCTTGGGCACATCAGGGTTATTCCATAAATTTTCATAACCGTTCATATCCGGTGTTTTATATTCCTTCCGTTCTTCATAACTCTTAATTTGTTTTTCATCTTTCACTTCCTTCATTTCGCTTACAACCTTCTCATCCGTCTTTTCATACCCATCGGGTATTTTTTTAGTAGGAATGGTCGTTTTTTCTTTTTCGGAATGCAAAACAGAAGTTACCTTTTCTTCTTTCGGTTCTTTCTTATAATCATAAAAGCTTTCGTGCTTCTCTATTTGCTTTTTATTCTCAATATGAGGCAACCGGTGTTTCTGATTAAAATACTGTGCAGACATAACCCTTTCACTAGAAAGCTTTTGAAACTTGATTCTGTAACTGCCTTTGTTCTTCTCTATTCCTACTATCTCCCCTTCACCGAATGCTGGGTGGTACACTTTATCACCAATATTTTTCACAGTATCCTTATCAGTCTCAGTAATATTTGCCTGATCTACGATTCTGTCTGTGGCATCCTGCAGTTCTTTAGGTATTGCTCCAATTCTAATATAATTGTCCTCACCGATTTCCTTAAGAAATCTTGAAGGTAACTTCTGGCTACCATTTTGCGAATAGCCCTCACTATCAAGAAGAAAAAGTCTTTTTTCGGCTCGAGTTATGGCAACATAACAAAGCCTTCGTTCTTCTTCAAGACCCAATTGTTTTCGCTCTTCAATTGTTTTAGAAGAGGGAAAGATCCCCTCTGAAAAACCCAAAACAAAAACGTTGGGAAATTCAAGTCCTTTTGCTGAATGAATGGTCATAAGCTTAACCATGTCGGTATTTTCCTCTCCGTCATCCTCACTCTGCAAAGATATATGGTTAATAAATTCCATAAGTGTAATATCCTCACCCAGATTCCTCTCGTACTCGGTGGCGATACGCTTAAACTCCGAAAGATTTTCAAACCTTTCCATATCACCAAGCTCGCGTATATATTTTTCATATCCGCTTTTGTCACATAATATTTCAACCACATCGGAAACTGTCATATAATCAAGATTTTCTTTTATATTTTCTATAGCATTAACAAAATCCTGAATTCCGCTATTTTTAAATGCAGGGTTATCAATATTACCTTTCAGAGTATCGTATAAAGAAGAATCATCCGTCTGCATCATCTGCAGACTTTGCAACTTAACCCTACCAAAACGACGACGGGGTTTATTGATTATACGTTTGAATGCCAAATCGTCATTAAATGCAACAAGTCGCAGATATGCCATAATATCTTGAATTTCCATACGCTGATAAAATTTAACGCCACCAAAAATCTCGTATGGTATGCCACTCTCCGTAAATTTCTTTTCCACGATACGCGAAAGAAAGCCTGATCTGTAAAGCACTGCAAAATCCGAGAAACCACAATGGGTTTTCTTGCGTATATCCAGAATTATCTGTACAATTTTCTCTGCCTCGTCATACTCGTTTTTGGTGTGATAGTGGTACACGTCAGCCCCTAAATCACTTTTTGTAAACAAATCCTTCTTTAACCTGAACTCGTTTTTTTCAATCAACGTATTGGCACATTTCAAAATCTGTGGGGTTGAACGGTAATTTTGATTAAGAAAAACCGTTTTTGTAGGGATATGTGTTTTATCAAAATCCACAAGCAAATTAACGTTTGAGCCACGCCATTCATAGATATTTTGGTCGGGATCTCCCACTATCATAATGTTTTTGTGTTTTTGGGAAAGCATATTTATCAGTTGCATTTCAGTTTTTGAGCTATCTTGAAACTCGTCAACCTGAATATAATTAAGCCTATCTTGCCATTTCACCAAAACATCCTCACAGCGCGAAAAAACATCAATGGTAAAATACAACAAATCATTAAAATCCATTGCGTAAATCTGCTTTTGGTGTTGTAAATATGCCTCTATAATCTGGTCGTCAAGGGTGTTGATTTCTTCAAGAATCTGCATCTTATCGGTGCAACACATTTTGGCAACATAATTCCGATTAAGTGTTTTGTAACGGGATATCTGCCTCACTATTTTTTCAAAACTGCCATGGTCAAGCTTAAGTTCAAATTTCTGATAAATCTCACCCAAAATTGCTTTTTGCTGTGTGTTATCAATAATCTGAAATTCTTTTGGGAAAAATATTTTTTCAACATCCTCCCTAAGTACCCTGACACAAAAGCCGTGATAAGTACATATAAGTGATGTATCATATTCCCCACCGATAAGTGCCCTGATTCTTCGTTTCATTTCCCCTGCGGCTTTATTGGTAAAAGTAACACAAAGTATATTGGATGAATCAATGCCGTACTCTTTCACAAGGTATGCATAACGCGAAACAAGAAGTTTTGTTTTTCCGCTTCCGGCACCTGCAATAACCCTGAGATATCCTTCTGTGCTTGTAACGGCTTCAAGCTGTTTTTCGTTCAATTTAAGCAAATAATCCATTGCACCTTTCACCTCAGGAGTATTTTATCACACCGCAAGTACCTAAAATGGTACATCAAACAACAAACCGACTTGCTAAAGAGTAAATCTCAAACAAGTCGGTTTTATTTATTTATATTTTTCAATAGCTTCGGTTAATGACTCTTTTATTTTTTCACGAAGTTCCAAAGGCTTCGTTATTTCAACAAAGCCTAAATACTGCTTTGCCCAATGTTCCATAGCAAGAACACTTGCTGTTAACTCTACCTTAACATTTACCTCATCACTTTCTGTAATTTTTATATCTCTTCCGAACCAATCAACTATATGGTCAATAATTCTTTTGTCTGCAATAAACTCAATCGGTTGAGGTTTATCAGTAAACATATACGGAAGCCCTGTAGCAATTTCCTTATAATCAATTCCGTTTTCATAGCCCTCAACTGTACGGATATTTGTTAAAGGTCTATCCTCAATAAGAGTCATATTGCTGATTCTGTCGAGCCTGTAAAAGCCCATATTATGCCATCTTTCATTAAGTGCCATTAAATAATAGCGTTGATTATGAAGAATAAGCTGATATGGACTCGCCTTATGAGAAGCAGACTTATGTAGTTTTTTATCCACACCGAACTTGTTGTAATCGAAAGAAATCTGCACACCCTTTTCAATAGCAAGGTCTATCATATCAATATTATAGAAAAGAGCGATATTATCTGTTTTGTTCCAGTCATTTACTGAGTAAATATTCTTAATGTGAGATTTAAAATAAACATTGGAAAGACCGCAAAGGCGTTCGATTAAATCCTTTGAATATTTTGGTGCAATATGACTACTTGAAAGAACACCATCTATAAGCATACGAAGCTCTGAATCCTCAAAGCTCCTTGCTTCAAGAAAAGAGCCTGCACGAGTTTGCTCAATATCATACCCTGCCTCTTTGAGAAGGGATATATTTCTACCTATTGCCTTTCGCTCAATAACAATTCCGTAATCTTCTTCAAGATAGTTTGCGATATCGTCCTGCTTTAAAGGATGGTCGAAATCGCTGTATTTCTCAAAAATCCGCAAAATACGAATAAGCGCCAATTTTTTAGGTTCAAGCTCAGCCATAATAACACTCCTGACACAAACATATTAACAATACCATTGTACCATATTCGCACCATAACACAAGTGTTATATGTACCAAAAAAGACACATTATTTTCATTCATTTGACCAAAGGAAAAAGCAATCGAACTGATTGCTTTAATTCATAATATGTACATTCTATTTTTATATTCATCGTCTGTAATATAAGTGCCGTTCTTTTTAACGATTGACGGATGATATTCAGTGAAATAAATGTCTATATCAGGGAAACGCCTTTTTATGTCTTCATAAATGATATCTTTAAGTTCTTTTGATGCTATCAAGATTTTTTGAGGTTTTATTATTTCTATTTCTTCAAATATATATCCCTTATAATCTTTAAAATAATTTTCTATAACTTTATTGTCAGAATTCCCGAAACCTCCGCGTTTGTTTATATTCATATATGCACATTTATTGTAATCACACCCTATCACTTCAGTGCATTTCCTAAGTCTACGGGGAATTTTGTGTCTATACTTTTTGTGAACATCCTTGAACCAAAATTTATTTTCTTCAGCCTTATAGCCCATTAAATTAGATTCTTTCATTACAAAAAGAATGCTGACACCATCTATACTTTTTTCGCCAACGAAACCATCAACACAAAAACTATCTTTGCTAATGTATTTTCCTTTATGTTTTTTTGTATTGTTGCGATAATTTGTGTCATTAATCTGTTCTAATCTCCATCGATCAAATAATTCTTTCAACCTTTCAGCCATAAAACCACTCTTTCGTATTATAATTCTTCAAGCCAAACTTACTTATTGATACAACATTAATTTATATTCATATCCCCAAAGTTTCTTCCAACATTTCTCTTAATGCGATTAATGTATCTTCATCTTCACTATCTTTAAGCTGTGCATATAAAGATATCGGGTCTATATACGGTCCTCTACTTAACCACTTCGGATTATATTTAAATACTTCTACAACTGCGTATTTAGACTTTTCCTCCAGGTCAAATTCATCTATTAAAAAGCTTTCTGAAATCCTGCTAAGATGTTCTTCCGCAATTCCATAGTAACGTGTATTATTGATACGGCTATCGGGATTAATAATTTTATGTAGTGCATATTTATTTGAATACAGTTCGCGATACGATACATATTCAGAATATAAAACTTTCGAAACGGGATTAAACAGAAATACTTTTCCTTTTTTCCAAAACTCGATTCTTGAATTCATTTTATAGAGTTTTCGTGTGTTGTTACCTACGGTTTCAAGTAGCCCTCTATCTACTAATTCTTTTAGTGCTCTATTTATCGTTGCAACGGAAAGCAACAATCTTTTATCCAATTGTCGAGCATTCGTCTCCCTAATATTGTTCAATAAGATAAAGATATAAACTATCTGCGCAGAAACAGAGAAATATTCACTATACGTTTTTTTAGTAATATCCTTTTCAATTAAACTGATTATTGTATTCGGAATATAAATCTGATATTGTGGAACAACAAAGGCAACACCTGATTCAACTAACACATTCCTCTGGTTTATACGCAATTCATTAAATATTAAAACAGGGATTGCATCAACTTCTTTTCTTATGTCTGATATAAGGTTTTGAATTGTTTTGGTTCTTATATCAAACTTTTTCTCAAAACGAACTAATACATATCGATTTAAACCATCTCTTAATTCGAAAGTCAGAAGTTCGCAACATATATTATCAACGGTTAAACTCTTGACCAATTGCGCTTTCTCAATAAAAGTAATGGTATTTCCAAATACAGTTTTTAAATATTTTTTTACGTTATCCATCTCACACCTCATTATATCATCATTGTATCACGGTGTGTGAGATAATGCAAGTTTTATGATTTAATATTTTTGTTAAACAAACAAAAATGCAGAGAAAACCATGTTAACGATAAACTGATTTTCTCTGCATTTATTTTCACTCTATAAAGTCTATCAGGTGACTTCAGCCCTTATATATCGGGGTTTTCGGCTTTGCGTAAATTACTTTCACTCGTACAGGAACAGGTTCAAAGGGCTTGTCCGGGTCTGTGTCCTCAGGTACATATTTTCTATTGAATTTGAGATTATCAAACTCTAATTCACCTATCAAAAAGGACACTTCCGTGTTGCTTGTAGGTACAGAGGAGTTGGGACATCTTGAAATGATTGGTGCAATTGTTTATCAGTTAACAAGAAATCTCAGCCTTGAAGATATCAAAAAGAGTGGCTTTGACACCTATTTTGTTGACCACACAACAGGTGTTTATCCTACTGCTGCAAGTGGTTTCCCTTGGACTGCAGCAAGTATGCAATCAAAAGGCGATGTAATCACCGACTTACACGAAGACCTTGCCGCTGAGCAGAAAGCTCGCACCACCTACGATAACATTCTCCGCCTTGTTGACGACCCTGATGTTCGCGACCCAATCAAATTCCTTCGCGAACGCGAAATCGTACACTATCAAAGATTTGGTGACCCAAAGCGTTCAAATGGAAAAAATTTTCCTTTATTTACTGGGCAGAACGGCTATTCTGCCCAGTATTTTCGTTATATGTTCCAGATTATGTCGAGTTTGTCTTTTGACACATAAATCTTCTTTATGATGGCATTTGCAACTGCTCTTTTTTGTTCAAAAGAGAGTTCATTAAACCTCTCAAAGTCACATATAACCTTTTCTTTAATTGCGAAACTTTTCTCGCTTAACCTTTGAATTTCAGCTTCCGTTTGCCTTTTCTCATCTTCTAATCTTTCAACATTTTCATTTATGTATTTCATAACCGTCGGACTTGCATCTTTAACACCTTTGACTGTTTCAAGAATTTCAGTTTCTATTTCACTTACTCTTGATTTCAGTTCTTCAGCTCTCGGGTCTATTGGTGGTGCAACGCCATGCTCAATCACTTTGTAGTCTGCCAATTTCTCTTTCATTTTTTCGTAAATTGCATTCTCAAAATCATCTGCATGAATCGTTCTTCCTGCGCCCGTACACAATCTGTCATTCATTTTCCTTGAGCATAAGAAGTAACTTACATTCTTTGCTTCATAGGTTTTCTTGATAATTGCGTAACCACAATTACCACATTTGATAAGACCTGCAAGCCATGTGTTTTTTGCTCTTGGATTGCGTTTAATCTGTTGTTGAGATAACGCTCTTTCACGACATGCTATCCACAGTTCAGAATCAATGAAACCTTCATGAGGTGCAATAACCAGCACCGTGTTTGATAAATCAGTCTGTTTTCTTGTTCCCTTATCACCTGTGTATAAGTAGCAACCGTTTGTACCGATAAAATCCTCAGGCGGATTAACAATCTTTGCACCTTTTGACTTGAAGAAGTTGTAAATATTCATATCAGCTTTTACATAAATCGGATTCTTAACAAAATCCTGTATTCTTGCTCGGGTTACAATTCTTTCTCTCACTGCTGCACTGTGCTTATTGCGAACAGCTTCGGCAATAGCCGAATTAGAGTTATTGACATCTGCATACATTTCGAAAATCATTTTAACCACTTCAACCTCTTCCGGAATCTGTTCATACATTCCGGTCTTGATTCCGTCTATGGTTAAATCAACTTTTCTGAAACCTACAGGTATCTTGCCACCCATATAAAAGCCTTTTTGCGAACGTGCCGCATAAGTATCACGAACACGTTGCTGAGTTGTTTCTCGTTCAAGCTGAGCAAAGGTTATGCAGATATTCAGCATTGCTCTGCCCATAGGTGTGCTTGTATCAAATCTTTCTGTTGCTGAAGAAAACTCAACTTTCATTTTACTGAAGGTATCCATCATAGTTGAAAAGTCAAGGATACTTCTGCTGATTCTGTCAAGCCTGTAAACTATTACTTTTGTAATACCTTTTCTTCCCGATTTTATATCACTCATCATTCTTTGGAACTCGGGGCGGTTGGTATTTTTACCGCTGAAACCTTTATCCGAATATACTAAATAAGCCTCACCACGCGCTTCATACCCACACATTTCAATCTGTGATTCGATTGAGATGCTATCTTCTTTTTCTACCGATTGACGGGCATAAATTGCTATCATAGAACTATCACCTTTCTATGACACATTAAGCCAAACACACAATACTCCAATCGGTTTTCAAAGTCCAGACTATTCTTCATTATTTCCGAATGCCTTTACCAATGAATTTTTAATCTTTATTTCAGCGATTTCCTTTTGGTCTTTGGTGAGGTTGGGGGCATACTCGTTAACTATGATTAAACAATTTCCTAATTTCAATTCAGAAGTCTTAACAAGCTTCTCGGTTATAATCGGTTTATTCATAGTGCCACCCCCTAAACTTATTTATATTATAGGGACAAGGCTTTATATTCTTTTTTGTATACCGGCGTGACATAATGCCACTGCCCGTATTTCATATCACTATCCTTTCGTGTTAATTTTTACTAATGTTATTCTTAATTGACTCTTCACAGTTGATAAATTCAACCATGATTTTGCTTTTGTCGGATGACAAACTATCTCTCGGTTTATAACCTTTCATTGCACATTCACCTCCTCTTTTTATAAATTTTCACATTTCATAACGCTTGCCTGCGATAAAATATTTGCAAGACTTACTTTGAAATGTTTTAACCTATGTAACAATACACTCACCAAATTTGTTGTAAGTGTATCGAATAGATATCTGAACCAACGCCAAACCACAAACAAATGTTCGTTGCTAAGAGTAAAAAAATTTACATACTCAAACCAAAGTACTCTTCTTCATCTTCGTCATCAGCAAAGGAAACATTAATTTTAAGACCTTGAGCAAGCTTCTTTTCGTTAATTTTTTCTCTGAGCTTGCTATCAATTTTGGAATTGAGTTTACTACTTTTCTCCTGATAACTGCTTTCAAACAATTTAAAGAATGCTTTTGCAATGTTTGTAAAAGCATAATCACTTGCAAAGTTTTTGGATATATACTCGTTGTGTTCTGCTTCGCCATAGTCTTTTGCAAATTTAATTATCATATTTTTAAGACTACGAAACTCTTTGTTATCTTCAATAGGTATGTCGGGTTTCTCTTTTGAATCATAGTAGAGCGATAGCTTTTCTCTGTTGATGTCATTCCATTTTTCATACATATCAGAGAGATTATCATCCTTGAATAACTCAACAAGAATTTTATCAACCAAAGCTTTAATATCTTTCGGCAAGTAACCATATTGTTTCTTACCTTCTATAGAGGAAAGCTTTTCGGACAACTCCACGAACATACTTTGCAACTCCGGTGTGGAATTAAAATGATAACCTTTATCTTCAAGCATCTGACGGAGAAGAGCTTTAACTTCATCTCGCTGATGAGTTTCTTCCTGAAAGAGTTTGAATTGCTCGTTACGGAATATGTCGTTACCAAACCTGCTACGCAGATTTTCTATACCTTTGTTGGTGAGATAACCTTCCTTCACATTATGAGAATACACAAGCAAGTGTATGTGAGGATGATGAGTAGTATCATGAAAGGCTGCATACATTTTCAGGTTGCTCGGTTTTATTTTATGAGCTTGGGCAATATCAAAAATATTTCTCTGCAACAGACTTTTCCAAGCATTTGCATTGTTGTAACCAAGTCTTTCTGCGTCCTCTCTTTTGAGACTTACCACATGAGTCCAGACCAATCCTTCGTGATTAGAAACCTCATCAGCAACAGAATCTAAATCGATTTTCTCATCATCGAAACTGAACAGACCATGTGAACCTAACTTTTCAACGCCCGGTCGTTCTGCCATATATTGAACTAACTTTTTGCTGTCCTCAACTCTGTCAGCGTTTCTTTCAATGACAGCATCAATAAACTCTGTTGCGAAATATTTTGATTGCTCGGTTTCGTAGCCTTCGTATTCAAGATAGTTTTTCGTTTCGGGAAAGGTTTTTATTATTTGAGTTATCAATCGTTGCTGACGAACTGTTGCAGGCGAATGGTCTTCGCCATCAGGCAGTTTTTCAACACCTTCACGTGTTCCCATATACTTAACCAGCTTACCTAAATTTGAACCTTTAGGATTACGGAAGTATCTGCTTGTAAATATTATCTTTGCCATGGCTTACCCTTTACCTTGTGATTGAATTTCATATGCATCTTCAAACAAAACTACACCATTGTTACGAGCAACTATTCCACAACAAGCATTATTCAATCCATCTAAATTTTCTTCATTAACATTGAACGCATATGCTATGACATGGTTCTGCTTTGCCGACTCAACAGCGAGCTTGAAGAGCATTTCACTGATATTCTTTTCCGAGCTTTCAATCTCTTTTCTCACTGCAGTTGCAATTAACGGAGCGAGATAATCCATGTTCTTTTCGCTTCTTAAATAGCCCATATAGAACTCAACAGCTTCACGCACAAACTCACCTTTTGATGAAGAAAACCCTTCATCAACGAAGCTTTGAATTTCAGCTATCATTGTAGGTGTCATCCAATATGCAATTTTCTTCTTATTTTCGCTCATAATCTGATAGACCCCTCTCGTTTTTTCTTACAAACCTTGAAACAGTCGGCTCTGCCGTCTGATGTGATTTGTGAGGCAGACGCCTCACTTTAACCTGCTTTCGATAATGACGACAAAACACAGCTCAAATTCTTCTATTTCAACTCCAAAACAACAAGAACAAATGTTCTGTTTAGGTAAATGAATTATAACACACCCGATAGATTTGTCAATAACTTTACGGAAGAATTTCTTGATGAGCGGTACATTAAAACGTACTTTGGAAAGCTATTTTTAACAACGAAGTCCTGATTCCAGTTTTAGATTTCTTGATAGTTTATCGTCAAAAACAATTATGCTGTGATAATAAAGTTCAACTTGCTTTTGCAAGATTTTTTTACTTTTTTTGATTATTATATATTTTCTTCGCTTTTTTGTTTGGCGAAAAATGACGAATGATTAAATATTTTTGAAAACTTCACCGCATTTAATAAAATCTAGCATGGCATTTTAGTGAAAAAATCACATCCAAAATTAATCCCCCTATTCTTTGATTTATGCAGTAAAAATTTTTGTACATAAACTACTGTGGAAATGTTGAGATTTTTATGATATAATTAGTTGGATATATTTGATATAAGGAAAGAGCATTATGAAAAATTTATTTAACATTTTAGGCTGGTTAATTCTAATATTTATTATATTGTCAAATCATATTGGTTTTCTATTGTCGGATGCTATTGTTATTGTTTTATGCATTATAAGTGCTGTTTTTTTATGTATAGGAATAATCATGAATCGAAAAAAATAAAGAATTTCAATTTACGGAGATACAGGTATGTTAAACGATAAAGCTTTGCTTGAATTTGTTGAACCCTATTATGCAGATAAAGATATTATGCATAATATGTGGCATATTGAACTGGTTCAAAAAATGGTTAGTAAAATTCTTTCCAATTGTAATTACACTGTTGATGAAGAATGTTTAAAATTAGCAACATACTTTCATGGCTTCATATATTCTGACGAGGAAAAAATCAAGCAATGGATGGCTGCACAGAATTATAACGAAGAAATGATTGCTAAAACAATCCGAATAGCTTGGGAATCTCAAAGGAGCGAAGTCCCTGAGACTATCGAAGGAAAGATTTTACACGATGCTCACGTATTAGAGGGTGGCAGAACATACCAGGTTGTAAAAACATTAATTACCGGTTCTGTCAGAGGACAATCGTTAATTGATACTTTAGATTTTATGGAAAAGAATGTTTTAAACCAAAACAAATGCTATTTACCGGAAACTATTCCTTTGTGCGAAGACATGAATAACTTTACCAATAGTTTCTTCGCAGATCTAAAAGATGGGATTAGATAAATAAAAACTTTGGAGACGTTGATAAGATGATAGAAGTTAAATTTTATGATCAAGTAGCAGATGAGCTTTTGAAGTTTGCAGTTATTATTTCTAAGACAGATGGTAAGTGGGTGTTTTGTAAACACAAAGAACGAGATACATACGAAGTGCCGGGTGGTCATAGAGAGGAAAATGAAAATATTTCAGAAACTGCAAAAAGAGAACTAAAAGAAGAAACAGGTGCATTAGATTTCACTGTTTCTCCTATTTGTGTTTATTCGGTCACAGGCAAAAACAAGGTGAATGAAACAGGCGAAGAGACCTATGGTATGTTATTCTTTGCAGATATTAAATCATTTGAGAACGAATTACATAGTGAAATGGAAAAAGTCCTGATTACAGACACATTAGTAGAAAATTGGACATATCCTTTAATTCAACCAAAGTTGGTTGAAGAAGCAAAAAAGAGAGGATTTATATAAGAATTTGAAGGAGTAAATAAAGTGGCACTAAGATTAAGACCATATAACATAAACGATGCTGATACAATTCTTTCCTGGAGCAAAGACGAAAAAGCTTTTTATAAATGGTCTGCAGGAGTTTTGGGCGAGTATCCCATTAGCAAGGAACAGTTTAATTTTGTAAGTAATCTTATGGCATTTACAGCTATAGACGATGATGAAATAGTCGGCTTTTTCACAATGCGCAGACCAAGCGAAAGTTTCGATGAGTTGAGATTTGGATTTGTAATTGTTAACCCTGAAAAGCGTGGAAAGGGTTATGGAAAAAGAATGCTACTGTTGGGTGTAAAATACGCAAAAGAAATCTTTGGTGCAAACAAAATTTCTTTAGGTGTTTTTGAAAACAACGAATCTGCCTATCACTGCTACAAAGCAGTTGGTTTCAAAGATGTTGTTTTAGAAAAAACAGAAACGTATAACGTGCTTGGTGAAGAATGGAAATGCATAGAGTTGGAAATGCAATTATAAACCATCATTTTTTAAGGTGATTTTCAATGGGTAATTATGACTTGATTAATTCAATTAAAAATAAATATTTGCGTAACAATAAAGAAGATGTATTAAGCCATGTAGAAGATGTAGCACGTATAGCGGTTGAGTTGGCTAAAACATATAAGTTAGATATTGATAAAATCAAACTTGCTGCTTTGCTTCACGATATAAGTGGAATAATGACACCTCAAGAAATGTATGACTTTGCCATAACGAAAGGTTTAGAAATAGACCCGGCAGAAGAAAAATACCACGCGCTGTTACATCAACGAGTTTCAAAAATCATAGCACAAGAAGAGTTTGATATAACTGATTCGGATATTCTAAATGCTATTGAATGTCATACAACATTAAAGAAAAATGCAAGTATCTATGACAAGATTATATTCATTTCAGATAAAATTTCTTGGGACTCAAAAGGTGTGCCTTCATATGATGATTTACTAAAAAGCACTACTGTTGAATCATTGAATGAAGCGTGTTACTCTTATATAAAATATCAATTTGATAATAATTTATTGGTAATGCCTCATCAATGGTTAATCGAGGCTTATGATGATTTAAGGAGCTGATTTTATGTCAGCTCCTTTATCTTTGTTATAGCAGTAAATTTTTTGACATATGGGCAAAGGAAGGGAAAAATGAGAGCAAGGAGTAAGTTTCCCTGCTCTCACTATAACTCGTCTTATTTGGATTTTGGTGGCGAATAACGGGCGCATTTACTTTTTCTTTGCAATATACAAAACACATAAATACGGACGTTTTATTATACCACCATTCTTTTCAGCTAAAGCAACAATATCATCATATGCTTTCTTCTTATCCTCATCAGAATTTTGCATAAATCTATTACCTGTTAATGCAAAACCGTAAAAGTTATCAGCAGTATAGTTCTGTTTCCACAGTTTCCTGATTACAGTTGGCTTTTCAAAAATGTTGGAATCAACTATCTGAGATACGATAAAATCAATTCTGTTTTCACATTCAGATTCCGAAACAAAATCTGCTATACCGCCATATCGTGTTGATATTTCAAACAACTCTTTATCTGTATCGTTGTCAGAAAGAATATACATATTCCAAAACAAAGCTATGTAACCATTGTCTTTTAGGACATCGGCACACTTCTGATATCCGATTGGCTGAGGCACCCAATGAAAAGATTGAGCCGCATATATAACATCAAACTTTTTCTCTTCAAAATCAAATTCTTCAAATCTGCCTTTATCAAATCGAACATTACCATTTTTAAACCGTTCATTTCCGATACGAACCAAATCTTCACCAGGGTCTATACCCAAGATATTAAAACCTTTTCCGATAAGTTGTTCGGTCGCTTTACCACTTCCGCAACCTATTTCCAACAAATCAGAACCCTCAGCTATTCCTGTAACTGATATCAATGAATCTATAATTTCTTGGGGATAACCAGGGCGATATTTATCATAATATTCAGCCGCTTGATTGAACATTTCGCTTTCTTTATGGAAGTTCATAAACTAATCTCCATTAAAACTCAAATCTTTTTCCGTCTTTGTAAATGATACCGTCTGTGACAGTAACTTTTAATATTATAGTATTTACATCGTTTTCGTTGGTATGACCATTATCATACCACGATGCAAAAGCTTTTCTTAATTTATCAGCCAAATCCTTGTTCTCTTCATTGCGGATATAACCTAAACTTTCAGCTTTGCCGTGTCCTGAAAACCATTCACCACAAATTGCTACAACAGGATTTTCATTTATATGCTTCATTTTATTAGTTGTAGCATTAGTTATGGTATAAAACGCTCCGTCTATATAAATCGCATCAACTGTTCTTACCCAAGGCTTACCGGTATTATCGACAGTTGCGATTGATATAAGCGAATCCTTTTCAAAACTGTCTTTTAAGATTTTATCAATTTCTTTATTCATATCTGAACCTCGTTAAAAATAAGCTTCTCAATAGTAATGCGAGGACGCCACCAAGCTCTTGCCTGTTCATATTCATCGGGATACGGAGTGTACCACTTCCAAGTAATATCGAAGCCACCATCGTCCATTTGCAACTTGCCTAAAACATCTTTTTCAGCAATAATTAATGGTTTGATTTCCTGAGTGATAAGTTCCAAATATGTACCTGCAAATATACTGGAAGGCATCGGTACATATTCGACACCATACTTTTCAATATCTTTGCAAATGGTGTTATTAACGGCATTGCATAATAAGTCTTTGAATAAATCCAAATCTACTACATCGTTGATATTGTTCATTCTTAAAAGCTCGTATGCCAGCAGGAAACAGTTCAAATCGTCTCCGCTGACTTTTTCAGTATTTTCAAGATATTCAAAGCCATCTTTTACTACACCTTCATAAAGAGGTGTGCGGTTTCTGTAGCAAACCATAAATGCAGCTAAAGAGATTGACGGATTAAAACTGCTGATTCCGTCACCCTTCTTCTCCCACCAGATTGCGTGAGGATAATCATTGTTACTGTCTATGGCAAACAACCAACGCTTTTTATCTTCATCAAAAGAATCGTGAGATTCCAAATATCTGATGATTCCTTTTATAATGTCACAATCTCTGTTAAGTGCATTTACACGATAGAGTGTAATTATAGCATCGTTTGTCGCAATAGGACTTGAGTTGGGATTGAAGAAATCGGGTTCAAGAGCGTTGCCAAAACCACCATCAGCATTTTGAAACTTTGAAAGTTCATCAATAACAGCTTGATTGGATTCGTTTTCAAAAAAATACTTATAAATAGCCAATTCAATAGGTCTTGCATTTTGCAAAACATATTTTTTTGCTTTGTTTTTATTCATAATACTGTCCTCGCACTTTTAATATGCCCATTATACATTAACTATCTAAATAAAGCAACATCACCTCAGCCATATATAAACCGAGGTGATGTTTGTTATTTTATCGTTCGCCAAATTTTAAAAACGCTTTTTTGAATGCACCAATTTTACGTGAGGAAGTATAAACCGGATATTCTTTATCTCTGTATTTAACCTTTACCCATTCTTTTGTAACTTCATCAACATAGTTTAAATTAACAATAAAACTATGGTGTGGTTGAGCAAAAGTTTTAAGGTCAAGAAGTTCTTTCCAATGGTCAAGGCGATAGTTAGTTTCAACTTTCCTGTCAATCAGATACAACACAGATTTTCTATCTTCTATTGCTATGTATAAAATTTCGTGCGGATAGATTCTGCAAACATCTTTACTACTTGTTTGCACAATAATTCCGGAGTTGCAACAATACTTTTTGCAAGTGTTATTATCACCACTTAAATCAATACAAACTCTGTCACAGCCACAGCACTTTATTATTTCAAAATCCAACCCAAGTTGCTCTAAAACACCAACCAATTTTGCTTCAGCTTGTGCGTCAATTTTTTCTGCTGCATCGCACACCGTCAAATCCATAAAAACCATCCTCATTCATGTTATAGAAATTTGTTTCTATATATAAATGACAATTTTCAACAAATACTTCACAAAAATTTTCTTTTTTTCAAAGTTTCTATGTTTTCAACAAATGCAACCATATATAATTGTGCAGAACCACAACACAAACAATCACTAATATAAACCGAACAAAAAACTCACTAAAGTTAATCTATATTGCTACTTATATAAGACACATCATTTGTTCGATTTTAAAACCATATGGGATGTAGAAAATAAAAAAGCCGTGAGGAATTTGATTTTGACAATAGCTCACGGCCTTAGAATTTGTGTATTAAATTCAAGTTGGCAAATCTTGTTATGGAGGCCTTTGAGAACCTTACAGCTTCTAGAGAAAAACTATAGTTACAGCATATCTTGGTTTCTGTATGGACTGTTACTCTATCGAAGAGCCTGACTACAACGACCTTGATTATAAAGGTAATCCCATACTTAAACCGCGCAAAGGCAAACCATTTGTTGATATTACTGCTGACCACATGCTTTCTTCACCTGCAACCGCTGATAAAATTTACAGAAAGGCGTTGAAAAAGATGAAGAAAGAGTTGTTGGAGAGTGGATATTGGGAACAACTAATAAGTTTGTGAACAGTTAAAAAACTATCCGTGTTGAATTTTGACAAACTTGTTACATATCCTCAATCCAATTTACAATCTTTTGACCTAGATTCTTTCCATAATTATTAAATTCATGATCTGTATCAAAGGCACAACTAGAAAAGCTTTTAAAATTTTCAGATATGAGACTAAACATAGTTTCTGCTTTATTGGTTTGCAATCTATCACGTGTCCCTATAAAACACAAACATCTAGTTGGCAAAAAGAATTGTGTCGGTTTGTCAACCCGAAACAATTTTAATGCGTTACTGTTCAATATTGAAAGAAAAGACTGTAAATAAATGGGAATACTATATTTTTCTCCGTTATTATCAATGCCGTATTCTTTTAATAACAGTCTGTTATTTGCCTCGCTTGAAAGCCGTTTTATTTGTTCTTCAATAGTTTCAGGATAAACATATTTGTGTTGCAGTGCATAGGCATCACAAGGTGAGATTAGAATGGTATCATAGTATTCGTTTGATTCGATTTGATAAGTAAGAACTCTTTCGCAGCCCATACTATGACCTTGTAAAATTATTTTATCTGAAAAGCCTTTGCAAAAATCAATAGCACTTTGAATATCTTCAATACAGTTATTAAAATCAGTTATTGAGCCTCCAACATACTCATATTTACCATTTATCCAATTTCCTTCTGTAATGCAATCATGAGCTTTTAGATTGAAAGAAAATAAATTATAACCGGATTCAACCAAATGTGAAGTTTCATCTAGTAACGCAGTAAAAGATAGAAAATTTCCACACGAACCATGAATATGTATTATTGTGCCCTTATTCTTTTGTGCTCTAAATAATAGTCCAGAATATAAATATCCATCTTTGCCCGAAAAGAAAATCGGTTCACATAACGGGTTCATATTATTGCTCCTTTTTTTTGCTCAAAAATAATTTTGCTCTACCAAAATACGCACTAGTTATTGGCTCGTCATAAGATTTAACAATATTTAAATATCTTTCATAAATAATTTTTTCTTCATACCAAGGTTTACTATACCACCAAATGCAATTTCTTGGTGTGATTAAATAACACAAATCCACGAATTGGTTAATTTGTGAGTTTTGTAATGATAGTAAATGATCATAAAAATGACTTGAGTTTACTATGTTTTCATCATTATCCAACAAAGTGCTACAAAACAAAAACTCACAATTAAAATCGTTGGCATTTCTATTGGTAGCGGGCAGTCTTTTATACTTTTCAATCAGAAACTCTTCAGAAATAAATTGGTTTGGCTTTGTGAGAATCCTATCAATAAAGACGCCTTTTGGGGTAAGAGCAGAGGATATGTGCTTATAAAAATTATCTCTTTGTTCATATGAAATATTTCCTGATGTTAAATCGGATAAAATCACATCGAATTTACCCTCGTAATTCTTAATTGTTGTAAGCCAATCTCCCCAAACAAGCATTTCATCATTTTTGTGTTTTCTATATTGAGATATTTCAGTAAAATAATGATGATTTTTTTCAAATACGTATACTTTTGAAATATTACATTCAGCAAGCAAATCCCTAAATTCAATAGTTGCACCAAGAACTGCTACTACAGGGTTTTTATATGCAGCTAAGTGTTCTTTTATAATTGATAATTGCCAATTGTCGGGTCTGGATGGTGGTAATACACATTGCCATGTAGTAAAAACATCCCATTTATCAACCATTTTTTATAATCCTTTCAATCTTTTCTGCAAATTCAACAATATTATCTCTATAAAAGAAATTTCTTCCAAAGCAAACTCCAGATGCTCCTGCATTAATTGCTTCTTGAGTATTTTTTATTATTGTATCTTCATCAACAAAGTCGCCGCCTGCAATAACAACGGGGACATTTCCGGAAGCCCTAATCACTTTTTTAAAACTCTGTTCGTTTCCCGTGTAATTCGTTTTTATTATGTCCGCCCCTAATTCAACCGCAACTCTACAGGCATGAGTTACCAAATCCGTGTACAAAGAATTGTTGTTTACTTTCAATAATTCATAATTATCATCTTTATCAACACCGGGTTTCCTTGCGTATACAATAGCCATCAAAGGAATTCCTAAAGTTTGACATTCACATGATATTAAACCTAAATTCTGTATCATCTCATTTTCTTTTGGCGATGTCATATTGACATGAACTGCTACTGCTTCAGCTCCGTTTAAAATCGCATTTTGCAATGTTAATGAAAGTTTTTTATTTGTATGGTCGTTCAAAAAGGTACTTGTTGTAAGATTTATAATCCAAGCTTTTTGTTTTAAAGAATCATAAAATTGATTGAACACACCTGGGAAGCCAAGGACAGCATCTACGGGTAAATGATTGAACTGTCTTATTTTCTCATCGTACTTTTCTAAATGTTTGTTTGGTCCACAAATTAACAAATCATCAACAGGAACAACAAACGCTTTTCCATTATCCTTAAATATTCTTTCAAGTCTTTTTTTCTTGCCTATATTTTCAATCACGCTGTGTATCCTCCATCTAGCATAAGAACCGCCCCATTGATATTTAATGCTTCGCTGCTAGAAATAAAATATGCAAAATTAGCAACTTCAATTGGTTCAACCAGTTTTTTAGTTGGTGTAGCATTTATTAATAAATTAAAATACTCTTCTCGTTCTTTAGGCGTATTAGTATAATAATCTGCTAAACGATTGCTCATTGCAGAATTAATCGTAGCAGGACAAATGGCATTACAAGTAATTCCATAAGCACCATATTCTTTTGCTACTGCTCTTGTAAGACCAATTAATCCATGTTTTGATACAGAATAAGAACAAACATCTTCTTCAGCACAAACTCCATATATTGAGGAAATATTTATTATTCTTCCAAATTTATTTGCTTTCATATAGGGAAGATTTGCCTTGATAATCAAAAATGGTAATGTTAGATTTACATATAATGTTTCTTCCCATTTTGAAATATCAATATTTTCGATTGAGCACAACGAGTTTACTATACCAGCATTATTAACGATTATATCAAAATCATTTGGTAAATCAAACTCATGTTTTAAAGAAATGGCTTTGCACTTATATTGTTTTGATAATGAAGTTGCCAAGTTTTCATTATCAAAATACGTAAAAGTAATTTCGTTGTTTTGATCTTGAGCAAAAACCTTAATTAGTTCCTGACCAACACTTCCGGTTCCTCCGGTAATTAATACTTTCATAACTGCTCCTCCTATTTAAATTTTCTCAAAATATATAATTATTTAACCATCTATCTTTTAATGTGTTTTTATGTTCGGGTTCATTGGATATTAGATAATTGTATTTATCCAACAAGACACTAAAGTCTATTTTTTTTGAATCATTAAGCAATTCATTGTAAAACGAAATAACATTTTTTATACGTGATTCTTTTGTTGTGTATATACAACCATGTGTACCATTTCGTTGTAATGCATCTACGAATATAAAATGATTACCAAAAACTCCCAGACTAGGATTTGACTCGTGGACAAAATCATCTAACATGTTTTTTCCTTGTCTTTGCATTCGATAACTAGATTTTGAAATATTATAAAATTCAAAAAACTCTGCTACATCTTTAGATAAATCTTTTCCCAATGCACCAATAACATAAAAAATATAGTCATAATTATTCTTGATTTTGTTAATATCTCCTACTAACAACCATTTTATTTTAAAATTATTGTCTTTATAATATTTTTTATTAGTATTTGGTTCAATCTGCTGAACCAATTTTAATAAACACTTTAAATAATGAAAATCGAGATAATCATATTGTGCATTATCATTTGTAATATCATCTATAGTTTGAATAACACCATATAAAGTGCTGTTTTGAGCTAACATATATTTAATAGCAAGTTCATGATAACTTTCTATGTTAGTTGTTAATCGATAATAACCTTTATCACATATATCTATTGATTTGATCAAGTTTTTGCAGTCTTCATATAAAAATGCTCGTAATAATCCATTACATTTTTCTGGTGAATCCTTAAATCGATTACAAGTTCTACACAAGTCATATTCTGAACAATTCTTAAAACAGTCCTCTGCTAAATAATCAATCAATGTACATATATGTGTTTCAGCATTTTGTTCTCTTATTGATGTATATTCTTCGATGGTTGTTTTACATTCTTGAAGTTGACGGCTTTCTTCTTTCTCATATGCATTTAAACGATTCTTTGTGTTTTCTTCGTGTGCATCAATGCGATTTTTAATTATGCTTTCTTCACATAAATTATGTATTACTACTTCAGGCAACAGCAAAGAGACAACAAACGAAAGAAAATTTTCAAGAAAACTATTACCTTTGTGTATAGATATTGCTGTAATAACAATTGAAAATATTGCTCCTACAATTATTGCCACGATTCTATTGTATTTTACACAAAACTCACAAGCTTTTTTAAATTTCTCTTTCATAATTTAATCCTCATTACCTAATAGATTTTTTAAAACTTCAATATCGATTTGTACACGTCTGTCCACATCTAGGTTTTCTGTATCTCTTTTGTAAATTTCTGTTGGAATGATCTGAAAGAATCTATAAACTGGGAAATCATCCTTTGTAAAATACTCTGGAGGAGCTTCCCATAACTTTCTTTCTTCTAAATCCGGGAACACATATGGATAGTATATAGAACAGATTTTTTGTAGTTCTTCACGCTCTACTTCTCCAACTATTCCTTTTATTTGTAAGCCATCTATATCACTGACTCGAACTTGTGAGTTAAAAATTGAAAAAGCTACGTACGGATTTTCTTTTATGTGATCAATATGTATTGAGTCAACTGCTGTTGTAAAATAAAAGTTGCAATTTTCATCAAATACATAAGACAATGGAGTTGCCCAAACTTCACCTTTTTTATTTGTTGTTGCAAGAGAAAGAAATTTGTTATTTTTAATAATATCTGCTGCCAATTTTGTAAAGTTATTCATATTTTATTTCCTCCAAGTTTTTTAATAATTTCTTTTATATATAGATTTGCATCTCCAACTATTTTATAATTCGAATACTTAAAAATTAAAGCGTTGGGATCGGTGTTAATTGCTACAATAACATCCGCTTTATTAATACCAACAATATGTTCTGCCGCACCTGAAACACCAAAAGAAAAACACAACTTAGGTTTTATAATCATACCTGTTTGTCCGACTTGGTATTTATAATCAACCCACCCAGCATCTACAACAGCACGGGTTGCCGCAACAGACGCACCATTTCCAACGATTTTTGTAAGTTCGATAAGCAAATCAAAACCTTCTTTACCTATTCCTTTACCCCCAACAAAAACAATCTGAGCCTGACTCAAATTATAATTTTCATTAATACTTTCATTTGACAACACTTTCAAAGGTGAATTTTCAGAAACATAATACGATTTAATAATATCATATTTCTTAGTTATGGAAGGTTTTGATTCAAAAATCTTTGGTCTAACCGTTGCAATTTGAGGCGTAGAATTTTCACAAACTATTTCAGCTAAGATGTTTCCGCTAAAAGCAGGTCTTATTTGAATTAATCTGTTTGTTTCGCTGTCAATACGAAGTTCCGTACAATCAGCTGTCAATCCAGTATCTAATCTTGAGGCAATCCAAGGCGCTAATGCTCTACCTCTTATTGTACCTCCAATCAACATTATCGAAGGTTTAATTTGTAATGAAAGTTCGGCAATGGCTTCTGCACAAATTCTGTCATCGCGATAATTATCTTCAGCCATTTTTATGAGATATATTTTATCCGCACCATACTTTGCTAACAATTCATAATCTCCAATGAAATCATCAAATATTACAACGGATAAATTACTGTTTAATTCTAATGACAGTTCTCTACCTTTTGTGAGCATTTCAAAAGTAACATCCAAGGGTTTCCCATTAATAGTTTCACAATATATTAATACTTCACCGTTCATTCTATCATTCCTTTTATTTCTTACTTTCAGCACAAATAAGATTAATTAAAAATCCTATTTGATTATCATAAGTTCCTTTTATTTCTTGACAGAAATTCAGTGAAATTTGCGGAAAACTAATATTTACTACTCTTGTTGGAGAACCATTTCTTCCACATTTGTCACTATTAATTTTAATATCTTCAACACTTAAAACATCTGGTTCAACTTTTTCGGAACGTATTAGATTTTTAACAGTTGGTATACGCGGTTCATTTATTCCTTTATTAACAGAAATAACAGCAGGTATAGGTACTTCAACAATTTGATACCCTGATTCAAGCAAACGTTTACATTCAATAATTGAATTTGACAAAAAATTAATTTCAACAACATTAGTTAGAAAAGGCAAGCCAAGTTTTTCTGCTATTTGCACACTAACTTGAGCAGTATCTCCATCAGAAGATTGTTTTCCACAAAGAATCAAATCGAAGTTATTTGTTCTTTTTAAACCTTCAGATAAAATATATGAAGTGGCTTGTGTATCAGATCCGGAAAATTTTTTATCACAAAGCAAAACGGCATTATCTATACCCATTGCAATAGCTCTCTTTAACGATTTTTTTGCGTCTTCAACACCCATACATATTGCCGTTGTTGTTGCGCCTTTCTTTTCTTTAATTCTAACTGCTTCTTCAATAGCAAACAAATCGAATGGGTTGATCTCGCTTGTTACTCCTTTTCTACGTATAGAATTGGATTTAATATCATAATCTAAAACGCTTGGAACATGTTTTATGCATACGGCTATATTCATACAAAACCTCCGGTTAATTGTATTTTGGATTATGAGTCTCGCTTAAAAATTTATTATATTCATAGTCTGATAACTTTCTTTTGTATGATAAAATTAAATATTTGTCTGTATTGTTATCCATATTTAGTTTAATCGGAGTATAATCAACATTATTAACTACAAACCCTCTTTTTTTATAAAAAGTTAGAAGCTCGATATCATTTTCCAAACATTCTAAAATTAACAACTCGTTACAACATAATATTTCTTTCAATACAGTTGAACCAATTCCTTTATTTCTGTATTTTTCAATTACTGATATATATTCTAAAAAAATGCACCAATCAAAATCCCACCATGAAGCAAAAGCAACAATATCGCTATTTTGTTTTATGACTGATATTTTATAGTTAGACATATTACAAATAATTTTTTGTCTATAATATGTACGTAATTGAGATTTTGAGAAATTATTACATAAAATTTCCCAATATAAATCAAAAGTTTCGTCAAATGATTCTAACATTATATCCCCCATAGTACATTTATATTTAGCACCACTTGTTAAATAAGTTTTACACCAAAGTTCGCAGTGTATATTATTTATAATAGTTTTAAGATAGAAGGAAAGACTGTCAATTTTAGTGTTTTGAAAAAAAATATCTTTCGTAAATATTTTCAAAGAGTGTAACTGCAATAAAATCATATCTAGGTATATATAATATAAAAATTACACACGCTACCTCAACCCGCTTTGCAAAAATGTAGCTATTTTTATCAAAAATGCTTATTTTTCGACTCGTCACACATCAAAATCAACCGCACCGTAACTGTATGTTACGATGCGGTTTACTCTAATTATTCAATAATCTTTTCAGCAACAAATCATATTCATAACTATCACCCTGAAAACTTTCTTTTATTCTTACAATAGGTTCTATAAAACCATGTTTTTTATACATATAACGAGCTTTTGAGTTATCATCTTCAACACCGACCGTAAATTCGCTATATCCGTTTTCGATAAGCCTATCTAATACATTTTCAAGCAAGAAACCACCTAAACCTTTACCTTGATAGTTCTGATGAATGCGAAAAGCATAAAGATATGCTCGTTTACCTTTTATGGCGAAACGATTATCACCGCTAATGTATTTTACTCTCAATTCACCGATAATCTTATTCCTATCAAACAAAGCGAAAATATCAATAACACCATTTTCAATATCTCTTGTGTTTTCGGCAATCATATCATCAACATCTTTGTATTTAAAAAGAGTTGTTAGTATAGAAAGTTCAGTTGCTTTGAGTTTTCTGACTGGATACATCATCCTCTTTATAAACTCAATTTTCTGGTTATCCTGCTTTTCTTTCACATTCATCCTATAACCATCTAATGAAGACTTTTGATAAACCTTCAGATATTGTTTCAATGACAAAAGCATAAACTTTGTTCCTGATATATTGCGGATTTCAATATCTGAAATATCAATATCCGCAAACCCTTTCAATCCATCAATTGAAGCATAGGAATAATCAACACCATCTTTACAAAATGTGTGTTCGTGTTCATCAATTAATGTATATCCGTGACTTTCCAAAAACAATTTAAATTCTGTCCATCTATATCCTGTTACAAACACTTGTGGAATAAGAATATCAATATCATCAGCATTTAATGATGACTTTGTCAAAACTTCTAATCCTAACGAGCCATAAAGCAACGGAACGATATTAAATTTATCATTAAGCATTTCTGCGTTTTCTAAAAAGCAATTAAACTTTGTCATATTACACCTTGTTATAAATTAAACCTATCTTTTATCATATTCGCAACAACATTCGGTGCCAAGTTTGAGTTATCAATTTTTATATAATTCGGGAATGTTATTTCACCATCATAACTTTCTGTACGATATTTTTCATCGGTATCAAGCAAATCCTTCCTTGCAAAATCAAGGTTACGTTTTGATGGTTTATTGTTAAGTCGGTTTTCGGTTGAGTTCCGCTCTAACCTGATTTTCTGAGAAGCAATAAGTTCAACATAATAAACTTCTGCACCTTGCTCTTTGAATAAATCAGAAACATATTTTATGTAATCCCAATCACCTTGATGGTCAAACGCCCATACATAAGTGAATATCATTCCGTAATTGTTGCTCTTTGAAAATTCTTCAAAGAAAACCTGTCGTAATCTATTGACTGTTTTCCCCTCGTAATATCCGAATATTTCTATTACTGGTTCTATAGTCATATGATTATGAAATAATTTAAGGTCGGTAATTTTTGCAAGTTCTTGTCCGACAGTCATTTTACCAACAGCCAGATTACCGAATATTATAATTAATTTCATAGTATCAAGTCCTTTTCAAACTAAATTTATCCCCTTGTTATTACATCAATTTCATCTTCGCTCGGAACTTCAAATATTGAAGCAAATTTTTCAGCAAGGTTATCATCAATATAATAAGCAGTTGTTTCATTAGCTAATACTTCACTGTTTCTTTTCTTTAAGCGTGCTTTCCAAGTGTCATCGCTGATATCAATGTAATGAAATTCACAAGCTATATTTCGGCTGTTATAGAACTCACGAGCATAATCCCTTTCTTCCTTCAGCCAAAAGCCCCAGTCAAGAATAACATTGATTCCAGTCTCAATAAGCTCCAATGACTTATTGAACAAGTAGTTTTGTGTTCTTTCTACATAATCATCGTGTTTATCACCACAATGCTGACCGAACAATGCAAGGGTTATTTCATCTGTAGAGAGCAACACAGCGTTATTCTGAATACGCAACTGCTCTGCATATGTACTTTTTCCGCAGCAGATTTTACCGCAGATTAAATAAACTTTTGCCATAATTTCTCCTTAATCAAGATGTTCTTTAATTACCGACCACGCGTCAACAAGTTTTTCCACACTCCATCCGGCATTTGCAGGTGAGGTTGAGGGCAGACAAACAGCTTCTCTGTCGATAGTGTTACGGATGTACTTGTTGTAATACTTTTCAGCGGTTTTGCCGTTAACGAAAATCTGCCTGATATCAGCATTTTTAAGTATGTCTGTAAGGTCATTTGCTACTACATTTTTAATCGAACTATCAGAACTGCCTGTTATATCACAAGAGGCAATCACATCCCATAAAGCGATATGATTTTCGTGCAAAAAGTTGCTTTTTTCTTCAATAGTAACAGGCGTGTCAGTATCCATAACAGCAGAAACGACCTTCCAAAATCTGTTCTGCGGATGACCATAGAAAAAGTTTTGCTCGCGGGATTTTACAGAGGGGAAACTACCAAGTATAAGCACTTTTGAATTTTCATCATATAGTGGTGGGAATGGATGATTCGGCATTTATATACTCCTCATAAATTCTTCTACTTGCTGTTTCGTTTTCAAAACAACAGTTTTATCTTTGTACTTGTCTGCAATTTCAGCATAGTATTTTCGTCTTTCCTTATTTCTGCATCCGTATAAGGCGAATTTAAAAAACCACCAATTAAAGTCATTTTTATAACCTTCTTGTCTGCGTGATTTTGTTCGCTTTAAAGCACGGAAAAAGCAAGTAAAACGAGGTAGAAGAAGAAATATTATTTTATCGGCTTTTTCAAATCTTTCATCAATCATCAAATATTTATAATATCCGTCTATAATCCAATCGTTCTGTGCCATAAACTCTGCAACTTGTGGCAGAACAACTGAATCATCAATAGGCTTCCATTCCTTATCCCATTTAATCGAATCAAGGTGAAGAACGGGAATATCCTTTTTCTTAGCTATATAATCTGAAAGATATGTTTTCCCGCTTCCAACATAACCTAAAACTGCTATTTTCATTTTCCTTCACCTCCACATTAATTTTGGTTCAACTATGTTGATTTTCATCTGTAACAATATGCAATATTTCCGTACTTTTATTGCTCAAATATTCTTTTAAAAATGTAGGATATACCGTATGGTTGTCAAGTTCATCAATGGGTATCCATACCATATTTTCTCTTACGCCTTGAGTATAGCTGTCGCTGCTTAAATCTTGGTTGCCTTTAGCTTTCATAAGAAAATATAAAGCTATTTCGTGACAGTTCAAATCTTTGAAAAACTCACTTAAATCAGTGAAAAAGTTTTCGTGAATAACTGCTAAACGGTCAATCTCATAATGAACTCCCGTTTCTTCAAAAATCTCACGGATAACAGCATCCTCTGCTTTTTCACCCATTTGTACGCCGCCACCGACAGAGTAGAAATAATCAACCTTATCATTAGTTGCAAGCAATACACAACCATTTTCAACAATAATTGCAGCAGCACGGTATCTGAACCAATTGTTTTCTTTTGTAAATCTGCAATCGAACATATTTTATTTCTCACTTTCAAGCTTTTTTCATTATCCATTCAACAGACTGCTTCAATCCGTCAATAGTTTTTGTTTCTAAAACCACACGGCAGTTTTGCTCTTTGGCAAGATCAATATATTTTTCGATATCTATTTCACCTGTGCCGAGAGCAAGGTGGTTTTTTCGCGCTTTCGCATCGTGCAAATGAATGTGACTAAGGTGGTCTTTGTGCTTCATTATAAATTCTTCATCTGTACCACCTATACCGTGATTATGTCCGACATCAAAAGTTAAAGCAAAAACGTTAGATTCTAAAAGTAATTCAATAGCTTCTTTTTGGAATTCCTCATAGCCGTCACAGTTTTCAATGCAGATTTTTATATCAGCATCACCGATTGCAGACTCGCACACATCCCTGAATTCAACAATGCTTTTAAGATATTGCATTTTATATTCAGAGAAAAGAAGAACTTTTCTGTCAGGCAAAGTAAAATATACACCTTTAGCCATATGCATATTCAAAACCTTAATATCAAGTTGCTTTGCAATTTCTATGGTATCTGCAACGGTTTTTATGTAAGCCTCTGCGACGTAAGGATTGAAATCACATACATTCAGATTTTCATCAAGGTGAATAGTGTAATAAATGCCGTATTTATCTGCAATGCTTTTAAAATAATCTACATCAATTTTATCAAGTTGATATTGTGGCAGATTCATATTAAGTTCAATAAAATCAAGACCTGATTCCGTACACAGGTTCGCACATTCATAAAGAGTACTTGTTTCAATTAATGTGGGCATACCGTAGTTTACCAATTTCATTTTTTAACCTCATCCAAGTTATAAATATATCTGAATTCAATTTTATCAGAAGAATCGCTTTCCTGACCTTCAAGTTCTTCTTTTAATGAGTTGTTTTCATCGATTATGAAATATATAATTTTGCAACCATATTCAACAGCGGCAGGCATAAAAACCTCTGCAACCCAAGTTGTATCGTCCGGATGATTTTCAAAGCCTGTTCGAGTATCTGCAACATAGTTGCACTTATGTTCTTTGATTATTTCAAGCGCATAGTAAAGAGGCTCGCGATAACTCTCAAAAGAGCAAAATTTCTTCCATTTTACAAATACAACATTGTATTCTGCCTCATAATGCACTTCACAAAATTCTGATTTATACATAAGGTTATCTCCTTTTATAGCCTAACGAATCAATTACTTTTAACATCGGATAATTATCCGGCATTGTAGAGCAAGTTGCTGCTTTTCCTTGTTCCAATATTTTTCGTGTAACAAAAGAAACAACTTCCTTAGACAAGCCTTTATTGCGATAATTCAATGCCGTTTTTACATCAGCCGCTTCCCAGGCGGTGTCACTGTATCTTTCAATCGCACAACGAGCAACAGGTTTATCAGCAATGAACAAAAGATAATATTCAGTGCCTTCATTAAGCCAGCTTTCCCAATCTTTTTTGGATGCGCCTTTAAAGAACAACCTTTTATGTATCGGCTTGCATAATCTGAGATGTTTATTGAATGAGTGTCTGTTTGCAAGTTCTATTTTATAATTTAACTTGTATTCTTTAAGTTCTGAAATGTTATTAATCTCAAATATAATTTCTTCCGGATTACGCATAGTTTCACCTTATTTCACAGCAAGTGTAGCAAAATACTGTGGATAGTATTTACCGATTTCGTTTCCGCCTTCTCTATCACGGTCTTCATATAATGCTTTGAGTGTAAATCCTGCTTTGAGCTGACCGCCGATTTGCTCATCTAATGTGTGGCTGAATTGTATGCCATCACCATTTGCAATCATTGCATCACGTTTTTCTTTTGGCATTTTAAGAGGATTGAATGGCAACGGATTAACCACTTTTAACGGGTCGCTTTCATCAAATAAATAATCAATACCATTATCAAGACCTGAAAGCAATCTACCACCTTTTTTGAGTATGCGGTAACACTCGTTCCAGATATGATAAACATCTTCAACATAGTTATTTGAGACGGGATGAAAAATCAAATCAAAACTTTCATCTTCAAACGGAAGAAGCTTTGACATATCACCCTTGATGATTGTAATGTTGTATCCTTCTCTTTCGGATACCATTTTTTCTGCTTCAAGCTGTTTGTCGGAATAATCAAACACAGTGCATTCTGCACCGAGTTTTGATAGTATGGGCATCTGCTGACCGCCACCACTTGCAAGTCCTAACACCATTTTGCCTTTCAACTCACCAAACCACTCGTGTGGAACGGTAATGCAAGGTGTAAGGACAACAGCATAATTATCTGCTGTAGTTTTTTCGTATTCTTCGTGGCTTATAGGCAATGTATATTCACAGCCATCTTCAGCCCATGAATCCCAAGTTTCTGAATTTATTTTAGTATAGTCAATCATTTTATTTCCTCATATTGTTTATATAATCATCTGCTTCTTTTCTGCTTTTGAAAACAACAATATCTTTTTCGCTGTATTTCTTCAAAAGCTCCAAAACCTTTGGCTTGCTTTGGGCGTTATAGTTTCTGATAAATTCCAGAAGTTCTTCATCAACTTCTGTTTCTATCCACGGCATATCAGAACGCGTTTTCCCTTGTCTTTGCATAATACCATCAATACAAACTTCAACAGGATAGTCAAGGAAGAAAACAGTATCGCATTTTTTAATACGAAGCTCTATTGAAGATCCGTAGTTACCATCGATTATCCATTTATCAAGTGCTACAACATTCTGCAACCTTTCAAGAAAAATTGCTTTATCTACTGTTGTTTTATCACTATTCCAATTTAACAAATCAAGGTGGTATAAAGGTAAGTCTGTAAGTTCGTGTAATGCTCTTGAAAATGTGCTTTTACCTGAACCCGGACAACCTATAACAATTACTTTGTTCATTATTTTTCCTCAACAAAATCGATTAGTTGTTTCAAATTATGTATTGTCCATTCATCATTGTTTTCACCACTTCTGTCAAGATGAAATGCTGTAAATCCTTGTTCTCTTGCTCCGTCAGCTTCTTCTTTGCAATCATCAACAAATATGCTTTCTGTAGCAGTTACACCTTGTGCTTCAAGTGCAGCATTGAAAATAATCGGACTTGGCTTTCCTGCACCGACTAAGGAGCTTGCTGTAAATGAAGTAAAATACTTTGCTATACCTATTTGCTGTAATGTGAATTCAAGCGACGGTGAAGTATCACTGATAACACCCATTTTGTAACCTTGGCTTTTAAAATATTCAAGCACCTCTACTGTTTCAGCGAACAATGCTCTATCACCATTACACCAAAGCTCATTAAAGAGCAATCCAGCTTTACTTTCAACATTATCTGTAACACCTTCACCAATAAGCAAATGATAATAGTATCTCTTGAAAAAACCACGCTCATCATCAAGTGTTTTGTACCAAGGTTTTTTGCCTTCACTGGCAAGGTGGAATAAATCCATCATCTTTTCATACGAGAGTTCGAATTTCTTACCACTCCACTCACTAATTGTCTTATCACGCCACGCTTCTTTTTCAGCAGTAAAATATGTCAGTGTTCCGTCACGGTCAAAGAATATTGCTTTGTAGTTCATGATTATACCTTTCTTGCTTTTACAATTAAAAAGTTAGGTTTTATGTATTCTTTAACTATTGTAGGAAGTTTTTCAACTGCCCAATCTTCCGGTGTTGGCTCACAGACTTCCTCAATCACAAATCCAGCTTTTGCAAGTGCATTTATAACATCGCTGAATGTTCTATGGTATTTTATAACGCCATCAACATACCAATGTACTTTTCTTTCACCGGGTTCGTTGTAATTTGAAAATGTATAGGATACTCTTTTACCTTTTAAGTTTTTATTAAAATGACCGTTGCCATCAATGGTAGCCGTAATAATAGGATGCTCCTGTGAAAACAACAGTTGTCCACCAACATTCAGAACAGAATACAGTTCCTTTGCAAATGCATCAAAATCTTTTATGTAATGAAAAGCGAGAGAACTGTATATGAAATCAAAACTTTTACTTAACTTTGCAATATCTGTCATACTCATATTTATGTATTCAATTTTTTCATCGAACGATTCTGTTTTTGCAACTTCAAGCATCTTTTCGGAAATATCAACACCGACAACATACTTTGCACCACGATTGACAAAATCGATACAGTTATGCCCATATCCACAACCCAAATCAAGAACTGATTTTTTTGTTAAAGCAGGAAGCATCTTTGCCATTGCAGGTTGTTCAAGTAGGTCATTGTAATTTGTTTCAGCTGCACGCAAGCTCTTATAACCTTCAAAAAATGTTTCGTTATCATAAATATTCTGATTGCTCATAGTAAACTCCTAATTATAAATATTTCTGCATATAAACTAAATTCTGATAGGTACCGTCTTTGAGTTTGAAGAATTTCGGTTCTACCGATATAACTTCAAATCCGAATTTCTCATAAAGTGCTTTAGCACGGTTGTTTCCCTCAATCATTTCAAGGTCAACGATTTCTGTTCCCTTATGTTCTTCTGCAGCTTTCATCAGTTCTTTAAACATCGCTGAACCAATGCCAATATTCCAATACTTTTTCTGAAGAGCGATGCCCACTGTTGCTCTATGGGAAGTCTTGCTACCGGTCTTAAAAGTGATATCACAGTTGCCTGCAATTACACCATCTACATAACAAGCAATAAACAATGTGTTTCGACTTTCGCGAACATTATGTATAAATTTCTCTTCACTTTCTATAGTGACACTCTCCCAATCTTCAATTGTGCGAGAAAGGAACTCGGTTTCACCACTGGAAGTTTTAATACTGTTGAGCAACATTTCGGCATCTTCAATTTCAGGAGTTTTCAATATAGCTTCCACGCCATTTTTCAATATAATTTTCTTTTCTTCAAATATCATTTCAATACCTCCTAAAAACAAAACAGGCACCTCCGAGAATACGGAGATGCCTTAATTTACAAAAAGATAAAAACTATATCAATCGCAAACGGACAAAACGGCTCTCCTGTTTCGAAAATTAAGATTCATTGTCATTTTGTCCACCTGCCTTTCAGTAATTTTCTATGATTATACTCTTATGTATCAAGAAAGTCAATATTAGAAAAATCTTGTAAACAAATTGGTTTTAGTGAACAACCACTCTTGCCTTTGAGCTAGCCAGTCGCATACGTATACCAATTATCTATTATTTCAACCTACATATGATATGTTTATCGTTCTGTCACTATTAGATGAATCTTTGACACTTTTTATAATCAAGGTGTTAGTGTTATGACATTCAAAAAGGTATTCATCACTTTTAAATGTATTCTTTATAAATTCGTTTGGTAAAGTTTCGACTACAACAGTATAACAATCTCCCTCAATTATACCTACATATGTTGAAGTAGGATAACCCTCGTCTTTCGTTAAAACCAATGCTTTGTGTCTGGTTATATCACCATCTTTACTTTTTACATTAGAAATATATTGCTTTATGGCAACAATAGAATTATCTTTTTTTGCTAAACTCATTTTTCAATCTCCTTATTTTATTAATTTCTATATATAGACTTCATTTATATATGACAAAAAAGTATAAATACTTCACATTTATTTTATATTTTTTCAATTTCCATCGTATTGCACAATCAGCGACACAGTGAGTTAGTCAAAACAACAATAAATTTGCAGTTAATACACGAAAAATAGAGCAAGGTTACACTTTGTGGTGTACTACCCTGCTCTGTGTTTTTGTGTGAGACTAGGTTTTCTTAATCGGAATTTGGTGTTTGTTTTAGGAGGATTTATTCCATAATTGGCATTTTGAGTCTGATTTTTTATGAATCCTAGTGTGAATTTCGCTATTTTTGCAAAATTTGGCTTAATGTGTCGTTTTTTTCAGGAATCGATTACTGGGGATATAAAACTTTGATAGCCTGTCCTCCTTTCTTTGATTTATGCAGTAAAATTTTTTTACATCAACCATCACTCTTCTTTGATTATTATGTAACTGTTTTTAACACATGGTCAAAGGAGAGAAAAATGAGAGCCCAGCTCTCACCATAACTCGTCTTATTCGGCTTTAATGGCGAACTAATGGTAGATTACACTTGATTATATATCTCCCGATTTATCATAAACAGATTCTGCCATTAGCTTTATCCCCAACCTGAAGCCATCGATAAAAGCTTCCTTCTCCAAGAGATTATTCATGTCAGTTATACAGTTCTTAACTTTTTCAAACACATCCTTCTGTTGCGGTGATAACAGTGCTGAAAGTTTCTCCTCATTCTTCACCGCTAAATTCAGCAGTTGTGAATACTCACTACCACGAGTCAGGTGCTTCTCGCACGGACATATGTTACC
>JAZUSD010000074.1:0-3233 GCA_045606545.1 Acutalibacteraceae bacterium | reverse complement strand
AAATGGCTTTGACCACAAATTTGCCCACACAGAGAATTATTTTTGAAACCAAAAAATTTAATATCGAGATGTGGCTCAATTTGGTAGAGCGTTGCGTTCGGGACGCAAAGGCTGTGGGTTCAAATCCCGTCATCTCGACCATATTGAGTATTCATAAGGGATTTGACTTGTGAATACTCAATTTTTTTGCTTAAAATAAAGTTTTGTATATATTTTTAATAGTTTTATGTATCGTCGCATTCCTTTCGGAGTGCGACTTTTTGTTATGCTGACTTTTCTGTAGGTTTTGCAATATATCCTATTGCGACTCCCTGACGGGTATCTGCCGTGAAACAAGGCTCATCATTTTCAGGTATTTCAAGATAGCCTACAAAGTTGTAGTGAATCACAACTCTCTGTGTCTTGTTTTTACCCTTGCCCTCTGCTTCATAAACATCAATGTGGTCAATGAGCTCGTGAATGAGAGGCGCTGTGATTGTATCCATATCCAAGAACTTTCTTACTGCACCGATAAACATATCCTTGCTGTGCTGAACAGTCTGCATATTTGCTACCTGTTCTCTCAGGTTAAATATCTTAATTTTTAGTTCTGCTCTCTCAACCTCATATTTATGGGACATATGGGTAAACCATTCATCCGTAACCTTACCTGTTGCGTTATCCTCATACAGCTTCTCATAAAGAGATGCAACTGTCTGTTGACGGACTATTGCTTTCTGCAACTCACCCTCAAGAAATTTCTTCTCGTCATAGAAATCCTTATGGGTTTTCTTTTCAAGGATTTCTGCGAGAAGCTGTTCATCCTGTTGAAGCATTATCGCAAGGCGTTTCAGTTCAAAGACAACTATCTGTTCAAGTGCATCTGCACGAATATAGTGGCGTTCAGGGCAAGTGCCACGGGTATCCTTTACATAGTTACCGCAACTGAAATAGTGTATATCCTTGTTGACGGTATTTGTATGATACCTCATGTTACTTCCGCAATCCGCACAACGGATGAGACCACTGAAGATATGCTTTTTTGCATTCTCTTTTTTAGGTGCTCTGCGTTTAGTTTGAGCTGTATGCTTTTGTACCGTTTCCCAAGTATCTCGGTCAATGATAGGCTCGTGAACATCCTTGAAGATTTTCCAGTTCTCCACGGGATTATCAATACGGGTTTTGTTCTTGAAGTTTTTGGAATAGGTCTTGAAGTTGATAACATCACCACAGTATTCCTGTTGACAAAGTATTTTCTGTACTGTTGTTTTGCACCACTTGTACGGATTTGGCTGAGTTTTCTTACCGCCACGGTTAAGACCCTTGCTTTGCCAATATGCCATAGGGATAAGAACTTCTCGCCTTTGCAATTCTCCTGCAATAGCTTCATTACCCATACCCTCAAGACACATTCTGTAAATATCTCTTACTACCTCTGCAGCTTCGGGGTCAATTATCCATTTCTTCTTGTTTTCAGGACTTTTCATATATCCGTATGGCGGCTGTGATAACGGCTCTCCCATATTTCCTCTGATTCTGTGTGCAGAGCGTACTTTTCTTGAAATATCCCTCGCATACATCTCATTCATAACATTCTTGAAGGGTGCGATTTCGTTTTCACCCTCATCACTGTCAACCATATCATTAACAGCAATAAACCTTACGTTATGCTCAGGAAAATAGTTGTCCGTATAATGACCAACCGAAACATAATCTCTGCCTAATCGTGAAAGGTCTTTGACAATAACAACTGAGATATATCCCATTTCAATATCATCAAGAAGCTCCTGAAAAGCAGGTCTGTTGAAGTTTGTGCCCGTATAGCCGTCATCAACATAATACTTGGTATTTGTTAAACCTAATTCCTTTGCCTTTTGTGTCAGCATTTTCTTTTGGTTACCGATAGAATTACTCTCTGTTTCTGTGCCATCATCTCTCGATAATCGGCAGTAGATAGCAGTAATTCCGATGTTTGCTTCAGACTGCATTAATCCTCCTTCCCGGCAGTCAAACATACATATTCTGCATTCATTGTATTTTTATCATCGGCATTTGTCAAATGTGCAAAATCACTGCCAACATATTTTTGTGCTTTGTCGCTTATGGTGTTTTCAATCTTTGAAATATTTACGGGTGCGAACTTGGAAGAAACCTTGTAAAGGACACCGTCAATTACATATTCACTATTAGAAGCGAGACCGTAAAAATCCTTAATCTTTTTCATTATCTCGCACCTCGGTCTTTCTGTCGCATAAGATGTTTGCCGTAATACTCAACCGCCTTTGCAAGAAAATCTTCCTTTTCCTTTACGGTAGCATTAGATTTCATATATTTACTGATTTTATCCTCGGGGATTTTAACCGTAACAACCTGATTAGGTTTAGGCTGTTTAACCATACTAAGAATTGTACCGACATCAAGCTTTCCCTCTTGTTCCAGCTTCTTCAATTTCTGAGCCTGAGCAAGGGATGGCGTAGCAAGCTCTTTCTCAATAGCTTCAGCTAAAAAGTTCTGATGCCCTTGGCTGAGATATGAAAGCTCAACAGCAGGACCAAGTGCGATTTTACCGCTATCTACCAAAGCAAGAAGCCTTGGAATCAGGTTGGTAAGACGGATATATCTTTTTACCTGAGAAGCACTGTCGGTATCAGATACTTCATCTGCAGACAACTTCGGTCCGACTTGGTCCGAAGTTAAATCTGTGCGTTTGCCTTGCTTTTTTAGGGCATCCATTTTCATCTTGTATGCAAAGGCTTTCTCCGAGGGGAGAATATGCTCACGGTGGAGATTACTGTCAACGAGAATGATGTCCGCTTCTTCCTTTGTGATATCTAAAACTACCACCGGTACCTCTGTCATTTCAAGTCTCGAAGCTGCAAGGAAACGTCTGTGTCCCGATATGATTTCATACACATCTGCCTTATCGTCCTTTCGTACCATAAGTGGTTGAATAATACCGTTTTCACGGATACTGTCTTCCAACGGCTTCATATCTTCCTCACGGCATTTGTAGGGATTCTTAAAATTGGGAACAATACTGCTCATAGGCATTTTTACGATTTCTGTAGTCTGAGGCTTTACTGCCTCTGCTTCTTCTGTTTTCTCAAACAGGGTGTTAATAAAATTTTCTTCTTTATTCATTTAATTCTCCTTTTCATTCTTGTGATAAAAATACAATCTTCAATTAGATTCTCTGTACACTCAACCGCATCAGCTGTCTGCTTCATTTCCTTACCGATTGGTAAATCTGATAA
>JAZUSD010000073.1:0-78189 GCA_045606545.1 Acutalibacteraceae bacterium | reverse complement strand
ATGAAAATTTTTCCCGCAATAGATTTATATGAGGGTAAAGCTGTCAGACTTTTAAAGGGTAACTATAATGATTTAACAGTTTACTCTGAAAATCCTATTGAAATTGCAAAAGATTTTGAAAGTCAGGGCGCAACCGAGCTTCACACAGTTGACCTTGAAGGCGCTCGTGACGGCGGAACACCAAATATTGATATAATAAAAAGCTTTGTTGAAAATACATCTTTGAATGTTGAGGTTGGTGGCGGTATTCGTTCAATGGAAACCGTTAAAGCCTATCTTGATGCAGGAGTTGCCCGTGTTATTTTGGGTACTGCGGCAGTAACAGATGAAGAGTTTCTTAAAAATGCCGTTGCAGCCTATGGCGATAAAATCGCAGTCGGTGCAGATATAAAAGACGGCAAGGTTGCTATTAAAGGTTGGGTTGAAAAATCCGAGTATGGCACATTTGAATTCTTTGAAAAGCTTCAGAAAATCGGTGTTTCAACTGTTATTTGCACCGATATTTCAAAGGATGGCGCAATGCAGGGTACAAACAGAGAGCTTTATAAAGAGCTCTCCGAAAAATTCAGCGTTAATATAATCGCATCAGGCGGAGTTTCAACTCTTGATGATATAACCGCTCTTAACAAAATGAACCTTTTTGGTGCAATTATCGGCAAAGCCTATTACACAGGCGCTATTAAAATAAGCGAGGCATTGGAGGCAGTTAAATGATTACAAAAAGAATTATACCCTGCCTTGATGTAAGGAACGGAACGGTTGTTAAAGGTACAAATTTCAAAGACCTTAACGAAATTTCTTCACCTGTTCAGTTGGCGGAATATTATAGCTCTCACGGAGCAGACGAGCTTGTTTTCTATGATATAACCGCTTCCTCTGATGGCAGAAAGCTTTTTACAGATATTCTTACTCAGACCGCTTCAAAGGTGTTTATTCCTTTAACAGTTGGCGGTGGTATTAACACTCTTGATGATTTTGACAGAGTTTTAAAATGCGGTGCAGATAAGGTAAGCGTTAACTCGGGCGCAATAAGAAATCCCGATTTAATTCACGCGGCAGCGGAAAAATACGGTGACCAATGCGTTGTTCTTTCCGTTGATGTTAAAAGAGTTGACGGACAGTTTAAGGTCTTTGCAAAAGGCGGAAGAGAAAACACAGGTCTTGACGCACTTGAATGGATTAAACGTGGTGTTAATAATGGTGCAGGTGAAATTGTTGTTAACTCAATTGATACTGATGGTGTAAAAAAAGGCTTTGATATAGAAATGCTCAAGGCAGTTTGCGATATTGTAAATGTTCCTGTAATTGCATCAGGTGGCGCAGGCGGTAAGCAGGATTTTATTGATTTATTCAATACTGTTCCCGATGTCAGTGCAGGCCTTGCAGCATCCATTTTCCATTATGGCGAAGTGACAATTGACGATTTGAAGAAAACTCTTAACGAGAATAACATAACAGTGAGGTTATAATATGTTTGATATAGAAAAGCTTAAATTTGATGAAAAAGGTCTTATTCCTGCAATTGTTGTGGATGATGAAACCAATCAGGTTCTCACCCTTGCATATATGAATAAGGAAAGTCTTGGTATTTCTCTTGAAAAGAAAAAAACTTGCTTCTGGAGCCGTTCAAGACAGGAGCTCTGGCTCAAAGGTGAAACAAGCGGTAATTATCAGCATATTGTAAGCATTACTGCAGATTGCGATATGGATGCTCTTACAGTAAGAGTAAAAAAGGACGGACCCGCTTGTCACACAGGCGAGGAAAGCTGTTTTTTTAACACAGTTTTTGAAAATGAAGAAATTGCGCCTGCATTCAGCGTTGAAAGCCTTGTTGAAACAATTGAGGGCAGAAAGCTTAATCCTAAAGAGGGTTCATACACAACCTATCTTTTTGAAAAGGGAATTGATAAAATTCTAAAAAAAGTTGGCGAAGAATGTACTGAAGTTATCATCGCAGGTAAAGCAGATGATAAGGCGGAAACAATTTATGAAATTTCTGACCTTATGTATCATGTGCTTGTTCTTATGATTGAAATGGGCATTTCCGTTGATGATATAATGAACGAATTGAAATCAAGACACGTTATTGATAAGAAAATCAAACAGGAAAAAATGGTATAAATATTAAATTGCACCCTATTAAATTCACGAAGAGTTTAATAGGGTGCAATAAGTTTTTAAAACTTTCTCGCGTTTTTTTCTGCAATTTTAAGAATTGAAATAATAGGAACTATTAAGATTAAACCGCTTATGAAATTGCTTACACCGTGAATTAAATCGTAGGGGAGACCTGCAACAATCCAGGCAACCATACCCTTGAAATCAAGCCCGAACATCAGAGCTTGTGCAGGAGCATAAATGGTTCCGTATAAAAATCCGTGTAAAGAGCAGACAATTGCATATATAATCGGTGTTGCTTTTGGTGGTAAGTTTTTCGGTAAAAGCATTGTAGCGCCCCAAAGAACTGCCCATATATAGAGATACGGTATCCACCACATATTAAAGCCACCAAGAAGACCTGTAAGAAACACAAAGATATAAATAGGGTAGAGAGCTTTTTTTCTATATACAACAGTCATTGCTACAATAAAAGTACCAATTAAATGAATGTTTGGGAATACATCCATAATAATTTTTGATGCGTACATAACTGCACCAAGCATACCGAATATAACCGCTTCTTTAAGTGTTAATTTCATCCTTTTTCTGCCTTGAATGAGTAAGATGTTCCCGGAACAATATCAGTTGCGTCAACACCTGTTGTTCCGTATTCACCGTTAACATAGAATGCCCAGTATGCACCATCTTTGTCATAGTCTAGTGTTATGCCGTTAACGGTTTTTACATATAAGCCGTATTGACCGTCTTCACCTGTAATAAGCTCAAGGTCCAAAAGTGCTTCGCCAACAGTTTTCTTATCTGTGTTGATTTCGAAAGCTGTTTCGTTGCCATCAAGGTCTGTTACTGTAAAGTTGAATTTTGTTTCACCTTTACCTAAAACTGTGGCTTTCGGGCTTTCGGTTGTTGATACCGCGTTTTCTGTTGTTGTCGGGGTATCGTTTGTTTTGTTGTCGTTACAAGCAGTTGTAAACAGTGCAATAGCCGCAATAAGCACAATACAAAGGATGAACGACAACGCTTTTTTACTGCGTGTCATTTTCATTTGGAATTTCTCCTTTATAAATTATTTCTCTTTTATAGGGATAACGCAATTTCCCCAATACCGGCACTCGCAGTCAAGACAATGTCTTTAAAAGAGCTGTTGTTAACGGGTATTTCGACTTGGTGCGTTTAAATTCGCCTTCTCAGAAAATCCAATGGCTTGTCCCTGTTTTGCGGCAACAGGTAGAATGAAAACATCAATGCACCTCACGGCGACGGGCTCGTACAGGATTTTCACCTGTTTCCCCTGATAACAGCTACCATTATATCACAATTCTTTTTTTATTCAATATATGACGATATATCAATTTTCCTTTACCTTGACAAAAACAGGTAATTAGAATACAATATGATTTAATAAAAAGTCACTTGAGGTGGCGTATGAAATTATTGATAATAAAGATTTTTGTTGTTTTCATAAACGTACTTTATGCCTTTATGAAACTGAGAAAAACAGAAAATAAAATAGTCTGGCTTTCAAGGCAGAGTAATGAAAAATCGGAAGATATAAAAATGCTTTCGGATGAAATTTCAAAAATATCACCCGAAACAAAGCAAGTTTTCAGACTCTGTCGCCTTGAAAATGAAAGCGGTCTTTCTCTTTCTTATATTTTCTTTATTTTTAGAGATATGTGGGAGATTTCAACCGCAAAAGTTGCCATTACAGATACTTATTCTATTCCTGTTTCCTGCCTTAATCATAAAAATGATTTAACAGTTTTCCAAATCTGGCATGCTTTAGGTGCTGTCAAAAAGTTCAGCTTGCAATCAGCGGGCAAGGCTCAGGGACGGGATTTGGGTGTTGCAAAAGCAATGTCTATGCACAAAAACTATGATTTTGTTATTGCACCATCGGAAAAAACTGCTGAGTTTTATTGCGAAGCATTTGGTTGCAGTAAAGATAAAATTATCATTGCATCTCTTCCAAGGGTTGATGTTATATCAGATGGGAAATCAAGGCGCGATGAGTTTATAAGGCTTAATCCGAAATATAAGAACAAAAGGATTGTTGCATATCTACCCACTTTCAGAGATAATGATGTTGTTTATATAAAACAGCTTTTTGATGCTTTTAAAAATGACCGGGAATATGCTTTAGTAATATCTTTACATCCTGCCACTAAAAAATCGGATGAATATTCTTTTGTTGGTGATTTCACAACCTACGATTTAGCTAAACTTTCAGATGTCATTATTTCTGATTATTCTGCAACTGCTGTTGAATGCTCGTTGTTAAATAAACCGTTATGGTTTTTTGTTCCCGATTATGAGCAATACAAAGCTGAAAAAGGTTTGAATATTGATGTTAAAGCTGAGTTTTCGGGTGCTTGTTCTGAAAATGCAGAGGAGCTGTTGAACGGCTTGAAAAACTCTTCTTATAATTTTGATAACCTGAAAAGGTTTTCAGATAAATTCATAGAAAATAAAGGTACAGATAACACCTCAAAATTAGCAGATGTTATTTGCAACTATTTATGATAAGGAGTATTAAAATGAAAAGAATTTTAACCTATGGTACATTTGATTTGTTGCATTATGGTCATATCCGTATTTTAAAAAGAGCAAAGGAATTGGGCGATTATCTTGTTGTTGCTCTTTCAACTGATGAATTTAATGCAACAAAGGGCAAAAAAGCATATCACAGCTATGAAACTCGCAAAAAAATGCTTGAAGCAATCAGATATGTTGACCTTGTTATTCCCGAGAATAACTGGGAACAGAAGATTCAGGATATCAAAGATTATAAAATAGATGTTGTTGTAATGGGTGATGACTGGGCAGGCAGCGATAAGTTTGACTACCTTAAAGAATATTGTGAGGTTAAATTCCTTGAAAGAACTCCCGGTGTTTCAACAACAATGATTAAAAATGACCTTCAGCTTCAAGAAACTGTTGACGGTGTTGACCAGGTTCCCAGAACTTAAAAGAAAATTAACAAAAAGAAAAAGCTATCGACTGAATTTGCCGATAGCTTTATTTTTTTATTGCAATAATGCCATAAATTCATTTACTGCATTTTCGTTGTATTTTTTATAATCGGTTGTAAGCATTGGTACCTTTCCTTCAAGAAGAAGTCTGAAACCTTTTTCAACCCCATCATCGTTATTATCAACCAAAGTACCATTGTTTTTGTTCATAAATATTCTTGGTCCTACAATATCTGTTGAAACTACCGGCAAACCGAGAATATCTGCTTCAACAAGAACAAGCCCGAATCCCTCGTAGTATGAGCCAAGCATAAATCCGTCACATTTTTTAACAATTGGTAAAGGATTTTTCATTGACATTATGAGTATAACATTGTTACCGCAGGGAAGTGTTTTTATGTGTTCGGTAAGGATGTTGTAATGGTTGTCAAATTGGTTACCACCAATAATTATAAGATATGTGTCATGGTTATCCTGCCATACTTTGTTGAAAGCATCAACCATTCTTTTGTGGCCTTTTTCGGGTGAAAATCTGCCTACGCTGATAAATTTCTTTTTATCGCTGTTTAAAATGTCCTTTATTTCTTCAAAGGATTTGTTGCTTTGGGTTACTCCTTCCTCAAAGGAAATTTCTTTCTCGCCTCGGTCAATAATTTCCTGATAGGCAATCACATTATGAGCGAGCTTGAAATTATGGGTGCTTTCAACGAAAGCTGATGTTGGTTCAAAAAGGTCTTCTGTTACAAGAGCAACATTATCATATTTGGAATAAGCATAGCTAATCACATCTTCTCTTTGATTACCTCTTGTTTTGATTTCCATTTGCATATCGTTGTGAACATAGATTGTTTTTTTGCAAGGAAAGCTTGCAAAAAGAAGAATTAATCTGGGGCCGTAACCTGTGAACTGAATTGCATGGTCAAATTCGGCACCGCCAAATAATCTTCTGATTTCATACTTCCAATCATCTTTTAAAAGCTTGTTGATAAAATCAACCTTTATAAATTTCTTTTTGAAAAAGCACATTGCAAGAAAAGCATACCACATAATATTTTTGAATAAGGGTAAGTTTAATTTATCGTGCATAGGGAAATAACTAACACCCTGCGGTAAATCTGCAATAGTGCTTTGATGTGCTTTTGCCTTGGTAGCAGGGAAGCAAACAATATAATTATTCTTCGTTGTATCAACATTTCTCAATAAGTTGTAAAGAGAGGTTGTAACGCCGTTCTGGTCCAGATTGCCGCCATAAATAAGAATATTGTTTTTATTGTTATTTGGAACGGGTATCAATGAAATATTATCAGCTTTTTTATTGTGGAAAACTAAATTCAGAATGTTTTTTGTAGCATATGCGCAGTCATAAGTACAGTATTCTTTTAAAAATGCGGTATCGTCATACTGTTTTTCGGAGCGGATTTCCTGAAGCAGTTCATCAACTGTTTTTACTTGGGGGAAAGGTAGTTCACTAATGGGTTTATATACTCCGCGGTCTGCAAAATATTCTTCCTCATCATAAGTGAAAAGTACGCATTTTTTTCCTGTTACGGCATAATCGTAAAAAACGCTTGAATAGTCGGTAATAAGACAATCTGTGCAGTTGAGGAAATCATAGGTTTCAAGGTTTTTCGGAAATTTTCTGATGTGCTTGAATCCACCGAATTCGACATTTTTTACTGCGATGGGATGGAGGTTTACATATAAAACTTCATTTTCAGTTAACTTGGTATCAATTTCTTTAAGATACTCCGTCATTTGCTTATTTGCATCTTTGCTTATTTCACCAATAGCACCGCGCCAGGTTGGCATATATGCGTAGATTTTTTTGTTTTCTCCGCCGAATTCTTTGCGTAGGTCTTTGCTTCTTTGAATATCAAAGAAAACTGTGTTTCTCGGATATCCCGAAAGAACACAAGAGCCTTTGGCTATGTTTTCAAGCATATAATCTTCAATCATATGCTCCATTGTGTATTGGTTTGGGTAAAGAAGATAATCCGCGCCTACAAAGTTTTTCTGTGTGTTTCCGATGTTGTGCATAGAATTTTTTATACTTTTGCCCAATGTTTTAAGAGGAGTTCCGTGCCAGGTGTTGAGGTAAATCTGACCATCTCTTTTAGTAAAAAACGGAAGGAAGGTATTGTCATTAAAAAGATATTTTGCAGTAGCAACAATTCTCATATATTTAAGAGAAAAAACAGTAACTAAATTAACATTTTTGATACCGTAAGTGTCAAGAATGTTTTTTATTTTTTCTTTGCAACCTGCTTTGCAACTTAAATAAATAGTATAGGAAGCAAAATCCTTATCGGAAGAAAGCTCTTTAAGTATATAAAATATATTACCGCTGATTTCACCGCCATGTTGAGATTCAAGAAGAATAGCTTTCTCATCAATGGGTAGTTTTTTTAGAGCATTAATATATGTTGCACAAGGCAAGATACTCAATATCCATTTTGTAAGACGATTGTTTTTGAGTTTAGAGAGAACTTTTTTAATCATTTTAACCCTCCGTAAGTTTAATAACCCGATTATTATACCATATAGCAATCTGAAATTCCACTACTTATTTTATTTGGAATAGTTTCTTTCTTTATTGTTTATTTATCCGCCGTTATACGACATATTTTTTTCGTGATTGATTGTAAACTGAAATTATATTGAAAAGGAGGAATAAATATGCCTGTAACTTTAAAAAACAAAAACGGCACATTAACCGCATTTATAAAAGGTGAAATAGACCACCACACAGTTCCGGAAATAAGAGATGCAATAGATGATGCTTTTGTAAGTCTTGAAAAAATTAATGTTTTAGTGCTTGATTTTTATGATGTAACTTTTATGGATAGCTCGGGAGTCGGACTTGTTATGGGGCGCTATCGTCTTGTTTCGGGTAAGGGTAAAAAGCTCAAGGTTAATAATCTTTCGAAACGGGACTACACCATTATGAAAATGTCAGGGATTGAGAAGTTGGCAGAGATAAAACAAAGAAATGAGGTATATATATGAAAAAAATAAATGAATTGAAAATGATATTTGACAGTCGTTCTCTTAACGAAAGCTTTTCACGTATGGCAGTTTCTGCCTTTTCTTCTCAGCTTGATATGACGGTTGAGGAATTAGGTGATATAAAAACAGTTGTAAGCGAGGCGGTAACAAATTGCATTGTCCACGCTTACAAAAATACAATAGGAAAAATTTACATAACCTGTTCAGTTTTTGAAGAGGGTATTGTACGCATAACTGTAAGGGACAGGGGTTGCGGAATTGAAGATGTTAATAAAGCCAGAGAGCCACTATATACGAGCGTGGGCGGTGACCGCTCAGGACTGGGCTTTTCTGTTATGGAAAGCTTTTCTGATAAGCTAAGGGTTCGCTCGAAGGTTGGGGTTGGCACAACAGTTACAATTGAAAAAAGAATTTGCGGTAAAACAAAATGACCCAAAGAGAAAAAAGGATAAATGATAATATAGGTCTTGTTCATTCCTGCGCTCAAAGGTTTAAAAACAGAGGAGTAGAGTACGAGGATTTGTTTCAGGCAGGTTGTGTGGGTCTTATTAAAGCGGCAGATGGCTTTGATGAAAGTCTTGGCTATGTTTTTTCAACTTATGCCGTGCCTGCCATATTAGGTGAGATTAAACGTATTTTTCGTGATGGGGGAGCAGTTAAAGTAAGCCGTTCGTTAAAAGAAAAATCAAGAGAAATCTGGGCAGAAAAGGAAAAGTTGGAGAATGAAAAAGGGTATGAGCCAACATTAACGGAAATTGCAGATAGAGTAGGCTTGAGTGTTTATGAAACAAGTGAACTTTTACTTGCATCGCAACCCGTTGTTTCTCTCACATCAGGCGATAGCGAAACCGATGAAAAGCAATTTGATATACCTATAGATAGCGAGGAAGAAAAAATCAACGAGAAATTAACTCTTGATAAGTGCATTGAAGAGCTTTCCGAAAAGGACAGAAAACTGATTGAGTTAAGATATTTTATGTCTAAAACTCAAACAGAAGTTGCCTGTAAATTGGGAATGTCGCAGGTTCAGGTTTCAAGGCGGGAAAAGAAAATTTTAAAAGAAATAAGAGAAAAAATGACCGTTTAGCCTAACATAACAAAAATATCGGTTTTACCTTTTAAAAGAATGTTAAAAATGATAGGGCAAAAAATGGGAAATATACTTGAAAAAAGATGGCAGTTAGTATAAAATATATTCGGTAAAAAATTAACAATATAAAAAATGTTAAAAGGAGTAATCAAAAATGGGTCTTTTAAACAAGAAAACAGTTGATGATATCAACGCAAAAGGCAAAAAGGTTCTCGTACGTTGTGACTTTAACGTTCCTCTCAAAGATGGCGTTATAACAGATGAAAATCGTATCACAGCCGCTCTCCCCACAATCAAAAAGCTTCTCGATGATGGTGCACAGGTTATCCTTTGCTCTCACCTTGGTAAAGTTAAAAACGGCCCCAACGAGAAAGAAAGCCTTGCTCCCGTAGCAAAAAGACTTTCAGAAGTTCTCAATAAAGACGTTGTTTTCGCAGCAGATGATGTAGTTGTTGGCGAAAATGCTAAAAAAGCAGTTGCAGAAATGAAGGATGGCGATGTTGTTCTTCTCCAGAATACTCGTTTCCGTCCCGAAGAAACAAAGAATGGCGAAGCATTCTCAAAAGAACTCGCTTCTCTTTGCGATATCTATGTAAACGATGCTTTCGGTGCTGCTCACAGAGCTCACTGCTCAACAGTTGGTGTTGCTTCCTTCGTTGAAGAAGCTGCAGTTGGTTACCTTATGGGTAAAGAGCTTAAATATCTCGGCAACGCTGTTGAAGATCCTCAGAGACCTTTCGTTACAATTCTCGGTGGTGCAAAAGTTGCTGATAAACTTAACGTTATCGAAAATCTTCTTAACAAAGCAGATACTCTTATCATCGGTGGCGGTATGGCTTACACATTCCTTGCAGCTAAAGGCTACAGCGTAGGTACATCTCTCCTTGATGAAACAAAGATTGACTACTGCAAGGATATGCTCAAAAAAGCAGAAGAAAAAGGCGTTCAGATTCTTCTTCCCGTTGACGTTACAATCACAAAAGCATTCCCTGATCCCATCGATGCAGAAATCGAAGTTGCAGTTTGCGATGCAGATAAAATCCCTGCAGATATGATGAGCCTTGATATCGGTCCCAAAACAGCAGAGCTTTATGCAGATGCAGTTAAATCTGCAAAAACAGTTGTTTGGAACGGACCTATGGGCGTTTTCGAAAATCCAATCCTTGCAAAAGGTACAATTGCAGTTGCTAAATCTCTCGCAGAAACTGATGCAGTTACAATCATCGGTGGCGGTGACTCTGCAGCAGCAGTTAACACTCTCGGCTTCGGCGCAAAGATGACTCACATCTCAACAGGTGGCGGTGCAGCTCTTGAATTCCTCGAGGGTAAAGCACTCCCGGGTATCGAAGCAGTTAATGATAAGTAATATAGCACGCGCATTTGTCGAGTTACTGACCCAAACTCGCGTATCTCATACGCTTCGGGGTCATTAACTCACCAACTGCACGCACTCTATTTCTTATCACACTCGTTACAGATGTGTTAAGGTATAGAGGAAAAATAAATAATAAAATGTGTGAAAGGATTTATAGATATGGATAAATCACTTCGTAAAGCAGTTATCGCAGGTAACTGGAAAATGAACAAAACTCCCGATGAAGCAAAGGCTATCATCAACGAAATGAAACCCCTTGTTGCAGATGCTGATTGTGACGTAGTTCTCTGCGTTCCTTATATCGACATTTTCGCAGCTCAGGAAGCAGCTGCAGGCTCCAATATCAAAATTGGTGCAGAAAACTGCCATTGGGCAGAAAGCGGTGCTTTCACTGGTGAAGTTTCAGCTCCTATGCTTAAAGCAATTGGTGTTGAATATGTTATTATCGGTCACTCCGAAAGAAGACAGTATTTCGGTGAAACTGATGAAACAGTTAATAAGAGAGTAAGAGCTGCTCTTGATAGCGGTCTTACAGTAATCCTTTGCGTTGGCGAGCTTCTCGATGAACGTAAAAAAGGTGTTACAATGGAAGTTGTTCGTTCTCAGACAAAAATCGCTCTTCAGGGCGTTTCTAACGAAGAGCTTGACAGAATTATCATCGCTTACGAACCCGTTTGGGCTATCGGTACAGGCGAAACCGCAACTGCAGAGCAGGCAAACGAAGTTAACCATGCAATCCGTGAGGTTCTTGGCGAAATCTATTGTCCTAAATGCGCAAGCCGCGTAACAATTCAGTACGGCGGTTCTATGAATGCAGGCAACGCAGCAGAGCTTCTCGCTCAGGTTGATGTTGACGGCGGTCTTATCGGCGGTGCATCTCTTAAAGCAGCTGATTTCTCTGTAATCGTTAAAGCAGCAAGCGTTTAATTAAAATAAAAAATCAGGGCAGACCTTATCGTCTGCCCTTTTATAAAGGTGATATAAAATGTCTGAAAAAGTACTTCTCGTTGTTATGGACGGTGTAGGCTACTCCAAAACAGGTCTTGGTGATGCTGTTACACTTGCTAACACACCCGTTCTTGATAAACTTCTTAAAGAATGTCCCAACGTTCGCTTGAAAGCTCACGGTTCAGCAGTAGGTCTTCCCTCTGATGACGATATGGGTAACAGCGAGGTTGGTCACAATGCTCTCGGTTGCGGTCAGGTTTATTCTCAGGGTGCAAAGCTTGTTAATGAATCTATCGAATCAGGCAAAATCTATGCATCAACTGCTTGGAAAGAAATTGCGGGTAACTGTGTTGAGAAAAACTCAACTCTTCACTTTATCGGACTTCTTTCCGATGGTAATGTTCACTCAAATATTTCTCACCTTATTGCAATGCTCAAACAGGCAAAAGCAGAGGGTGTAAAGAGCGTTCGTGCTCATATTCTTCTTGATGGTCGTGATGTTCCTGCAACATCAGGTCTCCAGTATGTTGCAGAGCTTGAAAACGCTCTTGCTGAACTCAATGACGGTGCATTCTGCGGTAAAATTGCATCAGGCGGTGGCAGAATGGTTATCACAATGGACCGTTACGAAGCTAACTGGAATATGGTTAAGCTGGGTTGGGATACTCATGTTAAAGGTATCGGCAGACAGTTTGCAAGTGCAACTGAAGCAATTGAAACCTACCGTGCAGAAAATGATGGTGTCATCGACCAGGATTTACCTCCCTTTGTTATTGCTGAAAACGGCGAGCCTGTTGGCGCAATTAAGGATGGCGACAGCGTAGTTCTTTTCAACTTCCGTGGCGACCGCGCAATTGAGCTTTCAATGGCATTTGATAATGAAGAGTTCAATGCATTTGACAGAGGTGCAAAGCCCGATGTTGTTTATGCAGGTATGCTTCAGTATGACGGTGACCTTAAGCTCCCTGCAAGATTCCTTGTTAATCCTCCCGAAATTAAAGATACTCTTTCAGAGCTCCTTGTTTCCAAGGGTATGAATCAGTTTGCAGTTTCTGAGACTCAGAAATACGGTCACGTAACATATTTCTGGAACGGTAACAAGAGCGATAAATTCTCAGAAGAGCTTGAAACATATATGGAAATTCCTTCTGATAAGGTTTCCTTTGACGAAAGACCCTGGATGAAATCTGCAGAGGTTACAGATGCAGTTATTGAAGCTATGGAAAGCGGTAAATATGACTTCATCCGTTGCAACTATCCCAACGGTGATATGGTTGGACACACAGGTAACCTTGATGCAACAATCACAGCTGTTGAAGCAGTTGACCTTGGCCTTGCAAGAGTTCTTAAAGCAGCTGATAAATGCGGTGTAACAGTTCTTATTACTGCTGACCACGGTAACGCTGACGAAATGCTTGAAAAGGATAAAAAGGGTAATGTTGCTCCCAGAACAGCACACTCTCTTAATGAAGTTCCTTTCATTGTTTACAGCAAGAATTCCTACGAACTTAAAGACGGCGCATTCGGTCTTGCAAACGTTGCTCCCACAGTTGCAACAATTTTCGGTATCGAACCCTATGCTTCATGGGAAGAATCAATTATTAAATAAATCAAGTTTAGACGGTTGCCAAGTGTAACCGTCTTTTTCTATGCCTTTGTGTAAGTGTTGCATTTTATGATTTAGTGGTATATAATTAAATTAATTTGGAATGTTTTTTATATTGAAAAGGTTCATTATAGAAACATCCTTTTATTTGGTGTTTCGAAATAGGGTAAAGGTGATTTAATGAAAATTTTTCTATCAGTTTTGTTATGTGTTTTATTTCTCAGTTCTTGTGGGGTTGATAATAAAAGTAATAATGAAACTTTGGATTTTAAAGATTTTTATAATCCCCAAATTACTGAATCTATTTATTTTGAAAGATTTTCAGATACTAAACACAGTATTTATATTACTGAAGATAACAATACTGAAAATAATAATAAAAAATATATTGTAGAAGATGTGTTGATTTTTAGATATGCGTATGATAATGATTTTATAGTTTATCATTGGAATAAGTTAGCTCCATTTAACGAATCAACAAAAGACATACGCTATCTTAATGGTGTGGATTACGAAATAACAAAAGATTTATTTACTGTTTTTGATATTTCAAAAAATGCGTATTTTGATTTTGCAACACAAAACGAAATGCTTGATTTTTGTGCAGATAAAGGTGTTAATATCAACTGGATTTATTCAAATGGTTTTTCTTATGAAACAGTGGCTAGAATCCAAGGAGATGATATCTGGAGTGTTTCTAAAGCAACATCTGAATCGTTAATGGGTTTTGTGTTAAAGAATGACGAAGTTATTTATGAAGGCTTTATTTCAGATGTTTACAGTAATAAAAATATTCTCGCTTTTAAACTGGAAGTGCCTACAAAAAACATTTTAGAATTTCGCAACTTAGAATATAGTGATATTTCTGTTTCTTTTGACATGGTTATTAAGCAACGCCGTGAATTGTTATTCTTAACAGAAGATATATACTATAGCCAATATATTATAATTGATGCAACAACTGGAACTGTAACCGAATATAGTAATTGGCTTAATTTTGAAAAGGCAATAGATTCCATGACGGACCAATCAGGGGACGGTTCTATGTCTTGTTATGAAAAGTCTTAAAAGCCTTTAAAATCAAGGTTTAAGTTTATAAAGTTAAATAAGATTTGGGGATTGTTTTATGTAAAAAACAATAAGACATAGAACCGTCCCCTGTCCTATAAGCGGTAAGATGGTTGTAGCAGCATACTTATGGTACACAACAGGGCAACCTATTCAAACCCCATCATATTCATATTCAAACGCATATTAATTGGAGGAAAAATACAATGTATAGCATTATTAGAGTGGTCATTTGTTGTATTTTACTTGCAATTTCAATTATAATAATAAAAAACAATGCGATTCATAAGCGAATACTGTATATTATTTTTACAAGTATATCAGTAGTGATAATGGTTATTTTATCATTTCTACCATTGGAGAATCTTTTTATAACGTTCAATTCGCCTAAAGAAGCATATGAATATTATAATTTCAACAAATTAGATATTGGACTTATTGTAGAGGGTGTTGATTGTGATTTCATTATTGGGTGCAAAAAAAATTCATATAATTATTTGATTGTTCCTAAAACTGAAGAAGGATGGAAAATAGGGACCGGCTCAAATACCAAACAGATAGTTAGAAAATTTTGCGACGGAATTATTGTAAATATTTTTCAATATAAAAATACTAGCGAGTATTTTATTACCATTTTTGATACTAATGGTGATGAATTGAAAATCGTAGATGAGTACAATACAAAATTTGATTTTTTATCCCAAAACAATGAAGTTCTTGAAAAAGATTTTGTAACGTACTATGCACATGTTTTGAACTTTGATGCAAACTACAGTCTAATAGTAAATGAAACCCAAATTGTATTTGAGGACGACCAATCAGGGGACGGCGACCAATCAGGGGACGACCAATCAGGGGACGGTTCTGTGATTGAGCCTTAATCCATTGTATATCAAGGTTTTTCAGTGTTTTTTAAATTAAAAATCAGGGGACGGTTTTTAGCATAAAACAATCCAATCATAGAACCGTCCCCTGATTTTCTCTATGCCTTTGTGTAAGTGTTGCATTTTATGATTTAGTGGTATATAATTAAATCAATGAAGTGTGTTTTTATCTGAAAAAAGAAACAATGGATAAAATGGTGGCGTGATTTGATGTTCGGAATTGTTTTTCGGTTTGTGGTTTTGATAATTATTGTTGTTTTATTAGGAGTATCCGTTAAAACATTAGTGAAAACGAAACCTGCTAAAAAACAAAAGATTATTAATATATTAAGTATCTTTTTTTGTTTCATCTTCCTTTTTTTATCTCTTATTTCTTTAGATATAAAAAAACTCAAAATAGACAATAATATATCACAAGGTATTGATGTTATATCTAGTAAATATTTACCCGAAACAGATATACCTCAGATATATAATATTTATGAGTTCGATTGTGATGGATATTACGGAACTGTTTCGGTATCTAAAGTTGACGAAGAAGAAAAAGAGGGTGTATTAAATAATAAAAATAGATACGAATTGATAATCGAAGACGGAACAGCCGTTGCGTTGTGTACCCATATAGCTTGTGTGAGAGATACTTGGGGGATACCTAAAAAATGTGTTGGCGATATTAGAATTTTTAAAGGTGATACCCGTATTTTTATAAAGTATAATTATAAAGATATTAAAATATTAGGTCCGATAAAATATTTAACTTTTACCCAATATTTTTATAAAGATATAATAGATATAGAAGAAATTGCAGATTCTATAGTACCCGATTCTCTGGAAGTCTTGGACAAGACACAGCAAGGTTCTTTAAATTGAGCCTAAAAATTTAATTAGTAAAGAAACACCATTTCTCACTAGTTGTAAGAAATGGTGTTTTGTTTATTTCTGATTTCTTATTAACTTATAATTCCCGCTTTTGAGAATTTTTAATAAATCCTCGTTGGTTTTAATAGGCTCTTCTGTTATTATTCCGCCTAAGCCAACACCTGTTTCTCTGTGGCAGTCGCTACCGCTTGTTTTGATTTTTGCATTTATTTCTTTTGCCCATTTAAGAGAGTTGTCGTTTGCTTGTTTATCGGCTTTACCATTGAAAACCTCAACTCCGTCAAGATATTTGGGGTTAGCTCTTCTTATGAACTGCCTGAACGGGTGCGCCTGAAGAAAAATGCAACCTCTTTCTCTGAATAATTTACTTGCTTTTTTGATGTAAAGAGGAAGCAGGAAGGGGAGTTCATAAAGCATTTCTTCCGTAACACCATAAATTAAATAATCGTTAACTGTTGCATAAAATCTTAACTCTGTACCAAGAAGAACCGAGAAATCTTCTGTTTCCAATTCTTTTGCTTTTCTGTAACCACGAAGATAATGTTCGAGTGCCTTTTTCTTATTAAAAAATTCAGAAATGTGAAAGGTCATAGGGGAATAGTGGTCGGTTATAACAATTCCCGAATAACCTGCTTCTTTGTATTTCTTTATAAGCTCTTCTGCATCAAGCTGACCGCAAAGACTTGTGTTTTTTGTGTGGGCGTGTATTTCGTATTTATATTCCATATCTGCACCTTTAAATAAAAACTTTCCATAGCATTATACATTGTAACTATTTAATTATCAATGGTTTTGTAAGTTTTCACAGAATATTAATATTTTATTGAAAAAAGGTATGAAATGGTATATTCTATATTGTATATTAAGTTTAGGAGTGAATAATATGACAGGAATACATATTATAGACGCTTTGTTAAGCATTTTAGTAAGCATTTGTATGCTCTTCACAGGTTTTATGGATTCAGGCGATGCAACTTCCACTCCCGAGGTTGAGCTTGTAAGAGAAGATAAGCTTGTTTTCCTTGATGCTTTTAAATCGGGTCAAGGTGTTACAACTGATGGTAAGTATTATTATACATCAGGTTCTCTTACCGCTTTCGGTATGACTAGTATTACCAAATGGGATGCAGAAACTATGGAGGTTCTCGTTAAAAACGATTCTCCCATTCCTCAGGAGTATATTGATAACTATGGTAGCGACCATGTTGGAGGCATCAGCTATTATGACGGCAAAATCTATGCTGCAGTTGAAAATGAAGCAGAGGATTTACCTCTTGTTATAACCTACGATGCTCGTTCGCTTCATATTGTTGATGTTTTTGAATTGCCTAACACTGACCTTCCGGATGGTATTCCGTGGTGCTGCGTTGATGGTGAAAACGGTTATCTATATTGCTCACAGTTCAACGAAGTAAATGAAATTCTCGCATTTGACCTTGAAACAATGGAGTTTTCACACGTGATTCCTTTGTCGGAGCAGGTTGTTCGCATTCAGGGTGGCGAGGTTTATGACGGAGCGCTTTATCTCTCTTCCGATATTGCAGACAGCAATGACGATAAGATTATGACGGTAGATGTTGAAAGCGGTCTTGTTAAAGAGCTTTGCACCCGTTCTCTTCCCTCTGCAGCAGGTAACGAAGCGGAAGGTGTAACTGTTTACCCAATGGAAGACGGAACATTCATCCACGTTCTTGACTACGATAAAACAGTTGGTGTTTATTTAAGGCACTATAAAATGGCTGAATAAAATTTTAGAACCCCTTAAAACTGAATGTCAGTTTTAAGGGGTTCATTAGTTATAAATCAAACATTAAATCTAAAGAGAACAATATCTCCATCCTGCATTACATATTCTTTACCTTCGGAGCGAACAAGACCTTTTTCCTTGGCAACTGCCATTGAACCGCATTCCATAAGCACGTCAAAGGAAACAACCTCTGCACGAATGAAGCCTCTTTCAAAGTCGGAGTGGATTTTACCTGCCGCCTGAGGTGCTTTTGTGCCTTTTTTGATTGTCCAGGCTCTTACCTCGGGCTGACCTGCTGTAAGGTAGCTCATAAGACCGAGGAGGTCATAACTGCGTTCAATAAGCAAATCAAGACCACCAGTTGAAACACCAAGCTCACTAAGGAACATTTCTTTTTCTTCGGGGTCAAGCTCTGCAATCTGTGCTTCAAGCTCTGCACAAATTGGAAGAACCTGACTGCCTTCCTCTTCTGCAAGTGCTTTAACAGCATTGTAACGAGCATTTGTATCAATTTTTGAAGCGAAATCCTCCTCGCTCATATTACAAGCATAAATAACAGGCTTTGATGTAAGCAAAGCAACTGAATCAAGAATTTCCTTTTCATCGTCTGTAAGGTCAACTGCTCTTGCGCAAATACCGTTTTCAAGTGCATCTTTTACTTTTTCAAGAATTGCAAGCTCTGCCGCAAGAGTTTTATCGCCCTTCATAGCTTTAGTTGTTCTGTCAATTCTTCTCTGGAGAATTTCAGCATCTGAGAGAATAAGCTCAAGGTTGATTGTTTCAATATCTCTCTGAGGGTCAACTGAACCATCAACGTGCATAATATCGTCATTATCAAAGCAACGAACAACGTGAATTATAGCATCAACCTCACGAATGTGAGATAGGAATTTGTTTCCGAGACCTTCGCCCTTCGAAGCACCTTTAACAAGACCTGCAATATCAACAAATTCAATTGTTGCAGGAGTAACTTTAATAGGGTTATACATTTCGCAAAGTGCATCAAGGCGTTTGTCGGGAACTGCTACAACGCCTACATTGGGTTCAATTGTGCAGAAAGCGTAGTTTGCTGCCTGAGCACCTGCATTTGTAAGTGCATTAAAAAGTGTACTTTTACCAACGTTGGGAAGACCAACAATACCAAGTTTCATATAATAACTTCCTTTTCAAATTATCGCCAAGTATTTTAACACATTATAATATGTATTTCAATATTTTACCGATAAATATTATTTTTGAATAGTCCTGAAAATCGTAACCAATAATATTTTTGAGGTGGTATTTTGAATTTCAGAACAGACCTTGCTCTTGAACGCAGGGAAATGATTAACGAGGAGATTGAGGGTGTTGAGGTTTCAAAAACAGAAAATGACGAGTGCCAAACTACCATAATTGAGATTAAAACCGAAAAAGCTGCAAAGCGATTGGGAAAGGGTGTGGGAAAATACATTACACTTGAAATGAACCCTTTTTCAAATGAAGCCGCAGTAAGCGACGGAAGATTAAAAGCCTTGGTTGAAAGCATAAAACAGCTTTTGCCAGAAGGTGACGGAACAGTTCTTGTGGCAGGGGTTGGGAACGAAGATATTACTTCAGATGCTCTCGGACCTGATACCGCATCGTTGGTGTTTGCCACAAGGCATATAAGCAGAGAAGTGCAAAAGGTTGCAGGCTTTTCTGAAAAATTGCGACCTGTGGCGGTTGTTTCTGCAGGGGTTTTAGGTAAAACGGGAATAGAGTCAGGCGAATATATAAAGAGCATCTGTGAGGCGGTTAAGCCTCAATGCATCATAACAATTGATGCTCTTGCTGCAGGTAGCGTTGAAAGATTGGGCAAAACTGTCCAGATGTCAGATACGGGGATTGCACCCGGTTCGGGTATAGGTAATGCAAGAGCGAGAATTGATGAGGATTTTTTAGGTGTACCCGTAATTGCCATCGGTATTCCTACTGTTGTTGATGCAATTTCTTTATCTTCAGAACTTTCGGGAATTTCACCAGAAAAACTTGATAAATCAAAACTTCTGAATGGCGAAAGAATGATTGTTGCACCTAAGGATATTGATTTGTTAGTAAAAAATGCATCGTATCTTTTGGCACTTTCAATCAATTGCGCTTTGCAACCAACATTAACACCAAAGGAATTATATTCGCTTATGTAAAGTTATTCTAATAACAAAACAATTCTCATATTTTATATGGGGAGGTGTTTTGTTGAAGCATAAAAATAGTTTTATTTATAAATCACTGTGTTTAATAATCTGCGTTGCTCTTGTTTCTACTGTGCTATATGGTGGCGATTATATAAGTGGTAAGGTTATTGGTGTTGTGTCCGATTTATTCTCTTTGAAAAGAGATTTTCAAAGTGCAGATTTATCAGTGAATAACGCTTTTAATAATGATGCTGATGCAACTTTTTCGCCATCGGGCTTCGGCGGTGGAGGGTATAATGTTGTTACTTATAAGAATGGAACACCCTCTGATATAATTGCGCTTATGGAAGAGGCAAAAGGTGTTTATAAGAAATTAAAAAAAACAGGTGACATAAAAGAACAGCAATTCTGCACAAGCTCAACGGGTACTTCCTATGGTTTGGTTTCCGTGAACAATAAAACTGATGAAAATATAAGCATCAAAAATCTTTTGAATGAATCTCCGAAATATAAAACAATAACAAAAGAGGAGCCGTATATTCTGGTTTATCATACTCATACAACCGAGACTTATGAGCTCTTGGATTTAGGCTGGTATTCAAATCAAAATGATACCCGCTCAAAAGACTCCCGGAAAAATATGGTCAGGGTAGGGGAAGAGCTTGTAAAAGAGCTTGAAAAAGCAGGGTATAAGGTTATTCATGATAAAACCATTTATGACAATAGCTATAACGGTGCTTATGGTCGTTCTCTTGTAAGTGTTGAAAAATATCTGAAAAAGTATCCCTCGATTGTGTTAACTCTTGATGTTCACAGAGATGCAATTCATTATGATAACGGAACTAAAAGCAAACCAACAGCCGAAATAAACGGCAAGAAAGCTGCCCAGGTTATGATTATAAGTGGTTGTGAGGGTGATGGAGTTGAAGGTTTCCCAAAATGGAAAGATAATCTTATCTTTGCTCTTCATTTGCAGAATACGGTTGAAGAGGACTATGATGGCTTAATGCGACCTGTTTTCTTTTGTAACAGAAAATATAATATGAATGTTACACCGTGCTCACTTTTGTTGGAATTCGGAACAGATGCCAATACTTTAGAAGAGGCGGTTTATTCTGCATCTTTAATCGGGAAATCAATCTCAAAAATGTTAGATAAGGAATTGGAAAAATGAAAGAATTTAATAAGCTTTTTAATATTTTTACTGTCCTTGCAATTGTAATAATGCTTCTCACAACGGTGGTTGCGGCAAGTGTAACAGTAATTGAAAAGGGTGAGAGTAATTTGTATTCGGTAGTAGCCGAAAATAGTTGAACACCGCACGGTTTCTTAAGGAAAAATTCCGCACTAACTGCGTCAAAAAGCTTGAAATACGCCAGTATTCCTTCACTTTTTTCCTTGTTATTGCAAAAATTTTTCCTTAATAAACTGCTCGCACCTAAAATTCCAAAGATTTTGGTGCAGCGGGGTGTTTCTTCGGCGCAGATATACTGGCGTATATTAAGGCGAAACACGCCGTGATGTGCCAAAAGATTTGAATTTTAGGCGTACGGGGTTCAATTCTTTTCGGCTATTGCAACAAGAAATGAGTTCCCAATTAGTGAATATTGCATTAACCTTGTTTGAAAAGAAGAAATTTTTGTAAAAATCTTAAAATTCTATTGAAAATGGTGGCGTTTTATTGTAGAATATTAGCAAATATAACTATTGTTCGCCACACTAATGCAATAGTTAATTTTATAGGAGATGAAACATTTGTCAGTAAAACTCAACACACGCTATCTTGAGGGCTTTGTTAACGAAAGCGATGTCCAGGGTATTGCTCCCGAGGTAATGTCGGCTGTTGAACTTCTTAACTCGCGCACGGGCGCAGGAAATGACTTCCTTGGCTGGTTAGATTTACCTGTTGACTACGATAAGGAAGAGTTCACACGTATCAAAAAAGCCGCAGAGAAAATCCGTAGCGACAGCGACGTTCTCGTTGTTATCGGTATCGGAGGTTCTTATTTAGGTGCCAGAGCGGCAATCGAATTTTGCAAATCCCAAAACCGTAACTTGCTAGAAAAACCTCAGATTATTTTCGCAGGAAATACGCTTTCCTCATCAGCACTTGCAGAAGCAATTGCTCTTTGCGAAGGTAAGGATTTTTCAGTAAATGTTATTTCAAAATCGGGTACTACTACCGAACCCACAATCGCATTCAGAGTATTCAAGGAAATGCTCGAGAAAAAATACGGCAAAGAAGAAGCCGCAAAAAGAATTTATGCAACAACTGATAAAGCAAGAGGAACTCTCAAAGAGCTTTCTGATCGCGAGGGCTACGAAACATTCGTTATTCCCGATGATGTTGGTGGCAGGTATTCAGTTCTTACAGCAGTTGGTCTTCTTCCTATTGCAGTTGCAGGAATCAATATTGATTCAATGATGCAGGGCGCAGCAGATGCCCGTGAAAAATTTGCTGAAGGCGATGTTTATACAAACGATTGTTATAAATATGCTGCAATGCGAAATATTCTCTACCGTAAAGGTAAATCTGTGGAAATGATGATTTCCTATGAACCTGACTACACAATGATGAACGAATGGTTCAAACAGCTTTATGGTGAAAGTGAAGGTAAAAACGGCAAAGGTCTTTATCCTTCATCAGCAGTTTTCTCAACGGACCTTCATTCACTCGGTCAATATGTGCAAGAGGGTGAAAGGGTAATGTTTGAAACAGTTGTTACTTTTGATAAACCCAAGCAAGAGCTTATTATTGGCCTTGATCCCGAAAATGGTGATGGCTTCAATTTTGTTGCAGGCAAATCTGTTGATTTTGTTAACAAGAAAGCCTTCCTCGGAACAATACTTGCTCATACAGACGGCAAGGTTCCCAATATGGTTCTTGAGGTTTCAGAAATGAACGAATATGATTTCGGTTATCTCGTTTATTTCCTTGAAAAAGCTTGTGCAGTATCCGGTTATATCTTAGGAATTAATCCTTTCGATCAACCCGGTGTTGAAAGCTATAAGAAAAATATGTTCGCTCTTCTCGGTAAACCCGGTTACGAGGAACACAAGAAAGCACTTGAAGCAAGGCTTTCATAAATATTTGCAAGTCTTTTGACTTGCTACATAAAAAATAATTTTGTAAAAGTCGCCGTCAGGCGAGATTATAAACAACGGAGGTAAATCATTATGATTAAACTTATTATAGGCAACAAAGGTTCCGGCAAAACAAAGAGACTTATCAACCTCATTAACGAAGCAGTTGAAAATTCAAACGGAACAGTAGTTTGCATTGAAAAATCTCCCTTACTTACTTATGAAGTAACTCACAAAGCAAGACTTATCGAAACCGAAAGATTCGGTGTAGAGGGTTGCGACGCTTTCTATGGTATGGTATGTGGCGTTATCGCTCAGGACCACGATATTACAGAAATTTTTGTTGATGCAACATTCAAAATTGTTGGCAGAGATTATGACGCTTTTGCAGCTCTTATCAACAAGCTCAGCAAGGTATCTGCAGAAAATGAAATTGATATCGTTTTCACAGTTTCTGAAGACGAAGCAAAGCTTCCTGCTGCTCTCTTTGATAACGCAGAAAAAATCTGACAATTTTTCTGATCCCCTCTATAAAAGAGGGGATTTTTTGACTTTTCTTATTGACAAAACTTAATTTAGATAATATAATACTTGGGTATGTTGAGAGGTATAGTATATGATTATCGAACTTGAATCAGTTTTTAATACGGATGGGTTGAAAATTCCCTTTGATTACGAGCTTTCCTTAAGCTCAATTGAAGTGTCAGGATTTTCTCCCGTTACCGCTCCCGTAAAGGTAAGTGGTTTCGTTGAAAACAAAGCAAGTATCGTTAACCTCAAGGCAAGTGCCGCGCTTAAATACGAAGCACCCTGCGATCGTTGTGCGGAGAATGTAATTTCGCAGTTCTCATTCCCTGTTGAGCATACTCTCGTTGTTACCCTTGAAAGCGGAGATAATGACGATTTCCTCGAGGTGCCCAATATGCGACTTAACCTTGACGAGCTTGTTGAGGAAGATGTTAATCTCGCTCTTCCCACAAAATACCTTTGCAACGAAAATTGTAAAGGACTTTGCCCTATCTGTGGCAAAAACCTTAACAAATCCAAATGTGACTGTAAAGCTCCAATCGACCCGCGAATGGAAGTGCTTTTACAGCTTTTGGATAACTAAGTTATTAATTATTTAAAATTCTATAGGAGGTAGTACTAATGGCAGTACCTAAGAGAAGAGTTTCTAAAGCAAGACGTGACAAAAGAAGATCCAACGTTTGGAAAATGGACGCAGCAGCACTTGTAAAGTGCCCCAAATGCGGTGAGTTCAAAAGACCTCACAGACTTTGCACAGCATGTGGCTACTACAACGGCAAACAGGTTATCGAAGTAGCAGAATAATCTGTAATAGTACGTATTTCTGATTTTCAAAGGGCGGTGGGAAAATTCTCCCCGCCCTATTGGACTGTAATGAGTTAAAATTATATATTAAAAAGGTGGTGAGAGAATGTCTGTTATTGTGGAAAATGTTTACCCTGCATCATATGGTGAAAAAGCAGGTGTTTTGGCAGGAGATGAGCTTGTTAAAATCAATAACCAGGAAATATTTGATGTTCTCGATTACCGCTTTTATATTCAAAGCCGAAAACTTAAATTAGAAATTTTAAGAAACGGCGAAACAGTTGTTACTAATATAAGAAAAAGTGACGAATTCGCTGATATTGGCCTTGAATTTAAAACTTATCTTATGGACAAGCAACGTTCCTGCAAAAATAAATGTGTTTTCTGTTTCGTTGACCAGATGCCTAAAGGTATGAGGGATACTCTTTATTTTAAAGATGACGATTCAAGAATGTCCTTTCTTTTCGGCAACTATATAACCTTAACAGGGCTTTGCGAAAGGGAAGTGCAGCGGATAATTGATATGCATATTTCTCCAATCAATATTTCGGTTCATACAATGAATCCGGTGCTTCGGGTTGAAATTATGAAAAATCGTTTTGCTGGGGAAAGCCTTAAAATTCTTGATCGTTTTTCTGAAAACGGTATTGCTATGAATACTCAGCTTGTTCTTTGTCCGGGTATAAACGATGGTGACGAGCTTCGTTTTTCGTTAGAAGAGCTTTCAAAACTCTCTCCGAGTGTGAAAAGCATTGCCGCAGTTCCTGTAGGACTTACGAAATATCGTGATGGTCTTTACCCTTTGAGAACTTATACTAAAGAAGAAGCAGCAAATGTTATTGATATAATCGACGAGTTTAACGCTCATTATTCTTTTTACAATGGTGGAAAAACTCTTGCTTATGCTTCTGATGAATTTTATCTTTTAGCAGAGCGCGAGCTTCCTGAAGCAGAATATTACGGTGAGTTTTCTCAGCTTGATAACGGGGTTGGAATGTGTGCTTTGTTAAAAGAAGAATTTCTTAATGCTTTAGAGGATACTGAAAGCAAAGAAGTAAATCGCAATATTACTGTTGCAACAGGTTATGCTGCACACAAACTTCTTTCAAACCTTTGTAAAAAGGCTGAAGAAAAGTTTCAGGGATTAAAAATAAATGTAATAAAAATAAAAAATGACTTTTTCGGTGATACTGTTACCGTTGCAGGTCTTATAACAGGTGCAGATTTTAAAGCACAGTTAAAGGATTCAGATTTAGGTAACGAGCTTTTAATTCCAAGAGTTTCATTGAGAAACGAGGGAGATAAGTTCCTCGATGATGTAACAATAGAGGAACTTTCCAAAGAATTAAATGTTAAAGTTACACCAGTTGAAAACGATGGTGCAGTATTTCTTGATACAATAATAAACGGAGGTGCGTAAATATGGCAAGACCGGTTGTTGCCATTGTTGGCAGACCCAATGTTGGTAAAAGTACACTTTTCAACAAGCTTACAGGTACTCGCCTTGCAATTGTTGATAACACTCCCGGTGTTACACGCGACCGCCTTTTTGGTGATTGCGAATGGCTTGGGCATAATATGCTTCTTGTTGATACAGGTGGTATTGAGCCTTATTCAAATGATATTATTCTTTCACAGATGCGCCGTCAGGCACAGCTTGCCATTGACAGTGCCAATGTAATTATTTTGGTTACCGATGTTCGTGATGGTGTTGTGGCAACTGATGAAGAGGTTGCGACTATGCTTCAGAAGAGCGGTAAACCCATTGTTCTGGCAGTTAATAAATGTGATGGCTTAGGCGCACCGCCACCCGAGCTTTATGAGTTCTATAACCTTGGTCTTGGCGACCCATTCCCTGTATCGTCCGTTCACGGTCATGGAACAGGTGACCTTCTTGACGAGGTTTTGAAGCATCTTCCTGAAGAATATCTTACAGAAGATAATGATGAGGATGACTATATTAAGGTTGCAGTTATCGGTAAACCTAATGTTGGTAAATCCTCACTTGTTAACAAAATTATCGGTGAAGAAAGAATGATTGTTTCGAATATCGCAGGAACAACCCGTGATGCAACCGATAGCTTTGTTGAGAATGAACACGGCAAATTTATGTTTATTGATACTGCAGGTCTTCGCCGTAAATCAAAAATTGATGATGCAGTTGAAAAATACAGCGTTCTCAGAACCGATATGGCTGTTGAAAGAGCCAATGTCTGTGTTATTATGATAGATGCCCTTGAAGGCTTCACCGAGCAGGACAGCAAGGTTGCAGGTCGTGCTTTAGAGCAGGGTAAGGGGTGTATTATTGCGGTTAATAAATGGGATGCCTATGCAAAAGACGGCAAAACAATGGACTCCTACCGCAAACAGTTAATGAAGGATTTTTCTTTTATGTCCTTTGCACCAATCATTTTCATTTCTGCAAAAACAGGTCAACGAGTAGATAGACTTTATGAGCTTATTAAATTCGTTGATACTCAGAATGCAATGCGAATTAAAACAGGTCAACTCAATGAAATTCTTGCAGCGGCAACACTCAGAGTTCAGCCCCCAACAGATAAAGGCAAACGCCTTAAGATTTATTATATGACTCAGGCTTCTACAAGACCCCCAACATTCGTTTGCTTCGTTAACAGTGCAGATTTGTTCCACTATAGCTATCAACGTTATCTTGAAAATCAGATTCGTGAGGTTTATGGTCTTGAGGGTACACCTGTAAGATTTGTAATCCGAGAGCGTGACGATAAGAGTAAACACTAAAATTACAATAAAATACCCAAAAATTACAAAAAACTGCCCGAAAGTTACATTCAGGCAGTTTTTTTATGCCTTTGAGCTACAATATAGTCAAGAAAAGCAGATAACCCAAACCTCCCTGGCGAAGGGAGGGGGACCACACCGGAGTGGAGCGTAGGTGTGGTGGAGGGTTCTAGCACTTTGTGCGTATAATTGAATACCGCGAAAGCGGTTTACCTTACCCGCAACAAATTGTAGCAAAACTGTTTTTTCGAAAATTGATGACATTTTCAAAATAAAATGTAAATATTGTTTTAGAGGTGATGAAAATGACTAAAATTTCAAAAAACATCAAACGCTTACGAATGTTACAGAATATGAGTCAGGAGGAGCTGGCGCAAAAGCTTTTCGTTTCCCGTCAGGCGGTTTCATCCTGGGAAAACAACAGAACTCAACCCGATTTGGATATGATTCAAAAAATCGCTGAGCTTTTCGGTGTTGAGGTTGAAGAACTGCTTTACGGAGAAAAACGTAATACTCAACTAGAGGAAAGCGTAAGAACAAGCAAAACCTTGTTTATGGTGTTCTCCATTTTAGGCTCGTTGTTCGTTGGTGCAGGTGTAATAATTCTTATGGTTGCCCTTTGGGATAAATTCCCCAATATTATGAAAGCAACAGTTTCATTCTTGCCATTGCTTTTAGGTCAGGCAGGTGCAATCTATACCTATAAGAAAAAGTTCGATAATATCGCTTGGCGAGAGGGCGCATCAATTCTTTGGTCCGCAGGTGTTACCGCAACAGTGGGTCTTTTAAGTATGGTTTTAGAGCTTCATTTGGGTGCTTTAATGTGCTTACTTATTGATGCAGTTTTGATTCTTCCTATATTGTGTTTCTTTAAAGTTGTTTCACCTTTGGTGTTCTACTACGGCTTTTCAATTGCAGGTTCAATAGGTGTTCTTGAATACACAAGAAACGAAATTTTAACAACAATTTTAATGGTTGTTTTAGTTGGCGCAGGCTTACTCTTTGCATTCTTTAACAGAAAAAATGTGGCTGATGCAAGATATGAATATTCCTCCTGGATTTCAGTTTTGGCATCTTGTGCTATGGTAATCGCAATAAGCTTGTTTATTCTTGATTGGGGTTATTTCTCCTTGCCATTGGCACTTGCAGTTTGTATTTACGCATTAAATAAAAACGATGGATGGTCAATGCCGTTTTACCCAATAGGTATTTTAGGAACTGCGTTTGGCTCAATAGCTTCAACCTATTTTCATTTGCAGGATGATGTTATTTATTCATACAGCGACATCAACAGATGGTTAAACTTGATTAAACCCGAAAGCATTATAACAATAATTTTAACAGTTGCAACTCTTGCAATCGGCTTTATTATAGGAGAAAAATCACTTGATAAGAACAAATACCAATCAATTTTCTGCTATCTTGGTGGTGCAGGTGCGGTAATAGGTTTATTCAGTCCTGCATTCAAATCAGTAGAGTGGATAGGACTTGTTCTTTTCGCAATAACATTTGCAGAAGGCCTTGTAATGCTCATTAAAGGTGCAAATGAGAAGAATTACTTTAATCTTAATGTAGGTTTAATAATGCTTCTTGTTCTGATGTTCTTCGTGCTTTCTGCTTTCGATTGGAATATGGTAACAGTGGGTCTTATGTTCTTAATCAGCGGTGCATCTCTTTTCGGTGCAAACTTCTGCATCTCAAAGAAAATCAAAAAAGAACAGCTTGAATTAGAAAAGGCGGTGGAAGATGATGAAAAATAAAAAAGGTACAATAATTCTTTCAATAATACTTGCAGTTCAGTTTATAATACCTTTAAGCGTCTGGGGTTACGAAACCTATAAGAATAAAGAGCTGGAAGAAAAAGGACAGGAAATTAAACTGGTTGTGGATTCTGTGTTCTGTGATCACCGGGGCATTATATTCAGAAACAATGCTTTGGAAGAGCTTATTCATACGAGAAATATGCACTATGTTATTTTCGAAAATAACGAAAATGGATTTTCCACACCTGTTGAAATTTCAGGCCTACCTGCAAATGATTTGTATGTAAGTTCAAATAAATTATATAGCTGGTATAGTGAGGATTGGGGTTTTAAATATGAAAGCGAATCAAGTGAACTATATGATGATTACGGTTTTCAGGAATTATATGACCGAGGAATTGAACAAGCTAATATAAAACACGGCTTTTGCGAAGGTCCCGAAACTCAGGCTTATGCAGTTTTCAAGATTTATAAAAACAGATTTAAGATAGTAAATGTCTATATCGATGGAATACCTGTTGATACAGTTATTGAAAAAGAAATGAATAATGAATGGGATACTTCACGATATGAAGAAATCTATTATGACGATATTTACTATGACGATGAAATTGAAGATTATTATAGAGAATATTACGATGAAGAATTGAATGAATACGTAACAGAACCTGTAACCGCATAAATAACCCCTGTCCGAAAATTTTTCGGACAGGGGTTATTGTGGTTTATTCGCTTTTTTCTAGTTCTTCTATGATTTTTCTATCGTATTCCGAATTATCCGAAAGCCTTGCAAAGCTTTCGCAACCAAAGGACATAAGAAATGTTGCAGAATATTTATTTAAAGTAATGTTTGAAATGAAAATTTCTGTTTCAGGCGAGTCGCCGAATGTGGAACTCATAAACTCAACAACATTTGAAAGAGAATTTTGAACCTTTAAAACATTTGCCTTAAGTTGTTCTATATCTCTTTTAATCTTGTCTTTTTCTTCTGTATCTGCTTCTTTATCTTTTAACTGTTTGAGGGCTTCTTTAATAGAATTGCTTTCAATGACAATATCTTTAGTTTTTAGGGTGATGCAGTCGCTTAATAAATTAATTAATCCTAATTTTTCTGAAATTCTTAAAGACTTTGCTTCTTCAATAAGAGTTTTCTTAAAACAACCATTAAGAATTTTTTCTGTATCAAATATATTATCAAGTTTTTTGAATGTTGCATAATAGTTGGAAAAATCCTGTGCAACAGCGGGAGATTGAATGTATTGTTCAATGAGAGAAATATCAATTTCTATATTCTTTTTTTCATAAAGGCACATAATTCTCGATAAATCTTCCCACCCACGTGCAGTAACAAACCTTTTTCCTGCGGGCGTGTTTTCAATTGAATAAAAACACTCTTTTTTAATATCTAAAAAAGCCAAAATAGCAGGGTGGACGTTATTATTAATTGCATATTCTTTCCAGACCGCATAACTTGCTTCAACATCAATTTTCTTGATTCTATCGAGGGTTGCAATATCGTATTCTCTGACGGATTTGTTGTATTCAGGGGGATTTCCTGCAGTAACAACAATCCAACCTTTCGGAACTTCGTGAGAGCCAAAGGTTTTATACTGCAAAAACCTTAACATTGAGGGAGCAAGAGTTTCGGAAACGCAGTTGATTTCGTCAAGGAATAAAATTCCTTCCTTTTTGCCTGTTTCTTCAATGTAGTCATAAACAGAAGCGAGAATTTCGCTCATTGTGTATTCAGAAACATCATATTCTTTTTCGCCGAATTTCTTTTTAGTTATAAATGGGAGACCAATTGCACTCTGCCTTGTGTGGTGGGTCATAGAATATGAAACAATACCTATATTCAGTTCGTTTGCAATCTGTTCCATAACCGCAGTTTTACCAATACCGGGAGGGCCATAAAGGAAAACAGGGCGTTGTTTTTCGACAGGTATGAAAAATGAGCCATCCTCATTTTTTTCAAGATATGCAATAATTGTATTTTTTATATGAATTGTTGCTTCTTTAATGTTCATAAGCTTCCTCCTAAAATTTCTTCGTATAGGAAGTTGATTTCGTCAAATCCTGAGTTTTTCTTTCTTTGTGATAATATTTGTTGCAAATTCAAAAAGCCGTTATTTGCAGCTTTTTCATATAAAAATGCACAATATTCAGTGGAAAGTTCAAAATTATCTATTATATATTTTAAAACATTTTCCTCATTTTTTTCTGTGGCAAAAACTGCGGCGGATTCAGGTGATTGTGATAAATGCTTTTTATAAAGCTTCTCTGATTCTTCCTGCAGTTCAATTGGATAGGTAAGTCGGAAAGCAGCGATAACAGGCTTTTCTTTTTTTTCTGCGTTTGTGAATTGAATATCATATTTAATAAAGTCAAAAATACCGTTTTTAATAAGTGTATCTTCTCTGTTAGAGTAAGAATAAAATTTCTCACTTATAAAAAGCCGTGCGTTATATTTTTCCAAAGAAAGAATATGGCAGTAACAGGTTTTGTTTTCACAGTTTTGTTTATAGGTAAGGGTATTTTCAAAACCTAAACATAAGGTTTTAATTCCCTTTGGAACGGTGACTGTCGGGCATTGTCCGTATTCGTTTTTTTGAAGAAAGCTTGAAGAAAACATTGTTCCGTCTATGTCCGGTAAAACGCAAGGTGTTTCGGGAAAAGACGATGCACCAATATATTCGATTGTTCCGCTCCAAATAACTCTTGTGAGAGCATTGCAGCCGTCAAAAGCCATATCTCCGATATATTTTACTCCTTTCGGGAAAACTATGCTCTTAAGGCTTTTACAACGCTTGAATGCTTTGCTTTTTATTGATTTCAGCGTTTTCGGTAAGACTATTTCTTTTAGATTTATACAACCGCTAAAGCATTCTTTTTCGATAGTTTCTATTCCTTCGGGTAGAATGATTTTTTCAAGCGCCCTGCAGTTTTCAAAAAGATTTTCGGATAGATTTTTCAAACCTTCGGGCAGTTCAACTCTTTTTAAATTTGTACAGCTTTTGAAAGCTCCTTCACCTAATTTTTTTATTGAAGAAGGAAGCGAAACCATTTCTAAAGAAGAACAGTTCAAAAAAGCAAAATCCTGAATTTCTATAAGGTTTTCTGAGAATTTAATGTTTTTTAAGGATGAACAATTGCAGAAAGCAGAGCTTTTAACTGTTTTTACAGTATGAAACATCTCTACGTCTTCAAGTTGGGAATTGAAGGCATATTTATCTGTTTTTATTACAGGTGAAAATAGTTTCAGTGTTTTCTCTGCAGGTTGCAAAGTAACTCTCCTTTCAGTTTAGATAGCAATTAATTTGTTTTTATCAATATATAAGGGTGTTGCCCAAACGGGAAGTCGGGTTTTATCAAATCCGTTATCGTGAATTACGAAAATGTTTTTGTAAGGTGGAATTTTTTCGGGATAAATTCCGTCACCGTCTGTAAAATAAATCAGACCATTAAGATCTTTCTTTGATGATTTTTCATAAAGCTCGTCAACATATTGAAAAACGGGAGTGAAGTTTGTTCCTCCGAATCCATGTAAAACGAGATTGTTTATATAATCTTCAAGTTCCTGAGAAGTTTTTATAATGGTGATATCTTGTATTTGGGAATCACATTGAATGATATGTATTTCAGAACTTTTTTTGAAAAAATCGGTGGCGTTGAGTATGGAATAAGTTTTTCTTATAAAGCCTTCAACAATTTCACCTTTTACAGAGCCGGAAGTGTCAATAGCGATAACAAGCTTTTTGATTTTTCCGTTTTCTGCGTATTCAAGAGGTTCAATAAGCGGAATGTTTTCATAAAGCTTAAGTCCGTATGTGTAATAAATATAGTCGAATTCATCATCGTTTATTTCGAGAGTTTCATCGGTTTCAATGAACCTCTTCAATAAATCTGAGTAATCATATTCTTCGCGGGTTACGGATTTGAGAATCTGTAAGCTCTCGCCAACATTAGAACCCATTCGGGATGGGAAAGTCTCCAAATCACGAACAATTTGCTTTGTTATTTCCCGCCAGGCATCCTCAGGATTTTCTGCATTGGTATTTGAAAAATCAGTTAAGGTTTTTCCGCCACCTTGAGCTTCGCCGCTTCGGTCGTCTTCACGTTTGTAAATTGAACGCGCTTCAACCTCAACGGTTTCTTCGTCATCATCTATACTGAAAAGTGTGTTTTTGTACCAATCGCTGTGATTGTCAAGAAAAAACAAGTCTGAGTATAGTTCAGAATCATTAGAAGAATGTTTTTCAGTTAATAAATAGCAATAGATATTTTCAGCGGTAAAATTTTTTGTCTTACTTGAAAGATTTTTTATTATATTGTTCTGTGTTGCAGATTTCTCTGTTTGAGAGCAGGGGAGCTTTGCATCGTTAATTATTTTTTCAACGCATATATCACAAGCTAAATCCCATAGCTTTTGGTTTTTAAAATCTGTGTTATAGATATGAAGCAAAGAGCAATGCAAAAAAGAATGTAACAATAACCTTGTGATATTGTTTTTGTTGGTTTTGTATTGCTTGCATATATATTCGGGATAATAGTAAAAAATATTTCCGTTTGTGTAGTTGTAATCTTTTTCTGATGGCTTGAAATCCAAAGCATTTATTGCTCTTATAAAAGGCGGAAGTTCACGGCAGACTGATTTTTTGCCTTGGTCCAGAATGTCTTCTGCAATTTTATTTATATCAGACACAGTCCTGCCTCCAATCCTTTTTAAATGCAAAAAATTTAATGGGTATAGTCAAATTTCAAGAATTTTGACTATACCCGTTAATTAAACAATATTAATATTAATTATTTGTTAAAATTCAATTTCGATTTCGTTCTCACCGATACCGGTTTTGAATTCGATATCATAACCGATATTACCGGGAAGCTCAATTATTTTATATTTACCGTCGCATTTGATTTCTTTGGGCTTGCGGTCAACATAAACAACTGTCGGAACCTTGAATTTTTCAGTCTGATTGTATTTTAATTTGAATTCGCCGTCATCGTGGTCGTATTTATAGGAAATGATTTCGCCTGTAACTGCCTTAGGACGAGGACGAGTGAAGACTTTTATAAAGTCTTGCTCAAAAATTTCATTGAAGAAGCACCAATAGGTGTTGCTCCATTTGTAGGAGTCGAATTTATCCTGCAAGAATCTGATGTGGGGATACCAACCATCACCCTCTGCACAAGAACCCCATTCGCCAACAACGCAAGGAATGCCAAGTCTTACCTGAGTGTTCCTGTGTTCGTCGAAAATCATACCAACTCGTGAGTTGTTTGCATATTTATATGCAGGAGTATCAACCATAAGGTCATAAGCATGGGGAGCAAAAACCTGCTGGCTTTCTATTTCTCCGTTTGTTTTGATGTGAGTGTTACAGCAGGGAATACCCATATTGGAATAATAGTTGTTTGCCATAAACATAATTCCGCGATCTGTAACCTCTCTTACAGCAGTTGACATTTTGCAAAGGAAGGGCGAGTAACGGTTTTTATCAAAGTTCTCAACAAGTCCGTTACAAGCTTTGCTCATTTCCTTGAAAACTTCACCGGGGAACTGGTCAAGTGCTTTTGGTTTTTCATCGCTGAAAAGACCTGTTTTAGCCATTTCAAGAAGGTTTACTCTTTTATCTGTAACAGCGGTTTTTACAACGCCTGTTACGATTTTTCTGAAGATTTTTCCGCCATCTTCACCCGGGTGGGGTTCGTTGAAAAAGTCAAATCCGAAAAGGGCAGGTTTGTCTTTTACCGCTTCTGCCACATGCTTCCACATATCTGCAAAATAGTCTTGCAAACCTTTGCGGTTATATTTAGCATTATCCCAGAAATTATCAAAAGCTCTGAAACAAGCCTTGCCATAGAAGTAGGGTTCTGCCCAGACGGCAATTTGTTTTCTGGGAACATATTTATCAGTTAAAGTTGCCCAACGGGGAGCACCATCACCATAGCAATAAGGGGAATAAACGTCCTGATGGCAATCAAGGTAAGCGTAAATACCGTATTCCTCGCATTTATCAAGAAAAGCGCAAAGATCTGAAATAAGCTTTTCGTTGTAGTGACCGGGTTTGGGTTCCATTGCACCCCAGGTGAAGCCTAAACGGATTATATCAAAGCCTCTTGCACGGAATTCTTCAAATGGGAATTTGTCCGCACTATAGCCGTAACCGGGATTTTTTTCATCGAAGTCTTTTTTGTCAACAACGTTCATACCGCTGAGAATTCTTTCTCTGCCGTGTTCGTCAAGAAATCTCATTCCGTAAACTCTGATTTGGTCCATAGTGAAACCTCCTTAATTTATTGTAAAGTCTTGATTTCTGCACAAAGGGGAGCAGAAGTGGTTTTCCAGAAGCTGCCTGCATAAATCTTAACAATGTATTCTGTATCGGGGTTCAAATCTGTGTAGGCAATTTCAAGATATTCGGGCATATTGTAAAAATAATACTCTGACCACATACCTGTTTGTTTAACAATTGTGTCGGTTGCTTTTTCAATAACAACAATCTTGTAATCATTAACATAGTCTTCTGAAATTTCAGCCTGAGGAAATTTAACTCTGAATCCGTCATCATCAAGGTCAAGGAATTCTATTTTTGCATCCTCTGCGAAATATGGAGTAACCGCAGTTTTGAAACGGATATCATCAGTGTATTTGAAGCTTTCGGGGTTCCAGGGTTCATCAATTTCCCAAACATAAGGGAAGAAGTTATCTGTGAAAATATCATAAGGATAAATTCTTACTCTGCCGTCCTTATCTGCTTCAACAATAAGGAATTGAGCGAAATTCGCTTTCATTGGAGGAACTGTGCCGTAGTATTTGTCGAATTCGTCAAGCTCTGTGTATGAAAGAGAGCCTGTGCCGAGAGAGGTAAAATGTTTCTGGTGAATTGAACGGGGGTTGTTAATGGGAGCATGGGAGTGACCTGAGAAGTTAATCATCTGAGGATAGTCCATATATGTAGCATAAAGCTCATCTTCACCCCAGAGCATACTGCCATAAACTGTGTCTGTAATATGGGGGTGCTGGAAAACGAAAATAGGCTTCTTGGGGTCTGCTTCTCTTGCTTTTTTAAGCTCCTTTGCCATATATGCGATTTTATCACCATTGAAATTTGTTCCTTGGGAGCAAGTAAGGCTTATGAAGTGGAAGCCGTTAATAATTCTATGCTCGTCAACGGGTAAATTAAATACTCTTGCAAATTTTTCGTGTGCTGCTTCAACACCTTCGCTATGGTATTCGTGACTTGCCATTGTAAGAGCATACTGGGTTTCGGGTTTAAGGTTTTTCTCAACAATTTCCTTGAACTTTCTCATCTGAGGTTCAGTACCGCTGTTTGCAAAGTCACCAACGGAATAAAAAGCATCAAGCTTTTTATAGCTTTCGCTTTCCTCGCAAAGCTGATAAACTCTTTTTATTGCTTTTTCAAGTCTTTCTTCTTCAATGCAAGGTTCATCTTTGATATGAACATCACTTGTAACCATAAACCTGAGAACCGGTTTAAAATCTTTTTGTAACATAAATTTGCCCTCCAAATAATTACAAAATTATACATTTTAATTCTATCATTATATAGACTATAATTCAATTGTAAAATCAAACAATTAGAAGTATTAAAATATGTTAAAAAGTTTCATATTTGTATTTATTTTTATTTAAAGTTATGATATACTATGTAGGAACTTAAAAACAAAGGAGTAATTAAAATGACAATTAATAAAGATACAATAATCGGTTCAATTCTTGATGTAGCTCCCGATACAGCCCCCTTTTTCCTTGAAATGGGTATGCATTGTCTCGGTTGCCCTGCTTCCCGTGGTGAAACTGTTGAGCAGGCTTGCAGAGTTCATGGTGTAGATGCAGATGAGCTTATCGCAAAAATCAATGCATTTCTTGAGAATAAATGATTATTAATTTAACACCAAGGCTCTCTGCCGCCGCTTCTCTTATAAAAGGCGGCGGCATTGTTGCTGATATAGGAACTGACCATGGGTATTTACCCATTTATTTGATACAATCGGGAAAAATCGAAAAAGCAATTGCGGCAGATATAGGAAAAATGCCACTTGAAAATGCCGGGAAATCCGTTACGCAATATGAACTTGCGGATAAAATTGAGCTTCGTCTTTCCGATGGACTTAACTCGTTCAAAGAAAACGAGATTGACGAAATTGTTTTTGCAGGAATGGGCGGTACTCTTATTGCTGAAAAGCTTAAAGAAACTCCTTGGATTAAAAATAAAAATTTGCACTTCGTTTTTCAACCTCAGAGCAGGGCGGAGGATTTGAGAGAATTTCTTTTTGCCAACGGTTTTGAAATAGGAACAGAGATTGCAACCCATGAGGGTAACAGATTTTATATAGCTTTTGATGCTTTTTATACAGGTGAAGCTTGTGAGTTTACAGCTGCAGATTGCTTTTTAGGAAAACTCCCTGAAACAGAAGATGCAAAAATATATATTAAAAAGCAGGTCAACCGATTGCAGAAAAGGTATGATGCTACCAAGGAAATCGGCAAAGAAGATGAAGACCTCTTCGAAACAATACAGATACTAAAGGATTTTTTAAATGATTGAAACAATTGCACAAATAGTAGGCTTTGGCGGAGCAGCACTTAACGGACTTTCATTTCAACAGAAAAAGAGAAAGGGTATAATCGGTGTTCAGATAGGTGCAGCAGTTCTTTTCATAATTCATTACATACTTCTGGGCGCATATACAGGTGCAGCGCTTAATTTCATAAGCTTATTAAGGTCATTCATATTTATAAATAATGATAAAAAATGGGCAAAAAGCCCTGTTTGGTTAGCACTTTTTGTTGTTATCAGCGCGGTTTCAAGTGCGCTCACTTGGGTGGATTGGTATTCATTTTTACCTGCGGCGGCAATGATTTTAACAACTGTCAGCTATTGGCTTAAAAGTGAAACAAAAATCCGCCTTGTTACATTTCCGAGCTCACCTTGTTGGTTTGTTTATAACATTATAACAGGTTCTGTTGCAGGTATTATAACCGAATGTATAGTTATGAGCTCGCTTATAATTGCGATTGTTCGCTATGATATTCTGAAAAAGGAAAAGGTAAAGAAAAATGACTGTTAAAGATATTTACGATTACCTGAATGAAATAGCACCTTTTGATACTGCGGAAGAATGGGATAATTGCGGTCTTACTGTTGGTTCATTCGAAAAAGATGTTAAGAAAATTTATATTGCTCTTGATGTAACAAATGCGGTTTTAGAAGATGCAATTTCTTTTGGTGCAGACCTTGTTATTACTCATCATCCAATGATTTTCAATCCCGTTTCACAAATCCTTTGTGACAGTCCCGTTTATAAAGCAGTAGCATCAGGTATGAGCTTTATTGCGTCTCACACTTGCCTTGATAAAGCAGAGGGTGGAGTTAACCATTGTCTTGCAAACAAAGTTGGTATTAAATATTTAAAAACTTCCGAAAATGACGAATTTCTTAAATTCGGTGAAATTGAACCTTGCACCGCAGAAGAGTTTGCAAAGAAAATCAAATCTGCTTTAGGTGGTGCGGTTTCTTTTACGGATTCAGGAAAAACTATTAAAACAGTTGCTATGTGCTCAGGGGCAGGCGGAGATTTGGTGTCGGAAGCTAAAAATATTGGTGCAGATGCTTTCCTTACAGGTGAGGCAAAGCACCACGAATATCTGCTTTCAAGTGATTTGGGTGTTTCAATGTTTGTTGCAGGACATTTTGAAACTGAAAACATAGTTTGTGAATATCTTAATAAATCACTCTCGGAGAAATTTGAAAATAAAATAGATATTAAAGTTTCAACTATAAAAAATCCCGTGAATTATATATGAAAAGGTAAAATTAATGGCTTTAGATGGTATTTATTTAAACTTTCTTGTGTCAGAGGTAAACGAGCTTCTGGCAGGAGCGAAGGTTGATAAAATCCACCAACCATCAAAAAATGAGTTGGTGTTCATAATGAGAACAAGGGGCGGTATGCATAAGCTGTATTTTTCAGCAGATGCAAACAGTCCTCGTTTTGCCGTGGTTAATTCTGTTCCTGAAAACCCTCAAACACCACCAATGCTTTGTATGCTTTTCAGAAAGCGTCTTGTTGGTGCAACTCTTGTAAGTGTTGAGCAGTACGGACTTGACCGAATTGCATTTTTCAATTTTGATGCAACCAATGAAATTGGCGATAAAGTAAAGCTTGTTCTTGCAGTTGAAATAATGGCACAACACAGTAACGTTATTCTCTTTGACAGTGATAACAGAATTGTTGATGCTTTAAGGCGTGTTGATAGCGAAAAATCCTCTTATCGCCTTGTTTTACCCGGGGCTCAATATAAATTGCCACCACCTCAGGATAAGCTTGATATAAGAAGCGTTGAACCACAGGAGATTTGTCAGAGAGTTCTCAGCCTTACTAATTCAAAGCTTTCTTCTGCAATTCTTAAAACAATGCAGGGTGTTTCACCGCTTTTGTCAAGAGAAGTTGCTTACAGAGTATGCGGTGATGATAAAGGTATAAGTGAGCTTTCAACAGAAGAAAAAATGGCTCTTCTTTGCGAAATCAGTTCCCTTAAAACTATGGTTATGAGCGGAGAAACAAAGCCCGCAATGGTTCTTGATGAATCGGAAAAACCAATGGAATTTTCCTTTATGCCAATAACCCAATATGGCTCTGCCTATAAGGTTATAGAAAAAAACGATGTTTTCGAGCTTTTAGAGGGTTTTTATTCCGAACGTGACAGAGTTCTTCGCACCCGTTCAAAAGGTGCAGAGCTTTTCAAGCTTCTTGATAATGCTATTGAAAGAACATCACGAAAGCTTAATAATCAGCAAGAAGATTTACGCAAATGTGCGGATAGGGATGATTTAAGAATAAAAGCTGAACTGATAACTGCAGTTCAGTATAAATTGGAAAAAGGTGCAAATGTTTATGAGGTGGAAAACTATTACGATAACAATAATATTGTAAAAATTTCCGTTGACCCTGCTCTTTCACCATCGCAGAATTCTCAAAAGCTTTATAAAGAATATAAAAAAGCCTGTACGGCTGAAAATATGCTTATAAAGCTTATTGAAGAGGGCGAACAGGATTTAGAATATCTTAAAAGCGTTAAGGACTTACTTGAACGCTCAACTCTTGAAAGAGAGTTTTCCGAAATAAAAGATGAGCTTATTTCCCAAGGCTTTATTAAACCAAAAAAATCAGGCAAAAAGCAAATGAAAAAACAAGCACTTCCCCCCTTGGAATTTAAAACAAGTCAGGGTCTCACAGTGCTTGTGGGCAGAAATAATATTCAGAATGATAAGCTTACTTTTAAGGTGGGCAGAAAAGGTGATATGTGGCTTCATGCCCAGAAGTGTCCCGGTTCTCACGTGCTTCTTTTAAGCGACGGGGGAGAAATACCTGATGATGCTATTGTTGAAGCTGCAGAAATAGCTGCTTTTTATAGTTCTGCTAAAGACGGAACTGTTGTAACAGTTGACTATACGGATGTAAAAAACATAAAGAAACCAAATGGTGCAAAACCCGGTTTTGTTGTTTATTACACCTATTGGTCTGTTAATGTAAAGCCTAGAGATTACAAATTTTAACAAAATAGAAAAAATATTGACATTAGTCTAATCCGTTGGTAAAATAAGGTTGACGGATGATATTAAAGTTCCGTCAAAGCACGGAACTTTTTTGCATTCAAAGGAGGCAATAATATGAACAGAGCATTTAAAACTATTTTTTCTTTGATGCTTGTACTGATTTTTGTGATTGGAGTGATGTTGCCAATCATACCGAATGCTTCGGCTGCTGAATTCAAAAGCCATAAAGGCGATAGTGATGTGTGGCTTGTTGATGCCAATACTAAAAAAGCAGCATCAACGATAAAGCTTTATGGCAGAGCGGATTATATTTGTTTGAAACTGAAAAAAGATAGCGAGTACTACGCTAGTTTCTGCTTTAAAATGTATTCCGATTCTAAATACAAAAAAGAGGTTCTTTCTTATTCGACGGCAGGAGAGGACGAGAATCAATATGTTACTTTGGCAATATCTTTTGATAATATAAAAAGCGGTACATATTACGTTAAAACTTATGTTATTAAGGAAGAAATGTTTTCACATTATTATAATATGGAAACGAGTAAGGACCCAACAACAGAACGAACTTATAAGATCAAAATTACAAAATCAGGTACCGATATTGACGAAATGAATACTGTTATGTATGGTTTTGAAAATACAGAAAAGGGCCCCAAAATTTATTGGTATTCAGTTTCCGGTGCAACGGGGTACTATCTTTATAGAAAAAACCCGAAAACAGGCAAATATTCGAAAATCAAAACAGTAAAAGATAGCGGAGAAAAATTCACAACTTATACTGATAAAACTTATAAAGGTGAAAATGCAACAAGATATTATAGAGTTGTTGCATATAAGGGATCATCAAAAACGCCCGCTTCACTTAAGGCTATGAAGGTTAAGATATTAAAAACTCCTGTAATTACTATTGAACCTAAAGCCGATAATAAAATAAAAGTGTCTTGGTCGAAGGTGGCAAGTGGTGCAGAATATACATTGCTTATGCGTTCAGGTGATTCTGATTGGTCTGAGGTAAAGACAACCGAAAGTCGTAGTGCAACAGTAAACATGAAAAAACGAAAAAATAACAAGCCTTATTATTTTACTGTTATTGCTAATGTTGATGGTGTACTTTCAGGTTATAATGTTAAAGGAAAAGTATATAAAAATATAAAAGCACCGGAACTTTTGGATTGTATTTATTCCGATGATGGTGTGACCATAAATTGGAAAAAAGTAAAAGGTTCAGACCAATATACAATTTATAAAAAGGTTAAAAAGAAATGGAAAGAAATAGCTGTTGTGGATGGTAAAGAAACTTCTTACACTGATACACAATCAGACTGTTATGCTTACAATACATATACCGTAAGAAGTATGTCGAACGGGTCATTAAAGACCTATTTGGATAAAGGCATCAGTGGAATTAAGTTCGAAGAAATAGTTCTGAATGAAATCATTGAGGACAATGGAAAACTTAAAATAAGTTGGGTTAATCCTATAGAAAAACAGAAATGTGATTATAAGCTTTACATTAAAAAAGGTGATAAATGGGAATACTACGACACAGTCAGCGATAACGAATTCTATTATTATATTGATAAAAATGTATTAAAGTATGAATTTAATGTTTGTGCAACATACAAGGGCTTTACCGGACCGCTTAATCAGACCGGGATATCATATATATATTATCCCACTATAGATAAACCTACTGTTGTTGCAGATCCGAAGGGTGCATTAGTTTCATGGGATGAGCTTGATGGTGTTGATGGTTATGTGTTGTATAAAGAAAATACAAATGGTGAGTTTGATATTATTGCTCAAACAACAGATACTTCATTTTTAGATACAGAAATTGCAAATGATACCGCTTATTCATATAAGATTGCTTATGTATCCAAAGGTGAAATCATAACACAAAAGGAATCAGAAAAAACCACAGTAACCTTTGTTGATGAGATTGTTAATATTAATCCCGGAAATTACAAGCCTAATTATGGTAGTTATACTGTAGAAATATCCGACTTTGCATCTGATGGCAGTAAATATCTTCTTTATAAAAAAGTTGATTATAAATGGGTTCGTGTAAACAATTCCTATTATTATCCATCATCCGGCGAGATAAAAATTCCTTGCGGTACAGGAGTAACTGAATTTGCATTGTTAAAGATTTATGCTGATGGAAGAATGACAAGATTACCTAAAAATGGATTTATTGTTGATTTTGATGGTTGTGCGAATGATGTTAAGTTTTCAAATGATAACGATAAAGTAATATTTTCCTGGGACCCTGAGATGTTTGATGCAGACAAGGTTCTCATTTATAAAAATGAGGAATTCCTAGGTGAAGCTGAGAGGAAAGACGGTAAGTTTATAGAAGAAAATGTTCAGCCCAATAAAGAATACTTTTATACAATTTACACTCAAACCGATAATTTCATATCCGAGAAAAATGTTTTTAAAAAGTTTACCTATTTGAAAGAACCTGAGTTTACCGTAAAACCTGTCAAAACCGGTGTGTATATCAGTTGGGAAAAGATTGAAGCGGATTGTTATGTTGATGTTTACAGAGCTAAAGGTTCAAGCAATAAATTCAAGAAGATAGGCTATGGTTATCATAATTGGGAAGGTATTTGTGATGAAAGCGTTACTTCAGGCACTACGTATAGATATGCGATAGTGTTAAGAAACGATGAAGGTTATGAAGCACCGTATAATCCTGAGGGTAAAACTATTACATATTTCAAAGGACCTGATATAACATCTGCTGATTGTAGCAAAAACGGTGTGAAAGTTGTATGGTCGGAAGTGGCGGAAGCAGATAACTATGTTTTATCTTATAAGCAAAAAGGTAGATGGCATGTTTTAGCTGATTTGCCTGCAGGCACAACTTCTTTTGTAGATAAAACAATTCAATCAGGTACAAAGCGCGTGTATATGGTTTATGCTTGTATTGGTGAGCATAAAAGTGCGCAGTCACAAAAAACAGCTTGCTTTTTGGATAGACCGTCAATAACAGAGATTTCATCTACAACCAAGAAGATTAAAATCAGCTATGGTGAGGTTGAAGGCGCAACCGATTATAAGATATTTTATAAAAAGGGTAATAGTGATAAATGGAAAACTCTCGGTACTACAAGTAAGACGTCCTATACCCACAAAATCAAGGATCCGAATGTTAAATATACTTATGCTGTTTCAGCTGTTTGGGTGAAGAGTGGTAAGGATTGCATTTCCTATAAGAGCCCGAGCAAAAAAGCAAAAAATTTAGCAACTCCTGAGCTCGATACCATAAAAAGTACCAAATCGGGAATTAAAATTACTTGGAACAAAACATCGTATGCAACCGGATATAATGTTTATCGTAAAATAAGTGATGGTGAGTTTGAAAAATTAGCTTATGTTAAAGGCAATGAAACAGTAAAATATACTGATAAAACTGCTAAAAAAGGTAAAACTTATACCTATACTGTTAGAGCAACTTACGGTGATTGCGTAAGTGGTTGCAACAAAACGGGTCTGAAATGCAAAGACAAATACTAAACCATAAAATAATCCCCTCAGAGTGTCTCTGAGGGGATTGTTTTATATTTCTGTCAAATGAATAAGATATGAAATTCCGTCGCCTTTTGGTCTGTGAGTAAGGTTAAGACCTGCATTCATAAGGAATGCGCCACTGTATGTTTCGCCAGTGTCCTCAATTTCATAAATCTTTTCGGGGTCAAGACCTTTAAGCTTCAATATAAATAAATCATCATAAGGAAGCTTGATGTGAACAACTGTAACAAGGGCTTCCTTCTTATCTTCGCTGACAAATTCCCAAGAAACCTTGAATTCGTTTTCAAAGGGAGTTATAAGTCTGTAAAGCTCACCATAGTGAATAACATCATAATATTTGTGATATTCTTTGACCTGCTCTTTAATTTCCGCTATTTCTTGTTCGGTTAATTTATCGGGGTCGAGCTCATAACCGAATGAACCCCAGAGAGCAACATTTTTCTTGGTTTCGTAATTGGCTCTTCTGCTTGCAGAAACGTGAGCACCCATTGTTGAAGCAGGGTAGCAAAGAGATGTGCCGAATTGAATTGTGAGTCTTTCAATGGGGTCGGTGTTGTCACTTGTCCATATCTGAGGTGAATAGTAAAGCATACCGGGGTCGAAACGTCCCCCACCGCCTGAGCAGTTTTCCAAAAGTAAATCAGGGAAGTCCTTTGTAAGTCTGTCCATAATCTCATAAGTACCAAGAACAAAACGATGGAAAACCTCGCCCTGTCTTTCAGGTGGAAGTTCAGCGCATGAAACTTCTGTAAGGTTTCTGTTAAAGTCCCATTTTACATATGCAATATTGTTTTCCGAAAGGATTTTGTGCATCATTGAGTAAATATGGTCACGAACTTCTTTTCTTGAATAGTCTATTACATACTGAGTACGTGCAATGGATTTGTCACGACCCTCTGTATGTAAGCACCAGTCGGGATGTGCTCTGTAAATTTCGGAATCGGGAGAAATCATTTCAGGCTCAAACCAGATACCGAATTTAAGACCTAAATCGTTAACCTCTTTAATGAGTCCCGAAAGACCGTGTTTGAGCTTGTATTCTGCAACAAACCAGTCACCAAGAGAGGATTTATCGTCATCACGTTTGCCGAACCAACCATCGTCCATAACTAGCATTTCAATACCCATATCTTTTGCGTGACGGGCAAAGGATACAAGCTTGTCGTGGTCAAAGTTCATTCCTGTACCTTCCCAGTTATTAATGAGAAGAGGGCGTTTTGCTTTTTTCCATTTACCGCGAACAAGGTTGTTTGCGTAAAGTCTGTGGAACATACGGCTCATTTCACCAATACCCTTGTTGGTGTAAATCATAACCGCTTCGGGCGAATAGAATTCTTCACCGGGGTTAAGAAGCCAGTTGAAGCCTTCGGGATTGATACCCATAACAAGACGTGATGAAGCAAATCCGTCAACCTCAACATCAATTGAGAAATTACTGCTATATACAAGGTTGAAGCCGTAGCAATCGCCGTAATCTTCAGTAGCGGTTTTGCTGACAAGTGCAGTAAAGGGATTGTGGTTGTGGCTTGAAGAACCGCGCTTGCTCTTAATAGACTGAATACCGCGATGTAATGGGTATCTGTCCAATGCACGTTCTTTCACCCATCTGCCGTAAAGACCAAGCATATCATAGTCGTAACCGGGTAAATCGATGCAAAGTGAATGTATTGTATCAATATGGAAGGGCTTGTCTGATGGGTTTTCGACCTTAACACTTCTTGTGATTGCACCTTTTTTCTCAAATACTGTGTAGATGAGAGTTGCTTTAACGCCTGTAACCTTGTCCTCGGTTACAACTTCAAGAGTCTGCGCTTCACCTTCTTCATCAACATAAAGAGAGGGTAGGCCCGGAAGTGATTTTTTACCTTCATATATTTCGTGGCTGACATATCTTAAATCTGTTACCTTGTTGCCGTCACTGTTTTTAACAGCAAATGCAGAAAGTCGAAAATCACCTGCTCCGAATGTGGAATATTCCAAAGGTGTTACATCGGGAGAAAAGTTAAACACTCGGGCTGTGGGACTGTCGGGACAGAAGGAGGCAAAACCGGGTCTTATACGTAACGCTTTAACATCTGTGTCGGGAATGGGAGCACCGTAATAATAATGCACGAGATAATTACCTTCAAAAATCCCGAAAATGTACGTTGAACTGTATGTATCAAGTTTGAAAATGTTTGTTTCTTTGCAGAAATTAATTGCCATTTTAAATCACCTTTCAATGTTATATGCGCTTACACCTTGAATAATGAAATTGTCATTACCGATTTCGGTGTTCACAATTTGTATTTTTAGAGCTGTTGCAGTTGTTTCTTCAACTGCAATATTTTCGTTAATAATAAGCTTGTCAGTATAAATAAGCTTGTATTCACCATCAACCTCGGCAAAAATGTTGTATTGACGAACGGAGGTTGATTTTTCATTGATAAAAACTGTATTGAAAGTCAGCTCTTTATTAAAGCGGAACTCTATATAATCTCCCTGTTTACCTTGGAAAGCACCCATCGAAGCTTCAACAGTATCAACCGCTTTACCATTTATAAGAACAGTTTCTGCATTGCTGACAATATCAACAACTCTGTTACCGCCACAAGAGGCGAAAAGGCAGATTATAAGAATAATGCCTGTAAGTGAAAATAGATATCTTTTCATATTCTCACCTTATTCCGAAAGCTCGGTAACCTTTCTCAACTGGCGAGGAATGTCAATTTTTTGAGGGCATTTTTCAACACAAGCTTTGCAATCCAAGCAATTGTTTGCTCTCTGTTCGGTGCCGATTATATCATAGTGCTTTGAAAAGTCTTCAGTGCTTCTTGTTTTGTTGTATTCATTATATGCTTTAAAACAAGCGGGAATATTTATTCCTGCAGGGCAGGTTTCAACGCAGTATTTGCAATCGGTGCAGGGGATAGCAAAATTCTTTCTGAAAAGAATGTTAGCTTTTTCAATTGCTTCTTTTTCAATATCTGTGAGAGGTTTGCATTCTTCAAAGGTTTTAAGGTTGTCCTCAACTTGTTCATAGGTGGACATACCGCTGAGAGTTACAAGAACATTTGGAAGCTGGGCAACATATCTTAAAGCGTAAGATGCAGCAGAATTCTCTCCCAGCTCTTCAAAAACTTTTCTTGCTTCATCGTTAAGTGCGTGTAAAGAACCGCCTCGGACAGGCTCCATAACAATGCAAGGAATGTTTCTTTCTTCCAATGCTTTGTAATATTCCTTTGCATTTTGATTTTCCCAATCGTAGTAGTTGATTTGAAGCTGGACAAAATCCCATTTGTATTTGTCAATGAGTTTAAGGAAAAATTCAAGGCTTCCGTGATAAGAAAAGCCTAAATGCCTGATTTTTTCCAACTCTTTTTGTTTTATGAGATATTCATAAGAATTATCTTCTTCAAAAACACACATGTTATCTTCGCTGACTGCGTGAAGAAGGTAAAAGTCAAAATAATCAACACCGCATTTTTCAAGCTGACCTGTGAATATTTCTTCGGTGTTTTTTTCCTTGTCTTTAATAACACCGCTGGGGAGCTTGGTTGCAAGGCAGAAGGATTCACGAGGATATCTGCTCAAAGCCTCTTTAACAAATTGCTCTGAGTCACCGCCGTGATAAAAATAAGCAGTATCGTAGTAGTTTACGCCTGCTTTCATTGCTAAATCAATGAGCCTGAACGCCTCGTCTCTGTCAATTATTTCACTGTTTTCTTCTTTTTTCGGCAAACGCATAAGACCAAATCCAAGCTTGGAAATACTTCTGCCGATTGAATCGAAATTACTGTATTGCATAAATAACACTCCTATCAAGGTAGTATGGAATAATTATACAATACAGTAAGACTTCTTTTCAAGTGAATTTAAAAGAATGTTTCTATAATTTTGTCGGAAAGATAGGGTGAATAGCGGAAATAATCAAGATGACCTTCTTTAATAAAATAAGTAGGCTTTTTCTTAGGATAATCCGCATCAAAGGAGTCAACGATGATTAATTTTACTTTCATTTTTTCTGGAATTATGCTTTTTATGTAAACGCTTGTTTGTTGCCCGTCAAAAACAGCGGGCGTATATTCAGCTAAACCTGCAAGATTGGGAGTAAGCTCAACAAAAATTCCGTAGCTTTCAACACTTCTTACAATACCGCTTACAGTTTCTCCGATATGGAATTTTTCTGCATTTTCCTCCCACGTGCCTAAAAGCTCTTTATGAGAAAGGGTTGCTCTGCCGTTTTCATCAAAGCTCTTAATAATTACTTTTATGTCATCGCCAACATTAAATCTTACGTTTGGGTGAGGTATTCTTGAAACGGAAATATTGTCGATAGGCAAAAGAGCATTTATACCGCATCCGATATCACAAAAAGCACCAAAATTTTCAAGATGAGTAATTCTTGCGGTTATAATATCTCCTGTGAAAATATTTTTGTTGATTTCATTTTGAAATTCTTCCTGAACTTTTCTTCTGCTTAAAAACGCAGTTTTTTTATCACCCGATAGTTTAATATCTTCAATAATAAATCTGACAGGCTTATTCACTCTTGCTATTATTGCAATATCTCTTGTTACGCCTTCTTTTATTCCCATTGCACATTCTTCTCTTGGAATAATGCCGTGAATAAAGCCGAAATCAATATGTAAATTATGCTCTCTGTCGCAGTAAATTGCCCTTGCTTCAAGTTGTTTTTTATCTGTATAAGCTTTATAAAAAGCGTCATAAGATGAAACTGCGTGAATATTCTCTCTTGTGTTAATCAAAAAGCCTTCGGGAAGGTAGTTTGTCATTTCGTTATCACCTGATTCATTTATTTTTATTTTTTCTTTAGCCTACTCTTTAATTTTATGTAAAAGTATGATATAATATTTCAACGAAATTAAAATTGGGGGAGTTTTAGTGGATATTCGAGTTGGCGATGTTCTTGAAATGAAAAAACAGCATCCTTGCGGTTCAAAAGAGTTTACTGTTTTGCGCTCAGGAATGGATTTCCGTTTGCATTGTAACGGTTGCGGCAGAGAGTTTTTAATTCCCCGTTCAAAAGCAGAGAAGAATATAAAGAAAGTAACAAGGGAGAACGCAGATGATTGATAAACTCCAACAGGTAGAAGAGCGTTTTGAAAAGGTGAATGAATTGCTTTGCCTACCCGAAACAGTTTCCGACCAGAGTAAATATGCCTCTTTGATGAAAGAACTAAAAAATCTTACTCCTTTGGTTGAAACCTACAGGGAATATAAGAAAGCAGTAAGCGACGGTGAAGCCGCAAAGGAAATGCTTTCGGAAAAGCCGGATAAAGACCTTAAAGAGCTTCTTGAGCTTGAAATAGAAGAGTGTAAAGAAAAGGTTGATAAACTCAATGAACAATTAAAAATTCTTCTTTTACCCAAAGACCCTAACGATGATAAAAACGTTATTATTGAGATTCGTGCGGGTGCAGGCGGAGAGGAGGCTGCTCTCTTCGGCAATTCTCTTTTCAGAATGTATTCAATGTATTCTGAAAACCGAGGATGGAAGCCCGAGGTTTTATCTGTTAATGAAACCGGTCTTGGTGGTATAAAAGAAATCAGCTTTATGATTACAGGTGAGGGTGCGTATTCCCGCTTTAAATTCGAAAGCGGTGTTCACAGAGTTCAGCGTGTGCCCGAAACCGAATCAGGCGGAAGAATTCATACCTCTACAGTAACAGTTGCCGTTCTTCCTGAAGCAGAAGAGGTTGATATTGCCATTGACCCAACAGATTTGCAGATTGATACCTATCGTTCAAGCGGTGCAGGTGGTCAGCATGTTAATAAAACCGAGTCAGCAATTCGTATAACGCACTTGCCAACAGGTACTGTTGTTGAGTGTCAGGATGAAAGAAGTCAACATAAAAACCGCGAAAGAGCAATGAAAATTCTCCGCTCCCGTCTTCTTGAAGCGGAGAGAGAAAAACAGAATGCAGAAATTGCAGATGAACGTCGTTCACAGGTGGGAACAGGCGACAGAAGCGAAAGAATAAGAACATATAATTTCCCGCAGGGAAGAGTTTCTGATCATAGAATAGGTCTTACTTTATACAGAATTGAAGCTATTATGAATGGCGACCTTGATGAAATTATTGATGCCCTTATTACCGCAGACACAGCAGATAAATTGAAAGTTTCAGAGGAATAAAAGAGGAATAAATTTTGAACACAGAGCTTGTTAAAATAACAATTGAGGATTGCGACGAGAAATATAAAAAAGCAGTGCAGCTTCTTCAGAATGAAGAGGTTGTGGGTATGCCTACGGAAACTGTATATGGTCTTGCGGGAAATGCCTTTTCACCGCTTGCAGTAAGCAGAATTTTTGAAGCAAAGGGCAGACCGACCGATAATCCCTTAATCGTTCATATTTCTGAGTTTTCTGAAATATATGACTTGGTCGAGGTTGTGCCCGAAACTGCTAAGAAGCTTGCAGAAAAATTCTGGCCGGGTCCTCTTACGATAATTCTCCCTAAAGCAGAAGTGGTGCCTTATTGCACAACGGGTAATCTTGATACTGTTGCAGTCCGTTGCCCCTCTCACGAAATTGCAAGAAAGCTTATAAAGTTAAGCGGTTTGCCTTTAGCTGCACCATCGGCAAATTTATCAGGCAAACCAAGTCCAACAAAAGCAAGTCATGTGTTTGAAGATTTAAAAGGCAGAATTCCTTTTATAATTGATGGCGGTGATTGTGCGGAGGGGGTTGAATCAACAGTTATTACCCTTGCCGGAGAAAAGCCGAGACTTTTAAGACCCGGTAATGTTACTCTTAAAGAGCTTATGAGCGTCTTAGGCGAAGTTGAGGTTGATGATGCGGTTTTAAATCCCTTGAAAAATAATGAAACTGCCGCTTCACCCGGAATGAAATATAAACACTATTCACCCGATGCAAAAATCACTCTTGTTAAAGGCTCGTTTGATGCTTTTTGCAAATACGTCAATGGTTTTGAGGATGAAACCTATGCTATGGTTTTCGATGGTGATAGTGTTGAAAATCTTGAAATACCGTACATAAAATATGGGCATGCAGATTATAAAAATCTCTCCCATAATCTTTTTGATTCTCTTCGTGAGCTTGATAAAATCGGTGCAAAGCAGTGCTTTGTAAGATACCCGGATGAAGAGAATAAAGATAATCTTGCAGTTCTTAACAGGCTTTTAAGAGCGGCAGGGTTCAATGTAATTGAGGTGTAACTTTGAAAAAACTTGTTGGTCTCACAGGTAAAACAGGAGCAGGAAAATCTACCGTTTCTGAGCTTCTAAAAGAAAAAGGTGCATATATTATTGATGGAGATATAGTTGCAAGGAATGTTCTTGTTGATAATGTGGCTTTGCTTAATGAGCTAAAAGAAGAGTTCGGTTGCGGTATAATTAACCCTGACGGAACACTTAACAGACGTACCTTGGCAAAAGAGGCTTTTTCAACTCCCGAGAAAACAAAAAAACTCAATTCAATAATGCATCCTGCAATTAATGATTTAATTTTCAAAGAAGCTGAAAAAGCATTTTCACATTATGATGTTGTAATCGTTGATGCGGCGGCAATAATAGAATCAGGCTTTACTGAAAAAAGCGATTATTTAATTGTTGTTCATGCACCGGTTGAAATCAGAAAAGAGAGAATTATAAAGCGTGACGGACTTACAGAAGCGGATGCAGACGTGAGAATCAATGGACAAAAGGAAGATGGTTTTTATCTTTCGAAAGCAGATTTTATATTTAATAATTACTCACCTTATAACATTGAAGAACAATTTTCTGAGCTTGAAAAGGAGCTTTTTAATTGACTGGAACCCGAAATACAAACAAATTCAAGTTAATATCCCTGCTATTGATATTATCGGTTATTTTGATTATAATAATGGTTAACGCAGTTAAGTTGGGGGTTCAGACAGTTTATCCGAGGCAATATGTGGACCTTGTTGAAGAAAACGCAGAACAATTTGATATAGATGAATCTTTAATTTATGCACTTATTAAAACCGAAAGCGGATTTGATAAAAATGCAGTTTCTTCTGTTGGTGCAAAGGGGTTAACTCAGATTACTCCTGATACATTTTCTTGGTTGCAAAGTAAGACAGGAGGAAACTATGATGAGGATGCACTTTTTGAACCTGAAATTTCTGTTTATTACGGAGTATATTTTTTAGATATACTTTTGGAGGAGTTCGGCAATACCGAAACCGCCCTTGCCGCATACCACGCAGGAAGAGGTAAGGTCAATGAATGGCTTTCAGACCCGAGAATTTCACCCGATGGCGAAACTCTCGAAAACATACCTTATGAAGATACCGCAGGTTATGTTAAAAGGGTTATGAAAAATATAGAAAAATATAAAAAAATCTACGATATAGAATAATATCGGAAAGGACGATATATATGGCAACAGTTGAAGAACTCAAAAAAGAACTTTTTTATAAACCTCAGCATGCAAGTGCAGTTGTTGAGGAAAATGAAGTTGAAAAAGCAGATGCTTTCGCAGAGGGTTACAAGAAATTTTTAGACAATGCTAAAACTGAAAGAGAAGCAGTTGCAGTTGTTTTAGAAGATGCAAAGAATAAAGGCTTTGAGGAATTTAACCCTGAAAAACAGTATAAAGCAGGGGACAAGGTTTATTATGTTAACCGCGAGAAAGCTATAATTCTTGCAGTTATCGGTAAAAAAAGTCTTAAAGAGGGCGTTAAAATTGCTGCCGCTCATATTGACTCACCCCGTCTTGACCTTAAACCCAATCCTCTCTATGAAAGCGATGAACTTGCTCTTTTCAAAACTCATTACTATGGCGGTATAAAAAAATATCAGTGGGTTGCAATTCCTCTCGCTCTTCACGGTGTTATTGTTAAAGCAGATGGTTCAAAAGTAACAGTTAAAATCGGTGAAGAAGAGGGAGAACCTAAATTCGTTATTTCTGATATTCTTCCTCATCTTGGTTCAGAGCAGGGTAAACGCACTCTCTCTGACGGTATTCAGGGTGAAGAGCTCAATGTTATTGTTGGTAGCCGACCTTTCAAAAGCGATGAGGGCAGTGAGCTTGTTAAACTTAACATTCTCAAACTTCTGAATGAAAAATACGGTATTGTTGAAAGCGATTTCTTAAGCGCAGAGCTTGAAGTTGTTCCTGCTTTCAAAGCTGATGATATAGGCTTTGACAGAGGTCTTATCGGTTCTTACGGCCATGATGACAGAGTTTGTGCATACCCTGCAGAACAGGCAATTTTCAGTATTGAAAATCCCGATTATACCGCAATTACGGTTCTTACAGATAAAGAGGAAACAGGCTCCGATGGTAACACAGGTCTTCAGTCCTCTTATCTTGAATATTTCATAGCATATCTTGCAAAAGCTAACGGATTTGATGCTTTCGAAGTTCTCTCAAAAAGCGAATGTCTTTCTGCAGATGTTAATTCCGCGTATGACCCGACGTTCAATTCCGTATTCGAAAAAAATAACACCTCTTATCTCAATAAGGGTGTTGTAATTACTAAATATACAGGTGCAAGAGGTAAAGCCGGAACAAGTGACGCATCTGCTGAGTATATGGGTAAAATCAGAAATATACTTGATAAAGCCGGTGTTATCTGGCAGATTGGTGAGCTTGGCAAGGTTGATGCAGGCGGTGGCGGAACAGTTGCAAAATATATTGCAAATCTTGACGTTGATGTTGTAGATCTTGGTGTTCCCGTTCTTTCAATGCATGCACCTTATGAAGTTATTTCAAAGCTCGATTTATATATGGCATATCGTGCTTTTGCAGAGTTTTTTAAACAATAAATTAAGGATTGTATAAAATGAAAAAGATGTATAAAATTTCTTCGTTACTTCTTTGTTTGGTACTTGTAATCAGTTCGTTTTCAATAGTTGCTTTTGCAGAAGAAGGCGAAACAGGAGGAACAGAAGAACCAACAGTTCTTTTAGGCGATATGGATTTAAACGGTAAGGTGGAAACCACTGATGCACGTTTGATTCTTCGCATTTCTGCAGGTGTGGAAGCCTTAACTGATGATTATCTTTCAATCGGCGATATGAATTCTGATGGCAATATAACTCTTGAAGATGCAATTCTTGCTCTTCGTCAGGTTGCAAATGTAGAGGATTTTGTTTTACCGGATAAGAATGGTGAAAATTTCCTTACGCATAATCCGGAAAATGAGTTTATCAAATTGATTGCAGATACCTATAACCTTGACCCTGCATCTCTTGTTGCAATTTTTTCTGTTCCTGATTCGGGAACTAACTATGTTCTTGAATTTAAAGGTACCGGGCTTCTCGGAAATAAACCACCATTTGAAAAAAGTGTGGATAATCTTAAAAAGGTTTATCATATAGGAGCGGCACCGGAAAGAAAGATAAGTTACACGGACGGAAAATTAGTTCTGGGCGACCATTATAACTGCGAACCTGCTGAAGGCGTAATGGTATTCAGTCTTGTTAAGACAATGGTTATGGAGCAATATCCTGATTATTTCTCTGGAACAGGCGAAAGTAAATAAAATAATTTTGACCCCTTGATAACTCTCAAATAAAAGTTGTCAAGGGGTCAATGCTTTAAAATTTAACCAACTAACCAGTTGAAGAATTCTTCAAAGAATGTAACAAAAAGCTTCATAAAGGACATAAAGCTTGGCATCTGGAATGTCTGGGCTGCAACATTTTCAAGGTGAGTTCCTCTTAATGGGAGAACCTCAACAAAAGTCTGATTGACTGTGTCATTTTGCATAAACTGCGGATATTCTTCCATATCAAAAACGGTAAGCTGTTCTTCACTTTCGTGGAGAATTCGATAGAATTCATCGTGTCCGTCGTGGGTTGTAGAGTGAAGCATATCTTTAATAAACCAAGTGTTTTCAGGAAGAATACAGGTTGAAGCATCAATCATTCTATCGGGAGAAATGTACCAGGTATCTTTGTGCTCAGCTTGTTTGTAATCTTCGGGAAGCTGTTCGCCGATATCTGCGCAAGTAGCACCAAGAGAAGCATATTTTGTATCAACAGTACCATCTGATGTGTTTAGATATGCAGTAACAAGAGGTGTTCTCTGCATATTATAGCCTGCAACAATATATACGTTTGTTCCGTCTGCTTTTGCCTGATTGAGAAGTTCTTCTGCACTCTGCTGAACTTCATAGTGGTAATAATCAAGTCTGTCGATAAGTACCTGATGTTCACCATCGTTAATGCCCATAAATTCTTTTGCAGTTTCGTAATATTCGTGTGGAACGAAACTCCAGATACCGGGCATTGTTCCGAAAATAGGAATAAGAGCTTCATCAAAAACTCTGTCCTTAAGGTTAACAACAAGGTTATCTGCAACACCAACAAGACCGCTTAAAACACCGCCTGCATCAAGCATTTCAAGGAGCATATAAAGGAATGCACCAAAGAAATCGCTGTCCATTGAAGGAAGTGCACATTCTGCATATCTAAGAAGAGCATCTTTATCAATATGAACAAGACCGTTATAAAGCTCACCCGCAACTGCAGTACCTTGCAATGGGCAGTTCTGGAAGATAATAGTTTCAATGTCTTTTGAGCCGTATAGCCTTAAGTATGCCATAAAGGTAACTCCACCCATACTTGAAGCTCTGCAGCGCACTGTATCGTGACCTGTTATTTCCTTAACCTCTTGAATATATTGGTGAAGAAGTTTGGCGTTTTCAATGGGGTCAACGCGGAAATCATAGCCGAAATAATAGCTGTAATCAATGCCGTGGTCAGCAGTGTCGGGATGGAATTCTTCAGTTGTAACTCTGGGTTGTGAGTTGCCGTTTTCATCCATAGCAAGCATACCGAATGCTTTGTTAACGCAAGGAATGAGAACATCTCCGAAGGCATCGTAATTCTTTGTGTTAATAAGGTCAACTGCAGCAGGTATAATAGGTGTGAATTCTCCCAGCATTTCACCAACATCAGGGCGGAAAAGTTGTTTTTGATTTTCTGTTCCTTCATCAAGGTAAACAGAACCGCTACCAAGAGCCGCAACATAAATTATTGGTGTTTGACCGCAGGTGCAGCTATCATCAGCTGCAAAGCAGGGAAGAACACCACTGACGATTATAATAATCGCAAGAAGTGAAGCAAATATCTTTTTCATAGGGTTTCCTCCTATTTCCATTATTACTTTCATATTAACATATATTTAACATCTTTTAAAGTGTGCAATACTTATAAATTTAAGTATCACTTTTTAAACAATTCAACATAATTGGCATTATTTACATATTATTGTAATTGTGTTAAAATAGAAAAGATATGAGGTGATTAAGTGTCCTATTCAAGCTTTGCTTCTGTTTATGATGAATTAACTCAGAATGTAGATTATAAAAAACGAGCAGAATATATAGCGAGCATTCTCGCAGATTTCAATATAAAAGAGGACCTTCTTCTTGACCTTGCCTGCGGAACGGGTTCTCTCTCTGTTGAATTTTCAAAAATGGGGTTTGAAGTAATCGGAACAGATGCCTCTCCCGATATGCTTATGGAAGCTCGTGAAAAGGCAATGGAAGCAGGCGAGAATATACTTTTTCTTTGCCAGAAAATGCAGGAAACAGACCTTTACGGAACTGTAAGAGCAATTGTTTGCTCCCTTGATAGCATCAATCACCTTGCCTCTGTCGATGAAATGCGAAAAACCTTTCAGGTTCTCAAAAATTTTATTGATGACGGCGGAATAATGATTTTTGATGTTAATACTATATATAAGCACCAAGAAATTTTGGGAAATAATACTTTTATCTATGATGAAAAAAATGTTTATTGCATTTGGCAGAACAGTCTTTACCCGGATGGTGTAACTGTTGGAATCAATCTTGATTTCTTCGTTAAGAATGAAGAGGGTAGTTACGATAGATTTACTGAGAATTTCAAAGAAATTGCCTTTAGCGATGAAGAAATAAAAGATGCGGTTGAAGATGCAGGCTTTAAGCTTGTTAAACGCTATGCAGAATTCAGTTGCGGTCAACCAAAGGAAGATACCCAAAGAGCATATTATGTAATCAGGAGAGAATATAATGGATAATTTGATGTATTTAAAAAGCGGAACAGATATAAGAGGCACTGCTGTTGAAAAAGACGGCAAAGCAATTGATTTAACAGATGCTCGTTTAATGAGCATAACCGCATCATTTGCCCGTTTTTTGAAAAATAAACTGGGTAAAGAAAATCTGATTGTTACAGTTGGCTATGACTCCCGCGTTTCTTCGGAGCATATTTCAAGAACGGTAACAAGAACTCTCGCTTCTTTAGGTGTTAAGGTTTATGACTGCGGACTTTCTTCAACACCTTCAATGTTTATGTCCATTATTAATTTCGGTGTTGATGCGGCGGTGGAAATTACCGCCAGTCATCTGCCGATGGAAATGAATGGTCTAAAATTCTTTACTGAAGAGGGCGGATTTTCAGGTAACGATATTAAAGAAATTCTCAGCTTTGCACAGGAAAATCCTTATGAAATAAAAGAGGTCAAGCTTAATATTGAAAAGCTTGACAATATGAAAAAGTATTGCGCTGATTTGCAGGATATGATTAAAAAAGGTGTTAATGCCGAGAACTATGACAGACCCCTGCAGGACCTTAAAATTGTTGTTGATGCAGGTAATGGTGTTGGGGCTTTCTATGCAGAGAATGTGCTTATGAGGTTGGGGGCAGATATTAACGGAAGCCGTTACCTTGAGCCTGACGGAAGATTTCCTAATCATATTCCTAACCCCGAAAATAAAGAGGCTATGAAATCTATTGCCGAAGCAGTAGAAAAAAACGGTGCGGATTTCGGTGTTATATTTGATACCGACTGTGACAGAGCAGCTTGTGTTGATAAAAATGCTCAGGAAATCAACCGAAACAAGCTTGTTGCCCTTGCTTCATATATTGCCCTTAAAGATAACAAAGGCGGAATTATTGTTACCGACTCCGTAACAAGTGACGGACTTGCAAAGTTTATTGAAAAGGATTTAGGTGGTGTTCATCATCGCTTTAAGAGAGGTTATAAGAATGTAATTGACGAGGCAATCCGCCTTGAAAACGAAGAAAAGAAAAACGCACCTCTTGCTATTGAAACATCAGGCCACGCCGCATTTAAAGAAAACTATTATCTTGACGATGGTGCATATCTTATAACAAAAATTATCATTGAGCTTGCTAAACTCAATAAAGAGGGTAAGTCCATCGAAAGCCTTATTGAAAATCTTGAAACTCCTCTTGAGGAAAAAGAGGTAAGATTTACGATTAAACTTCAGGATTTCAGAGATTATGGAGTTTCTGTTATTGAAGATTTTAAAAATCTTTGTGAAAACACCGAGGGTATAACAGTTGCACCCGTAAATCACGAGGGCGTGAGAGTTAATTTCAACGAAAATCTCGGTGACGGGTGGCAGCTTTTAAGAATGAGTGTTCATGAACCACTTCTTGTTCTCAATTGCGAAAGTAATAAAGAGGGCGGAGTAGAAAAAATGCTCGCATTCTTCAAAACATTTATTGAAAAATATGAAAAACTTGATACTTCTCGATTGAGTATATAAAAATGATGCTCCCATACAAAACATCAAAAAGGTTTGTATGGGAGCATATATTACTTATTTAAACAAATAAACTCTTGTTTCGTAGGGTTTTGTTGTGAAGCCGTTTCCGTTAAGTGTTGAATCATTGTAGTTTGTAAGAACAAGCTCGCCCTTTGAAAGCTGAATTCCGTCAGGTGCTTTAAAATCAACAGCTTTTTCTGTGAATGAAGCAACAACAAGAAGCTTAACACCGTCAAGATTTCTTTCATATACAAAAAGCTCTTTGCTGTTTTTGTAATATTGCTTGAAATCACCGTAAATAGCAACCTCGTTTTCCTTACGGAATTTAAGAAGCTTGCGGTAGTAGTGAAGAATGGAGTTTTCGTCTGCTTCTGCAGCAGCAACGTTGATTTCCTTGTAGTTTGGATTGAGGTTAAACCAAGGCTCAACAGTTGAGAAACCGGCATAAGGACCATCGTTCCATTGAACAGGTGTACGTGAGTTTTCGCGTGAGCCTGCATTTGCCATTTTTATGAATCTCTCATCGCTTATATGAAGCTTTTTGAATAAAATCTGATTGTTGAAGGTAATCATATCCTTGAACTCGTCAATTGATTTGAGTTCGATATTTGTCATACCGATTTCCTGACCCTGGTAAATGAAAATTGTACCTCTTTGAAGGTAACACATTGTTGCAAGCATTTTTGCACTTGCTTCTCTGTATTTAAGGCTACCATAGCGGTCAACAATACGTGGATGGTCATGGTTCTCAAGGTAAAGTGTATGCCACCCCTTGCCATTCATAGCGTCGTACCATTTCTGGTAACACTTTTTCATCTTTTTAAGGCTGAAGGGAACCTTAATCCAGTCGGTCATAAAGCAGTCTGCTTCAAGGTGGTCGAAGCTGAACATTGTTTTAAGAACCTGAGTTTCATCTTCTGTAACAAAGCGAAGAACCTTTTCAGGGGTGATAAGGGGACCTTCACCAACAGTGAAGCAATCGTATTTTGAAAGAACATCATCGTGGAATTCTTTAAGGTATTCATAAAGGTGAGGTCCGCAGTTGTAATGCTCCATACCTGCAGCAACAGGAATCGGAATAGCATTGGGAAGACCTTCTCTTTTAGAGATATATGTAATAACGTCCTCACGGAAGCCGTCAACACCCATATCAAGCCAGAACTTCATAATATTCTTAACCTCTTGACGTACCTTTGGGTTATCCATATTTAAGTCAGGCTGACCCTTTGTAAATACGTGAAGATAGTATTCGTCAACAGATTCAACGTATTCCCAGGCACCGCCCTCAAAGGTTGAAAGCCAGTTGTTAGGTGGCTTCTTTCCGTTTTTGCCTTTACCTTTGCGCCAGATGTAGTAGTCATGGTAGGGGTTATCAACGCTTTTGCAAGCCTCTTTAAACCACATATGCTCAGTTGATGTGTGGTTAACAACAAGGTCCATAAATACTCTTATTCCGCGTTCATGGCAACCTGCAAGAACTTTTTTGAAGGTGTCCATATCACCGTATTCGGGGTTGATATCCATATAGTCGGCAATATCATAACCATAGTCAGCATTAGGAGACTTGAAAAGCGGTGAAAACCATATAGCATCTACTCCAAGACTTTTTATGTAGTCAAGCTTTGAGAATATACCTTCGAGGTCGCCGATTCCGTCGCCGTTACCGTCGCAGAATGAACGTGGCCATACTTGATATACCACCATTTCCTTATACCAGGATTTTTGCATAATAAAACCTCACTTAATTACAAATTTAATTTATTTTAACAAATATACGTTAAAAATACAACAAAACTTTGTAATATCGTTATTTTGCAGTAAAATTGCAAGAACTCTTTGTGTAAAAATTCGAGAATTAACGACAAAAACACAAAAAATTAACATATAAGTTAAAAAATGCTATGTACTTTTTCAGAAATATAATGTATAATACCAAAGTACGAATTGAAATCTTCCCTGTGAGGTTATTATATGAAGAACACAACAAAAATTATTATATCTCTGTGCGTGGCGTTGCTTATTGTTGCAACTGTTTTGGTGGTGAGCCTTGTTCAGAACAGCAATTCCGGTAAAGAAACTACAACAAAACCGGGTTATTCTTTGCAGGCTACAAAAGCTCCATCAACAACAGAGGTTACAGAATCGTGGGTTGACCTTGAGCAGATGGCAAGTGAGCTTGCAACCGCAACAGATACAACTGATCCCAGCGATACTACAACAGATACAACTGCTCCCCCTGTTATTCAGACAACAATTGTTTACATAGTATATTCCGAAACCAATGTAGCACCTCAGCCTACTGAAAGCACTACAAAAGATGCTGATGATGAGCCTCAGATGTCCGAGTATAAATACACCATAGATAAAGCTACGGGCAGTGCCACAATCAACAAGTATCTTGGTGATGATTCAGTTGTGTGGATCCCTGAAAAAATCAGTGGTTATACTGTAACTGGGATTGGTAGCAAATGCTTTGAAAAGCAAAGTCTTAAAGGTGTTGTTATTCCCGAAACAGTAACAAGTATAGGAAACAATGCTTTCCAGGGATGTAAAAATTTAACTTCAGTTACATTTAAAGGTGCACCATCTACGATAACAGTAGGCAATAATGCTTTTCAGAATTGCGGAAAGCTTAAGTCCATTAATCTTCCTGCAGCTTCGCGAATCGGAAACCTTGCTTTTGACAGTTGCGTTTCTTTGGAGAAGCTTTCTATTGAATTCGGTACTGAAGAAATCGGTGATTACTGTTTCCGTAACTGTACCAGCCTTAAAGAAGTTGAAATTCCGGATAGTGTTGCCGTTATAGGAAACGGCGCTTTCAGCGGTGAACATCCTGAAGATATGGTTATTTACTGCGTCGAAGGCTCTGTTGGTCACGATGCTGCTGTAAAATATGGTATAAAAACTGAATTTGTAGCGTGATTTAAAAAGTTGTTACCTTTGTTGGTAGCAACTTTTTTAACATTTTAACAGAGCTTGTATATAATATTATCGGACGAGAAATTGCAAGAAATTTCCGTTCGGTTGATTATTTTTATTACCGTTGGGCAAAAATATTGTTGTAACAATATTTGCCTTTTCGGAGAGTGATAGCTTGAATATTAAAAGAGGGGATATATATTACGCTGACCTTAGCCCCGTGGTCGGTTCGGAGCAAGGGGGAGTTCGTCCGGTACTTATAGTTCAGAATGATATTGGAAATAAATATAGCCCTACGGTTATTGCTGCCGCTATAACAAGTCAGCAGTTTAAAACAAAATTGCCGACTCATATAAGCGTTGATGCAGCGGTTTGCGGTCTTTCAAAAGATTCTGTGGTATTGCTTGAGCAAATAAGAACTCTCGATAAACAACGTCTTAAAGAAAAAATGGGTAATCTGCCCGAAACAGATATGTCAAGGATAAACGATGCCTTGTCGGTGAGTATAGGTCTTGATAAATGATTGAAAGTGGTTGCTTTTTTGGCAATCACTTTTTAATGTTAACCTTTTGTTAAACTCCTCGACATAACTTGACAATAAGCCTTTTGTAGTGTAAAATTATTCTGTTAATTTATGTATTATTATCTTACTTAGCGGAGGCTTATTATGTCTAAAAGATATTTTACTTCAGAATCTGTAACAGAAGGTCATCCCGATAAGGTTTGCGATCAGGTTTCAGATGCGATTCTTGATGCTATGCTCGAACAGGATAAATATTCACGTGTTGCTTGCGAAACTACTTGCACAACAGGTATGGTAATGGTTATGGGTGAAATTACAACCAATGCTCAGGTTAATATTCCTGAAATCGTTCGCGAGGTTGTTTGTGATATTGGTTTTGATAATAACGAGTGTGGTTTTGACGGTAACACCTGTGCGGTTTTTACTACTATTGACAAGCAGTCTGCTGATATTGCAATGGGTGTTGATAAATCCTTTGAACTTAAAGAAGGTCAGGAAGATACATATAATCTTCACGGAGCAGGCGACCAGGGTATGATGTTCGGTTTTGCTTGTAACGATACCGAAGAACTTATGCCCCTTCCTATTTCACTTGCTCATAAGCTTGCTCGCCGTCTTACGGAAGTAAGAAAAAACGGAACGCTTTCCTATCTTCGTCCCGATGGTAAAAGCCAGGTAACAATCGAATATGACGATAACGATAAACCTGTAAGAGTTGAAGCAGTTGTTGTTTCTTCTCAGCATGACCCGATTGATATTGAAATTCTTCGTAAAGATATTATTGAGAATGTTATTAAACCTATTATTCCCGAAAAATATCTTGATGAAAACACAAAATTCTATGTAAACCCTACAGGCAACTTTGTTATCGGTGGTCCTGTTGGTGACAGTGGTCTTACAGGCAGAAAAATTATTGTTGATACTTATGGTGGCTATTCCCGTCATGGCGGCGGAGCTTTTTCAGGTAAAGACCCAACTAAAGTAGATAGAAGTGCTGCCTATGCCGCAAGATATGTTGCAAAAAATATTGTTGCTGCAGGTCTTGCAGAAAAATGTGAGCTTCAGCTCGCTTATGCTATTGGTGTTGCTCGTCCTCTTTCTGTTCGTGTTGATACTTTCGGTACAGGTAAGATTTCAGATGCACAGCTTGAAGATTTGGTTAATAAATATTTTGACCTTCGTCCTGCTGCGATTATCGAAAAGCTTGAATTGAGAAAACCACAGTACAGAGCTCTCGCTGCTTATGGTCATATGGGTAGAATTGACCTTGATGTTAAATGGGAGAAGACCGATATGGCAGAAGCTCTCAAAAATGCGGTAGCAGCATTATAATTTACGCTCTTTTTTGTGATTGAAAATGGCAGAGAAAAATATTCATTCGGGACATAGAAAACGCGTAAAAGCAAATGTAATAAAAAATGGATTTTCACAGCTTGAGGAGCATAAGCTTCTCGAGCTGATGCTATTTTATTCCATCCCCAGAGGCGATACAAACGAACTCGCACACAAGCTTATAAATCATTTAGGTTCATTTGAAGAGGTTTTCAAAGCGGATATAGAACAACTTAAGAAAGTTGACGGTGTTGGTGAGAATACGGCAGTTATGATTGCCGCAATGGGCGAAACATACAAAAGAATTTCAAAAGCAAAACCGCCAAAGAAAAGAGTGTATAAAAACACAGAGGATTTAAAAGAACTTGCTGAAACTCTTCTTCAGGGTGAGAAAAATGAAAAGATTTATTTATTATGCTTTGATGCTAAAAAGGCTTTAAAGCGCTATACCGTTATTTCTGAGGGTAATGAGGTTTCTTCAGAAATAGATATGAAATTGATTATAAAAAACCTTGTTGACAGCGATTGTTCAATAGCAGTTCTGGCGCATAATCATCCTACATCTTCTGCAGAGCCTTCTGCATTTGACATTGACTCAACCCGAATGGTTTGCGTAACTCTTCGTAAAATCGGTTACGCCCTTGCAGACCATATAATTCTTGGTGAAAACGGTAAGGCATATTCAATGCATCTCGACCCTCGTTTTTCTTCAATGTTTTATTAAAAACAGTTTCACAAACCTTGGTGATAGAATAAAACTCGTAAAATCGGCACACAATGCACTTGGCAGGGTGTGTCGTGTTTTTTTAATGTTAATTGAACCGTAGTAAAGAGTTATTGCATAAAAGGTTGTTTCTGTTGAACCCATAATAACCGAGGCGCATTGTCCTATGTAACTGTCGGGACCAAAGCTTTTCAGAATGCTTTCGTACATTCCCAGCGCACCGCTACCTGAAACGGGAGAAAGTATGGCAAGAGGTGTAATCTCTTTGGGTATTCCTAAAAATGTTGTTATGGGTGAAACCAAAGAACAAATCACATCAAGCCCACCTGACGCCCGAAGCATATTAACACATAGCAAAAGAGCAATAAGGGATGGAGTTATATCTGAAATGGTGTTAAAACCGCTTTTTGCGCCTTTAATAAATTCGTCAAAAACATTGATGCCTTTAAATGCTCCGTGAAGAATAATTAAAACTACAAGAACGGGTAAAATAAAATCTGTTATCTTGTTCATTTAAACACCTTTTTTAAAAGATTTGTAACAAGTATTCCGATTGTTAAAGCAATAATTGAGGTTGTAAGCGCAGGGACAAGGATTTCCATTGGTGCATTACTCCCGTATTCTGAGCGTAAAAGCGCAATTGTTGTGGGCACCAAATGAATTGCCGCAGAATTAATTACAACAAAGCGCACCATTTCATTTGTTGCTTTTTCAGGTGTTGGGTTTATATTCTGCAATCTTTTCATAGCCTCAAGCCCTAGTGGTGTTGCTGCATTTCCTAAGCCTAAAAAGTTTGCAGTTATGTTCATTGCGATTGCTTCTTTCGCTTTTTTGTCTTTAAGTTCAGGAAAAAGTAAATTCAGTAGGGGAGAGAAAATTTTACAGATTAAAGCGGTCAATCCGCTTTTTTGCGCAATTGAGGTCAATCCGTTCCAAAGGCAGATTACCCCCGCTAGTTTTATTACTAAGGAAATTGCATCGGTTCCGCCTGTGACAACCGCACCCGAAAGTTCAGTGATTTTTCCTGTTGCAATTGCGCAGAATAAAGAAAAAACAACCATAACGGGTAAAAGATAATTCATCATTGTCCCAATAAACTCCCTTTGCAATTTTATGAGAAAGAAAAATCTTGACTAAATCACAAGATATTGTATAATATATAGGGTAAAATCCCCAAAAATTGTATTTTTTAGGTATATCGGAAATTTGAAAGGTTAGGTATATAGATGGCTAAATCAACACAGTCACCAAAAGAATACGGTAACGAAAGTATTAAAAAATTAAAGGGTGCTGACAGAGTCCGTAAACGTCCTGCGGTTATTTTCGGTTCGGATGGTCTCGATGGTTGCGAGCACTCCGTTTTTGAAATTATTTCCAACTCCATTGACGAAGCTCGTGAGGGTTACGGTAAGAAAATTGTGGTTACCCGTTTTCTTGACCATTCCGTTGAGGTTCAGGACTTTGGTCGTGGTATTCCCGTTGACTATAACAATCGTGAAAAATGTTATAACTGGGAGCTTGTTTTCTGCGATTTGTATGCAGGTGGTAAATATGATACCAACGATGGTGGTAGCTATGAATATTCTCTTGGTTTAAATGGCCTCGGTCTTTGTGCAACTCAGTATGCTTCCGAATATATGGAGGCAGAGGTTCATTCCGGTGGTTTCTGCTACGAGCTTCAGTTCAAGGCTGGAAAAATCAATGGTGAAATGAAGAAAACGCCTTACGATAAAAAGGACACAGGTACAAGAATTAAATGGCGTCCTGATTTAAAGGTTTTCACAGATATTGCAATTCCTCTTGAATATTTTCAGGAAATTCTTAAAAGGCAATCTGTTGTTAACCCGGGTATAAAGTTTATTCTTAAAAATCAGCTCACCGAAACAAAGTTTGAAACCTTCGAATATGTTTATGATAATGGTATTGTTGACTATGTAAACGAATTTGTTGGTGATGATGGTCTTACAACAGTTCAGTTCTGGCAAACAGAACGTAAAGGTCGCGATAGAGAAGATAAACCTGAGTATAAAGTTAAAATCAATATCGCTCTTTGCTTCTCCAATAAAAAGCAAATGAAGGAGTATTACCATAACTCAAGCTTTCTTGAGCATGGCGGTGCTCCTGAAAAAGCCGCAAGAAGTGCTTTCGTTTCACAGATTGATGCTTATTTAAAACAGAACAGCAAATACACAAAAAGCGACCCTAAAATCAGCTTTCAGGATGTTGAAGATTGCCTGGTGCTTGTAATTTCATCTTTCTCAACTCAGACTTCTTATGAGAACCAGACAAAGAAAGCTATAACCAATAAATTTATTCAGGAAGCGTTAACTGAATTTATAAAACATCAGCTTGAAATATATTTTATTGAAAATAAGCTTGATGCAGATAAGCTTTGTGAACAAGTGCTTATTAATATGCGCTCCCGCGTTAAAGCTGAAAGCACAAGGCTCAACCTTAAAAAGACTCTGACCTCATCTAATGATATGACAAGCAGAGTTGAAAAATTCGTTGACTGCCGTAGCAAAGATAAAAACGAAAGAGAAATTTTCATAGTTGAGGGTGATTCAGCTCTCGGTGCTTGTAAGCAGGCTCGCGATTCTGCTTTTCAGGCGGTTATTCCCGTAAGAGGTAAAATTCTCAACTGCTTGAAATTCGATTATAATCGTATTTTTAAAAGTGATATCATAATTGACCTTATTAAAGTTCTCGGTTGCGGTGTTGAGGTTTCAAGTAAATCAAATAAAGAGCTTTCTTTGTTTAATCTTGATAATCTTCGTTGGAGTAAGATTATTATCTGTACCGACGCAGATGTGGACGGATTCCATATCAGAACACTTATTCTCACAATGATTTACAGGCTTATGCCCACTCTTTTAAAAGAGGGTAAGGTATTTATTGCAGAGTCACCACTTTATGAAATTACTTCAAAAGGACAGACTTGGTTTGCATATACAGAAAAAGAAAAATTAATGGCTCTTGAAGAAATCGGTGATGCAAAATATACCATTCAGCGTTCAAAGGGTCTTGGTGAAAACGATGCGGATATGATGTGGCTCACAACTATGAATCCGCAAACACGCCGTCTTATTAAGGTTGAACCAAATGATGTTGAAGAATTAATCGCAGAAAAGTTTGAACTTCTTTTAGGCGATAATCTTCAGGACAGAAAAGAATTTATTGCAGAAAACGGTCATCTTTATCTTGACCTTGCAGATATTTCGTAAGGGGGGATAATAATGGCAAGAAAGAAAAAAGAAGTTCAGGAAACAGCAAAAACTGAAGAGGTAAAAGCCAATATTATCGGTGCAGGCGAGGTTGTTACTCAGCAGATTACCGATACTCTTGAAACCAACTTTATGCCCTACGCGATGAGCGTTATTATCTCTCGTGCGATTCCCGAGATTGATGGTTTTAAGCCCTCTCACAGAAAGCTTCTTTATACTATGTATAAAATGGGGCTTATAAACGGCGGAAGAATTAAATCTGCTAACATTGTTGGTAGAACAATGCAGCTTAACCCTCATGGTGATGCGGCAATCTATGAAACTATGGTTCGTCTTTCCAAGGGTAACGAAACTCTTTTACATCCTTATATTGACAGTAAAGGTAACTTTGGTAAAGCATATTCTAAAAATATGGTTTATGCTGCTGCCCGTTACACAGAAGCAAAGCTTGAAGGTATCTGCACCGAGCTTTTCGGTGATATTGATAAAAATACTGTTGAGTTTGTTGATAACTACGACAGTACAATGAAAGAACCAACTCTTTTACCCGTTTCTTTTCCAAGCGTTCTTGTTAATATGAACAGTGGTATTGCAGTTGGTATGGCAAGTAATATCTGCTCTTTCAACCTCAGAGAGCTTTGTGCTACAACAATCGGACTTATTAAAAATCCTGATTTTGATGTTTTTGAAACTCTCAAAGCACCTGATTTCATCGGTGGTGGCTTGATTGTTTATGACAGAGCAGCTCTTGAAGAGGTTTATTCAACAGGTAGAGGCTCGATTAAAATCCGTGCAAGATATTCTTATGATAAATCAAACAACTGTATTGATATTACAGAAATTCCTGCAACAACTACTTGTGAAGCAATTATTGAAAAAATAATTGAAAAGGTTAAAGCGGGCTCTCTTAAAGAAATCAGCGATATCAGAGACGAAACAGATAAGTCAGGTCTTAAGATTACCATTGACTTAAAACGTGGTACAGATCCTGATAAGCTTATGAAACGCCTTTATAAGTTTACATCCTTGGAAGATTCCTTCAGCGCAAACTTCAACATTCTTGTTGCAGGTGTGCCGAGAGTTATGGGCGTTTCGGAAATTCTTGAAGAGTGGATTGCATTCCGTACAGAATGTGTAAAGAGAAGAGTTTATTTTGATTTAACAAAAGCAAAAGATAAGCTCCATCTTCTTTTAGGTCTTAAAAAGATTCTCCTTGATATTGATAAGGCAATAAAAATCGTTCGCGAAACAGAAGAAGAAAGTGAAGTTGTTCCCAATTTGATGATTGGCTTTGGAATTGATGAAATCCAGGCGGAATATGTTGCGGAAATAAAACTTCGTCATTTGAACAGAGAGTATATTCTCAAACGTCTTTCTGATATTGATGACCTTAAAAAGAGCATTGAAGATATGGAAGATATTCTTAACAGTAAAGCAAGAGTTAAGAAGATTATCGTTGATGAGCTTACAAAGGTTTCCGAGAAATACGGAAGAGACAGAAAGAGCGAGATTATATACGATACCGATACAGAAGAAGAGTTCGTTGAAGAAATTCCCGATTATGAAGCAAATCTCTTCTTTACCCGTGATGGTTACTTTAAGAAAATTACTCCCTTGTCACTTCGTATGGGTGGTGAGCAGAAGCTTAAAGAAGGGGATGAGATGGTCTGCGCTATCAACTCAAAAAACTCTGCGGAGCTTCTCTTCTTTACCGATAAATGCCAGGTTTATAAAGCTAAGGCTTCGGATTTTGAGGATTCCAAAGCAAGTGTTCTCGGTGATTTCATTCCTTCAAAGCTTGAGTTTGAAAAGGATGAGAAGCCTATTTATATGGCTGTAACAAGCGATTATAAAGGATATATGCTCTTTGTTTTTGAAAACGGTAAGGTTGCAAAGGTTACTATGTCAGGCTATGCTACTAAGACCAATCGTAAGAAACTTATAAAAGCATATTCTGACAAATCACCAATTGTTGCGGCTATGTATATTGAGGAAGATACAGAGGTTGTTCTTTCTTCAACTGCAGGAAGGCATCTTCTTGTTAATACGGGTGCAATTTCACCCAAAGCGGCAAAAGATACTGCAGGTGTAAATGTTATGACACTTAAAAAGTATCATAAGGTTCAGGATGTAAGGCTTTATAAAGAAGGCGAATTTGCTAAACCTCATCGTTATCGCACTAAAACTCTTCCTGCCGCAGGTGCAACCTTGAGCGCAGATGACACGGCAGAACAGTTATCTTTAATGTAATAAATTAAAACTCCCCGTTCTTTTGAACGGGGAGAGCGAATAAAAACAACCGTTTTGAGCAAATCGTAAAGACGATGTTTAACACAAGTACTCCGAAAAACGATGCAAACGCGTACAAAATGTTTATTCGCTGACTATATATTGTCCGATTTTTTATGCAAAATACATAGTATGCAAAATTTTTAAAAAAAAGTTAAAAAAACACTTGCATTTTTATTTCTTATGTGGTAATATAATCGGGCGTTGTGAACGAGACATAGTTCAGAATGAAAGGAAAATTAGTATGGATCAGCTTTTATGGTATCATTACCTTGTCGGCGCCGTTCTTATCATTTCAGCAGTAATTATCATCGTAACTGTTATGCTCCAGCAGAGCAAACAGCAGGGTCTTTCCGGTGCAATTGCCGGTGGTGCTGATACATTCTTTGATAAGAATAAAGGCAGAACAGTAGAGGCAAAGCTCTCTAAAATAACAAAAATTGTTGCAGGCGTTTTCTTTGTTGTTTCTCTTGCTGCAGTAATTGTATTCTCTTTAATTAAATAATAAAAACCCTGTTTACAGGGTTTGTATATGAGTCATTAGCTCAGTAGGCAGAGCACCTGCCTTTTAAGCAGGGTGTCCGGGGTTCGAATCCCCGATGACTCACCAAAAATCGACAAGCAATAGCTTGTCGATTTTTCATTTATGTCCGAAGGACATAACTTCATTACGAGCCGAGCGAGTACTTCATTTTACTGATTGCAGTAAACTTCATTATCCGTTTGCGGACATAAATGAATGAAGTTGCCTTGCGGCAAATGAAGTGGCTTTGCCAATGAAGTGTGCCTTTCGACACAATGAAGTTGCCATTTCGGGCAAACGGAAAAGTTTTTGTTGATTATACTTGTAACGAAACCCAAACCTCACACGTCTAATAAGCGAACGTTCAAAAAATTGAAAGGGGAGATGGTATGGAAGATATAGAACTTGTATTCTCAAAATATTATAAGTATGTTAAACGCTATGCACTCTCTTTTTGTTACGATGAAACTCTTGCAGATTGTGTAACCCCTCACTCCGTTTTTTCTAAATAATTTAATATAAATGCACCTATCAGCCCTGTTGAAAGAATTGCTCTTGCTGTTGCAGAAAGGTCATCAGAAATTATTAAAAGCTCATAATGAAACGGTGTGAAATTGGCGAAGCTTGAAAATATACTTATAAATAACAAGGGCAAAGCAAGTGCCAGAGTGCATTTTATAACAATTCGGGATTTTCGCCCTAATGCATTATAGAAATTCTTAATTTTAGTCAACATAATCACCTGAATAATACTATAATAAAAATGGTATTTATTCAATGGAAAATGTAGGTCGGTAACATATATTTTGCTATACAAAATATTGAAAAACTATTGAATTGTAACACAATACTTGGTATAATTATTACACTTAATTCTATTGACGGAGGCTGACAGTATGAAATGTCCCTTTTGTGGTTTCGAAGAAAGTAAGGTAATTGACTCCCGTCCTACTGACGAGGGCGAGAAAATTCGTCGCCGCAGAGAGTGTATGAGCTGCGCAAAGCGTTTTACTACCTATGAAATTATTGAAAGTGTGCCAATCGTTGTTGTTAAGAAGGATGGTAAATCCCGCGAAGTGTTTGACCGCGATAAGCTCTTCAACGGTATGATGCGTGCTTGTGAAAAACGTCCTGTTTCAGTTGACGTTATTGAAAAAGCCATTGATGAAATTGAAGCAGAAATTCAGAATTCTCTCGATAGGGAGGTTACCTCTGTGAGAATCGGTGAGCTTGTTATGGATAAGCTCAAAGATATTGATGAGGTTGCTTATGTTCGCTTTGCATCTGTTTATCGTCAGTTCAAAGATATAAACACATTTATGAGTGAACTAAAAAAATTATTAATAGAAGAAAAATGATTTTAGGCTACCGCTTGGTAGCCTATTTGTGATTATTTAAGATTATGTCGAAATTTATTTGTCCTGTTTGTAAAAATGAAATTTCGCTTTTTGAAAGAACCTATAAATGCCCGAATAACCATTGTTTTGACCTTTCAAAAGATGGCTATGTTAATCTTTTGATGTCTCAACAATCTTCGTTAAAACGCCACGGTGACGATAAATTAATGGTTAAAGCAAGGCGTGAGTTTCTTGAAAAAGGCTTTTATAATGAACTCCGAAAAACTCTTTGTGGAACTTTGAAGGATGCTTTGCCCGAAAGCTCAACAATCATTGATGTTGGTTGTGGTGAGGGTTACTATACTTCTGAAATTGCCAGGGTTAATAATTTTGAAATTTTTGGTATAGATATTTCAAAGGATGCCTTGAAATATGCCGCTAAAAGCGTGAAAAACAGTAGTTTTGCAGTAGCGAGTGCATTTTCCTTGCCCTTTGCAGAAAGCTCTGCAGATTGCGTTTTAAGTGTTTTTGCACCATCGGCATATGAAGAGTTTTGCAGAGTGTTAAAGAGTGACGGAAAACTCATTAAAGCAATACCTTTGGAAGAGCATTTGTGGGAGCTGAAATGTGCTCTTTATAAAGAGCCGTATAAGAATAAACCCGAAAAGAGAAATGATGAGCTGTTCAGTCTGGTTTCTCAAAAAGAAATCAAATATAAAATTTATTTAACCGAAAAAGAAGATATTGAAAATCTTTTTAAAATGACTCCGTATTATTATAAAACCGGCAGGGAAGATGCAGAAAAGTTGCTTTCTCTTGAAAGTCTTGAAACAACTGTTCATTTCGGTATTGAGATATATGAAAAGAGGTAAAATTTATGTTTGAAAATGATTGGGAATCATTGAATTCAAGAAAAGTACCCGAATGGTTTGGTAAAGCAAAATTCGGTATTTTTATTCATTGGGGACTTTACAGTATCCCTGCTTATGCACCCATTAAAGACTATGCAGAATGGTACGGTTATGCTTGTAATATGGAAAAACCTGAAACCGAGGCACAGGCGAAATATAAAGCTTTCCATAAAGAGCATTATAACTCAAGACCTTATTATGATTTTAAGGACGAATTTACAGGTCACCGTTTTGACGCAAATAAATGGGCTGACCTTTTCAAGCGTTCTGGCGCAAAATACATAAACTTTGTTTCAAAGCACCACGATGGCTATTGCCTTTATGAAACAGAATATGCTCCCGGACTTAACTCCGTTGAGTGTGCGCCTAAGCGTGACTTCCTTATGGAACTTAAAAATGCAATGGAGGGCACAGGTGTTCGTTTCGGTGTTTATCATTCTGTTTATGAATGGTGGCATCCCTACTACCTTGAAGACCCTGAAAAATATGCATTAGAGCACCTTCATCCAATGCTTAAAGAGCTTGTTGAAAAATACCAACCTGCAACTCTTTTCACAGATGGTGAATGGGAGCATGAAAGCTCAGTCTGGCATTCAACCGAGTTTTTGCAGTGGCTTTATAACGAATCCTCTGTTAAAGATTTTATCGTTCCTAATGACCGTTGGGGTAAAGAAACCCGTGGCAGAAAAGGCGGTAACTTTACAACTGAATATGGTATTATTGATGTTTATCTCGGCACTGAAAGACGAATTGAAGATGTTGAGCTTGACAGACCCTTTGAAGAATGTCGCGGTATTGGTCGTTCATTCGGTATTAATAAAGAAGAGGGTTGCGAGAACTATCTTTCAGTAAAAGAACTTCTCCAAACTCTTTGCGACCTTGTTTCAAAGGGTGGTAACTTCCTTCTTAATATTGGTCCCGATGGTGATGGTACAATTCCTCCGCTTATGGAAGAGCGTCTTCTCGGTATGGGTAAATGGCTTGAAGTAAACGGTGAAGCAATTTACGAAAGCGAAGTTTATTCAAAAAAGAGTGCAGAAGGCGTTTACTATACTCAAAGAGATGGCAACATCTATGCAATAACAGAAAAATTCCCATCAAAAGAAACTGTTTTCGCAGAAATTGATTTCGATGGAAATTATAAGATTTCTCTTCTCGGTTCAGAGGGTAAAGTAACAGCAGAGAATAAAGACGGAAAGCTGGCTTTAAGAACAGATATCTGTGCTCCTGAGGATGTTGCTTGCGAGCATCTTTATGTATATAGACTCAGTAAATAAATTTAACTTTTCAGGTGTTTTATGAAAAAGCTTATAGGGCATTTTGTAACTATAACCAAACATCGCCATCTTGTTATAAAGCATTGTAAAAAAGCGGGCATTTTATGGCAAGGGCTAAGGCACGATTTATCCAAATATTCTCCTACAGAGTTTGTTCCCGGTATAAAATATTATACGGGTCAACGCAGTCCCAATGAGGGCGAACGAGCTGAAAACGGCTATTCTCTTGCCTGGATACACCATAAAGGCAGAAACAAGCATCATTTTGAGTATTGGAGAGATTATAATCCTGTTTCAAAGCTTGTTGAACCTGTTGAAATGCCGATAAATTATGTTGCAGAAATGTTTTGTGACAGAGTTGCCGCAGGAAAAATATATAATGGCGATAAATACACAAATGATTCACCGCTTGATTATTTTATGAAAGCAAAGCACAGAAGAGTTATTCATCCCAAAACCTCGGATTTGCTTGAATCTCTTCTTGTTATGTTAAAAGATTATGGCGAAGAACATACTTTTGAATATCTTCGCGGACTTGTAGAAAAAGATAAACAAAACAATAAAACCACTCCTAAAAAATAAAGAAATTGTAAACAATGTTTGTGTTCTTTATGATATTCTTGTTTTTGAAAAAAACTTGTGATAGTATTAGGTATATATTTTAATATGTTTTCGGAGGAATTTATGAATAAAACCCCAATTATAACCATTATTGCCTTGTTGGTAGTTATTTTAATTGCTTTCAGCGGTTGCGAATTTGAAATTAGTTTAAATGGTGAAGAAAATAACACTGAAACTTCAGTAGAGTCAGTTGTTGTAACTGATGAAGAGGGTAGCACCCAGATTGAAACAGTTGTTCATTATATTACCACAGAGCCTGTTCCTGTTGTTACAATAGTTGAAGTTACTAATAACAAAGGCAAAGTAGTTGAAACTGAAAAAATTACACTTTCACCTGAAGAGGTTCAGCAGGGTAAGGACTTTTTCAATGGTAAAGATGATGAAAAAGAAACAAAGAAAGAAACAGAAAGCGGAACAAAAAAAGAAACAGAAATTTCCAAAGAACCTGCGTCTGATAGAGTTACAACTGCACCTGCAAAGGATAATGTAGAGGTTCAGGATGATTTTGCAGTTCTTAATTCAAGCAAATATCTTATTGAAGGCAGGGTTGTTACCGCAGACGGAATAACATATCCTTATAAAATGGCAAGAGATGGCAGTCGCTTTACTTTCAGAAGCGTTTATGAAAATCAGGAAATTTGCTTGATTATGGGTTCAAAATATGTTTATCTTGTTTCTCCAGAAACCAAAACTTATGCTAAAATTTCTAAAGATTTAGTTCAGGAGGAAGCTGATACAGGCGAATTTGATGAGCTTCTCTCCGGAGATGCGTTTAATCTTTATGCAAGTAAAAAAGAAGTTGATACTTATACAGAAAAAATGTATGGTGTGAAATATAAAGTTGTTGAATATGATGACGGAACACGTGACTTTTTCAATGGTAAAACACTTGTTATGACAGAATCAAAAGATGGTTCCATTCTTTATTATGATGTAATTTCAACAGATGTTTCCGAAGGCTTATTTGTTCCTCCTGCAGATTATACGGAAGAAATTCCCACAACTGTAAATTCAACTGATAACACCTCAACTACAGCTTGCACAGACCCTAATCACAATCATTAATAATTATGAGTAATAAGAGTGTTGCCCTTATAACAGGGGGCGCAAGAGGAATAGGTAAGGCAATTTGCCGTGCTCTTGCAAAAGACGGATTTAAAATTGCCATAAATTATAATAATTCGGAAAAAGAAGCATTGGCTTTAAAGAAAGAGCTTTCTGCAATTACTGATGTTGAAATTTTCAAGTGTGATGTTTCCGATTCATCTGCTGTTAAAGCTATGTTTTCGGAGGTTTCTCAAAAGCTGGGAAATGTTAATGTGCTTGTTAATAATGCAGGTGTTGCTGAACAGGTGCTTTTTACCGATATTACCGATGAAATGTGGCAGAGAATGATTAACACTAATCTTTCAAGTGCATTTTATTGCTCAAGGGAAGCTCTTAAAAATATGATTAATGAGAAAAATGGAGTTATCATAAATATCGCTTCAATGTGGGGCGAGGTTGGAGCGTCTATGGAGGTTCATTATTCAACCGCAAAAGCGGGGCTTATTGGTATGACTAAAGCCCTTGCAAAAGAGGTTGGTCTTTCGGGAGTTCGTGTTAATGCAGTTTCTCCCGGTGTTGTTTTAACTGATATGATGAACTCTTTTTCCGAAAACGATAAAGAGCTTTTAAAAGAAGAAACACCTTTAAATACTTTGGGTACACCCGATGATATTGCTGAAGCAGTCAGTTTCCTTGTAAGTGATAAAGCAAAGTTTGTAACAGGACAAGTGCTTTCCGTCAACGGTGGATTTGTTATTTGAAGCTAAAATACCTTTGAAAGAGGGGTTATAATATGAAAATTACATTTATGGGTGCAGGCAGTACAGTTTTTGCAAGAAATGTTATTGGTGACTGTATGTGCTCCGAGGTTCTTCGTGACAGCGTATTCGCTCTTTATGATATTGATGGCGAACGCCTTAACGAAAGCAAAACAATTATTGAAGCAATGCAGAAAACAATGGGTGGCTATGGTAAGGTTGAATGTTACCTTGGGGTTGAAAACCGTAAGGATGCGCTTCGTGGCGCAAACTTTGTTGTTAATGCAATTCAGGTTGGCCTTTATGACCCTTGCACAATAATTGACTTTGAAGTGCCAAAGAAATATGGTCTTCGTCAGACAATTGCAGATACTCTCGGTATCGGTGGTATTATGCGTGCGCTCCGTACTATTCCTGTTATGGATGATTTTGCAAAGGATATGGAAGAGGTTTGCCCTGATGCACTTTTCCTTAACTATACAAACCCAATGGCAATGCTTTCAGGCTATATGCAGAGATATACAGGTGTTAATACTGTTGGTCTTTGCCACAGCGTTCAGACCTGCTCACTTGATTTGTTAAATCAGTTAGGTATGCAGGATAAGTTAGAGGGCAGAAGAGAGCTTATTGCAGGTATTAACCATATGGGTTGGCTTCTTGAAATTGCAGATAAAGACGGCAACGACCTTTATCCTGAAATTAAGAGCAGAATTCAGGCTAAAATTGATGACCCTGACTTTGATAACAAGGTAAGACTTGAATATATCAAGCATTTCGGTTATTACTGCACAGAATCAAGCGAGCATAATGCGGAGTACAATATGTTCTACATAAAGAGCAAATACCCTGAGCTTATTGAAAAATATAATATTCCTCTTGATGAATATCCGCGCCGTTGCGTAAATCAGATTGCAGGTTGGAAAAAGGAATATGCAGAGATGCTCGAAAAGGGTGTTAAAGAGCATAAACGTTCCAATGAATACGCTTCTCATATTATGGAATCCGTTGCAACAAACACACCTTATAAAATTGGCGGTAACGTTCTTAACAGAGGGTTTATCACAAACCTTCCTGCAGAAGCTTGTGTTGAGGTTCCGTGCCTTGTTGACGGTAAAGGTGTTCACGGAACATACGTTGGTGCTCTTCCTGTTCAGTGTGCAGCAATGAATATGACAAATATCAATGTTCAGCTTCTTACAATTGAAGCAGCAAGAACAAGAAAGCTTGAGCATATCTATCAGGCTGCAATGCTTGACCCCCATACAGCAAGTGAATTGAGCATCGACGATATTAAAAATATGGTTGATGACCTTATTGACGCTCATGGCGATTTCTTACCGAAATACCACTAATATCTGGTAATTCAAAAAAATAGTTGACATTTTAAATACTAAATGGTAAACTCTAACACATAAAATAAACCTGTGACGAAGAGTAGTAAATGGTTACAGAACCTTAAAGAGAGTCGGCGGTGGTGGGATGCCGATAGGGGAATTTTCATTGAATGGACTTCTGAGGGCGAACTGAATTAAGTAGGGGAGACGGCAAGCAACCGTTACAGTGCTATGTGTATGTCAGTACACAGTTGAGTGCGTGTTTTTTACACGAATTTGGGTGGTACCGCAGGATTATTAAACCTGTCCCATAGTTTATGGGGCAGGTTATTATATTGCTCCAAAGAAAAAGAAAAGGAGAAATTATTATGATTTTCAACAACATTGATTTTGATACCTATTATAAGGATTACCCTACAAAAGAGGGTTATTTCGGTAAATACGGCGGAGTTTTTATTGATGATAAATTAAAAGCTCCTATGCAGGAAATTACCGAAGCATATTATGACATTTGTCAGTCAAGAAAGTTTATTGCAGAGCTTCGCAGAATAAGAAAAGAGTTTCAGGGCAGACCTACACCTATTACACACCTTGAAAGACTTTCAAATAGCATAGGCAGAGTTCAGCTTTATGCAAAACGAGAGGACTTAAATCATTCAGGTGCACATAAGTTAAATCACTGTATGGGTGAAGCTCTTCTTGCAAAATATATGGGTAAGAAAAAGGTTATTGCCGAAACTGGTGCAGGTCAGCACGGCGTTGCACTTGCTACGGCTGCAGCGTATTTCGGACTTGAGTGCGATATATATATGGGAAGTGTTGATATAAAGAAGCAAGCTCCCAACGTTGCGCGTATGAAGATACTCGGTGCGAACGTTGTTGAGGTAACTCACGGTCTTGCAACGCTTAAAGAAGCTGTGGACGCGGCTTTTGATGCATACAGTAAAGAATACAAGGAT
>JAZUSD010000072.1:0-29408 GCA_045606545.1 Acutalibacteraceae bacterium | reverse complement strand
CCCATGAAGTTGAGGCCTACTATTGTCTTCCTAAGACCGCTTGGCCTCCGACTTCGTCCTCCCTATCCGGCAGTTAAGGGCCTTTTCGGCAAACCCACAACAGAAAACAACGTTGAAACCTTTGCAAACATTCCTCAGATTATTCTCCATGGTGCTGAATTCTTCAACACAATGGGTACTGAAACCAGTAAGGGTACAAAAGTTTTCGCTCTCGGTGGTAAAATCAACAATACAGGTCTCGTTGAAGTTCCCATGGGTACAACTCTGCGTGAAATTGTTGAAGATATCGGTGGCGGTATTCCTAACGGAAAGAAATTCAAAGCAGCTCAGTCCGGTGGTCCCTCCGGCGGTTGTCTTCCTGCAAGTCTTCTTGACATCGAAATCGACTATGACAACCTTGTTGCTAAAGGTGCAATGATGGGTTCAGGTGGTCTTATCGTTATGGATGAAGACGACTGTATGGTTGATATTGCTAAATTCTTCCTTAAATTTACTGTTGACGAGTCTTGCGGTAAATGTACTCCCTGCCGTGTTGGTACAAGAAGACTTCTTGAAATTCTTGAAAAAATCACAAGCGGTAAAGGTACAATGGAAGACCTTGACAGAATGGAAAAGCTTTGCCACTACATCAAAGAAAACTCTCTTTGCGGTCTTGGTCAAACAGCTCCCAACCCTGTTCTTTCAACATATCAGTTCTTTAAAGATGAATATATTGCTCACGTTGTTGACAAGAAATGTCCTGCAGGTGCTTGTAAAGATCTTGTTACATTCTCTATTGATAAAGATAAATGTATCGGTTGCGGTATCTGTGCAAAGAACTGTCCCGTTGACGCTATTACAAGAACTGATTACATCGCTCCCGGCCACAAATTGGCATCATTCTCAATTGATACCGATAAGTGCGTAAAATGTGGCGTATGTATCGGTAACTGTAAATTTAAAGCAGTAAATAAATAAGGAGGAACTAATAATGGAAAATGCAGTAAATATTAAAATTAACGGCTTTGATTATCAGGTTCCTGCCGGTTCTACGATTCTTGAAGCTGCTCATTCAGTAGGTATCGAAATTCCTACTCTTTGCTATCTTAAAGAAATCAACGCTATCGGTGCTTGCCGTATTTGCGTTGTTGAAGTTAAAGGCGCAAGAAGCCTTGTTGCAGCTTGCGTATTCCCCGTTAACGAGGGTATGGAAATTTTCTCCAACACTCCCAAGGTTACCGCGGGAAGAAAGAGACCTCTTGAGCTTATCCTCTCAACTCATAAGAAAGAGTGCCTTTCTTGTGTAAGAAGCGGTAGCTGCGAATTGCAGAAGCTTTGCCATGAATATGGTATTGCTGATGAAAACGCTTTCGCAGGTGACGTTGTTAACTACGCTATTGATGCAAGTGCTTCACATATGTATCGCGACAATGAAAAATGTATTCTTTGCCGTCGTTGTGTAGCAGTTTGTGATAAAATTCAGGGCATCTCCGTTATCGGTGCAAATGCTCGTGGTTTCGATACGCATATCGGTTCCGCTTTTGAATACAACCTCGGTGACGTTGCTTGTATCTCCTGCGGTCAGTGTATCACAGCTTGTCCCACAGGTGCTCTTGCTGAAAGAGACGATACTCAGAAAGTATTCGATGCTCTTAATGACCCTGCAAAACACGTTGTTGTTCAGACTGCTCCTGCAGTTCGTGTTGGTCTTGGTGAAGAGTTTGGTTACGAAATGGGTTCTGTTGTTACAGGCAAAATGGTTTCTGCTCTTAAAATGCTCGGCTTTGATGGTGTATTTGATACAAACTTTGCTGCTGACCTTACAATTATGGAAGAAGCAACAGAGTTCCTTGCAAGATTCAAAGAAGGTAAAAACCTTCCTCTTATCACATCTTGCTCACCCGGTTGGGTTAAATATTGCGAACACTATCATCCCGATTTCATTCCTAACCTTTCTTCTTGTAAATCACCTCAGGGTATGTTCGGTTCTGTAGCAAAAACATTCTATGCAGAAAAAATGGGTATTGACCCCAAAGATATCTTTGTCGTTTCTGTAATGCCCTGTACTGCTAAGAAATTTGAAGCAGAAAGAACTGATTACAGTGCAGTTAAAGGTCTTGCTGATATTGATGCATCAATTACAGTAAGAGAGCTTGCAAGAATGATAAGAAAAGCAGGTATCAACTTCAGAGCAATCCCCGATGCAGAGTTTGACGCACCCTTCGGACTTGGTTCAGGTGCGGGTACAATCTTCGGTGCAACCGGTGGTGTTATGGAAGCTGCTCTTCGTACAGCTTACGAGGTTGTTACAGGTAAAGAGCTTACTGACCTTGCAACATTCAAGGCAGTTCGTGGCGTTGAAGGTGTTAAGGAAGCCTCCTATGACCTTGACGGTGTAACAGTTAATGTTGCAGTTGCTTCAGGTCTTGCAAATGCAAAGAAAGTTCTCGAAATGGTTAAATCCGGCGAAAAGAAATATGATTTCATCGAAATCATGGCTTGTCCCGGTGGTTGCGTAAACGGCGGTGGTCAGCCCATCGTTCCCGCATCAGTTCGTAACTTCGAAGATGTTAGAGCTCTTCGTGCAGCAGGTCTTTACAATGATGATGAAAATCTTCCTGTAAGAAAATCTCATCAGAACCCCGACATAAAAGCAATTTATGACGAGTTCTTCGGTGAACCCGGCAGCCACAAGGCTCATGATATTCTTCATACAGGATACACTGAGCGTAAGGTATATTAAAATATGAATTATCGCCTGTACCGTTTTTAATGGTGCAGGCGATTTTTTTATTATATATATGGATTTATTGATGGTTTTGTAGTATAATTAATTTATAAAATTTATTGAAAGGAGTTTTAGGTGTGCAGGGAATTTTTGAAGAGTATTTAAGAGAAAAAGAGCCTCAAAAAAAAAGAAAAAGGCTACGCTTGGCACACTGCAATAGGACTCCAGGCAGTTGATGGTCTTGAAACAAGCGATTACCTTATTGATACTGCAAAGAAAAACATTGAAGGTGATATTACCTTTGAAGAAGCAAATCAGCTTATTCACAGTTACTATAAAGAAAATGTAAAGCATATAGGAAATAACAGAACAGAAGAGGCGGATAAGGTTTCTGTCCGTATTGCTCAAATTCTTTCCGAAAATTCTTTCGTTTTTTCACCGGCTCAATATATTTCAATTCATAAACGATTGTTTGATGGTGTGTATAAGCATGCAAGGAAAATAAGAGATTACAATATTACCAAGGCCGAATGGGTGCTTGATGGTGATACTGTTATGTATGGTGGTGCTTTGGATTTAAGGGCAACTCTTGATTATGATTTTTCTGTTGAAAAGGAATTTTCATATAAAGGACTTTCAATTGATGAAACAATAAAGCATTTAGCAGTGTTTATTTCTCGCCTTTGGCAGATACACGCTTTCGGTGAGGGAAATACAAGAACTACAGCGGTATTTTTTATAAAATATCTTAGAACTTTAGGCTTTGATGTTACAAATGATATTTTTGCTGAAAATGCTTGGTATTTCAGAAATTCATTAGTAAGAGCTAATTATACCAATCTTAAAAAAGATGTTCACGAAACAACTGAATTTCTTGAGCTTTTCTTAAAAAATTTGCTTTTAGGCGAAAATAATGAATTAAAAAACAGATATTTGCATATAAAATCCGTTTCAAAGTGCCAAAATGTCACCATAGATGGCACCATAAATGTCACCATAGATCAAATTGTTGTTTTTAGGTTGTTAAAAGAGAATTCTAAAACAACACAAAAACAGATTGCGGAAAAAATAAATAAATCTGAACGAACAGTTAAACGAATTGTTGAAGAATTAAGAAAAAACGGTTATATTGTCCGTGAGGGTAGTAGTCGCTCTGGCTATTGGAAAATTTTAAAGGAAATATAAGGAGCTTGTTATGATACTTTCAGATAAAACATTAATGAAAATGCTTGAAGAAAAGAAACTTGTTGTTGAGCCTATTGAAAAAGAGCAAATTCAACCCGCAAGTATTGATATTCGTTTAGGCAATACTTTCAGTATAGTTGAAGATACATCAACAGGTATAATAAACCTCGAAAATGAAATTAAGTATAAAACCATAACAAGTGATACATATATTTTGTTACCGAATCAATTTGTTTTAGCAACAACTATGGAATATTTTGATTTACCGGATGACTTAACCGCTTTTGTAGAGGGCAGAAGTTCTTTAGGCAGAATGGGATTGTTTATTCAGAATGCAGGTTGGGTTGATCCGGGCTTTAAAGGTGAAATCACACTTGAGCTTTATAATGCTAACAGATGTGCCATTGAGCTTAAAGCAGGCAGAAGAGTAGGACAACTTGTTTTTGCAAAAATGGACGATAAAGCATTAAATCCGTACAACGGAAAGTATCAGGGTCAGCGCGGAGCAACCGGTTCAAGAGTTTTCATGGATAAAGAAATGAAATGAGTTTTAATCTTTTCTTAACTTTTATTTAATTTAGTCGTTCCTTTACTGTGGTTTAATACAGTAAAGGGGCGATTTTTTTGAAAAAGAATGAAAAAAAGAAGAGAAAAAATGGAACAAAAATTCTTGTTTTGCTATGGGTTTTTGTTTTTGTTGCAATAGGATTTGAATTATTTTTCAGAAATGAAATAAAGTTTATAACTCTTGATTATCTTTCGCGAGTTTCAATCTGTGAAATCCGGAGGGTTGAGCCGGCGAAGCCTTCAGGCACAAAAACAGTATCTCTTGAAGAATTTCTGGGTTATGATAATGTAATGGTTAATGAATCGTTGCTTTTAGTAAATGAAAAGCATAAGTTAAGCAAAAGCTATATACCTCAAACATTTTATCATCCGGAGAGAAGTGTTGAAATGAATGAGTGTGCAAAACAATCCTTTGATGAACTAAGTGAAGCTCTTCTTGAAGAAACAGGGGAAACGCTTTTTGTTTCCAGTGGCTACAGAGATTTTGAAAAGCAAAAAGAAATAAAAAAAGAAGAGGGAGAAACCGCCCAAGAGGCAGGTTGCAGTGAACATCAGACAGGACTTGCTCTTGATGTTTTTGTTAAGAATTTTGCAGGTGAAAGCTTTATAAAATCACCCTCGGGACAATTTGTTAATAAAAACTGCGGTGACTATGGTTTTATTATTCGATACACATCTTTCGGAGAAAGAAAAACGGGTATCTCCTTTGAACCATGGCATTTGAGATATGTTGGTTTTCCCCATTCAAAAATAATGAACGAAAGCAAAATCACTTTTGAGGAATACATAGATTTTCTTAAAATCGGTAAATTCTACACTTATGAAAACTATATTATAACAAGGCAGAATACAAAGAATATTTTTGTTCCTAAAAGTTTTGAAAGTGCCGTTGTTTCCGAAGATAATACAGGAGCTGTAATTATCACTTTTAAAATAGCAGAAAATTGACGAATGCCGTCTTTTGTGGTATATATTTATAGAGTATATATCACAAAAGGCGGTTTTGTTTTGGAAAAGAAGGATGCACTTTTTATTGAACCTATTGCATATATCAGAAATGGTTATAAAGAAAAATTCGGAGTGCCTCGCCAGAGCGGACTTGCACCGTCAGTTAAATCAGTGATTGAGTTTTGCGAAGAATATCGTGATGAAAACTGTATAAGAGATATCGAGCAATATTCTCATCTGTGGCTTATTTGGGGGTTTTCTAGAAATGAAAACCAATGGTCGCCAACAGTAAGACCGCCCCGTTTAGGTGGCAATAAGAGGGTGGGAGTATTTGCAACTCGTTCACCTTTTCGCCCTAATCCTATAGGACTTTCTTGTGTAAAGTTTGAAAAAATTGAAGTTGGAAAAAATGGAAAAATTCTCGTAGTAAGCGGCGGTGATTTAGCAGACGGAACACCGATTTATGATATTAAACCCTATCTTCCGTATGTAGATAGCATACCCGAGGCTTCAGGTGGATTTTCGGAAGAGCATAAAAATCACTTTTTTCAAGTTGAGATACCAACTAAATTAAAAGAAAACCTTACAGAAAGCCAAATCGAAAATATAACGGAGATGCTTTCTCTTGACCCGAGACCCTCATACCAGGATGACGAAGAAAGAATTTATGGCTTTGATTTCGAGGATTTGCAGATTAAGTTCAGATATAAAGAAGAAAAGATTATAATTACTGACATTATAAGAGGTTGAAATGTTTATTATTAAGCCTGATTTTTATGATGAATTCAAGTGTATAGCAGATAAGTGCACTGACAGTTGTTGCATCGGTTGGGAAATTGATGTGGATGAAGCTGCATTTGAAAAATATCAAAAATTGCAGTCGCCACTTGGAGTGGAAATCCGTTCTTGTATAACAAAATCGGAAGATGGAAGTTATTGTTTTGAATTATCGGAAAGTGAACGATGTCCGTTTCTTGACGACACTAATCTTTGCAGATTGATAACCGCAAGTGGCGACTGCAAACTGCTGTGCGACATTTGCAGAGAACATCCAAGATTTTATGAATGGTTCCCGGGTGTAACCGAATGTGGTCTTGGTCTTTGTTGTGAAGAGGTATGTAGGATTTTATTAGAGAATGACAAGCCTTTTTCACTTATTGAAGAGAGCGACGGTGAAGAAGTAGTTTTAGAAACCAAAGAAGACATTGCCGAATCGGATTTTTATATTTTCCTTTTTGCTTTTCGTGAGAATTTATATGAAATTCTTTTTAGTAAAGATATTGATTTTGAAGAGAAGCTTGTTAAAGTGCTTTCAAAAACAGAGAGTTTCTGCGGTGAGAAAATTAAAATCCGAAATTATAAAAATAGCCTTAAGTATTATAAAAAAACAGAGCCCATTGATGAAAATTGGACTGATTATATAAGAAATTTAAGCGAAAATTTTCAAAGTGTTTTAAATGTTGAAACAGAGTTTAAAGAAAGAACAAAGGGCGATATGCTTTATTCAAAAATTCTTGCTTATATAATTTATCGTCATTTTACAAAAGCGGTTTTTGATAGAAGCATAAAAGAGAGAATTCAGTTTGCAGTTGAAAGTGTAAGGTTTATTTACCTTTGCGATATGAAAACATATTTTGAAAACGGTGAGCTTACAATAAAAGATAGAATCGAAAATCTTAAAAACTGGTCAAAGCAAGTTGAATACAGTGAAGAAAATACAGATTTATTAATTTACGGAGAATAGTATGGCAAAGCAGGATAAAACAAATGTAATGCGCCTTTTGGAGCAAAAGAAAATCCCCTACAAAATGCACGACTATACTGAAAGTGGTGCAATAGCAGGGGAGGAAGTTGCAAGAGTTTTAGGAGAAAATCCCGATGAGGTTTTTAAAACCCTTGTAACAGTTGGAAAATCAAAGCAGAATTATGTTTTTCTTGTTCCTGTTAATAAGGAACTTAATTTAAAGAAAGCCGCAAGTGCAGTTGGCGAGAAAAGTATAGAAATGATAAAATCAAAAGATTTGTTAGGTCTTACAGGCTATGTTCACGGTGGGTGCTCTCCTATAGGAATGAAGAAGCAATTTCCTACTGTTGTTCATAATACTGCTGAAAGTATGGAAAATATACTTTTCAGCGGTGGTAAAATCGGTATGCAGGTTGAACTTAAAACGGAAGATTTTAAAAAGATTATCAATTTCAAGTTTGCAGATATAGCAGAATAAAAGGTTGGAGAAAAATCTCCAACCTTTTTATAATATATCTTTAATTTTTTTCAGTTTATCAACTACATAAGTTGGTTCAATGTTTTCAGGTAATTTATCACCATTTTTATTAAACCAAATACAGTCAATGCCGTAATTAAGACCGCCTGTAATATCTGCAGAAAGACTATCACCAATAAGAATAACATTTTCTTTCTTGGGGTGGTTTAATTTATAGAAGCAGTGGGCAAAAAACTCTTTAGCAGGTTTTTGAATTCCAATATCTTCTGAAAGAAAAATATCTTGAAAATATTTTCTGAAATCTCCGATTTTAAGCCGACTTTCCTGAACAAAACGGAAACCGTTTGAAACTATGTAAAGCTCGTATTTAGGGTATAGGTAGTCCAGTAATTCATAAGCACCATCTACTGCATAAGCACCCTGAGCAACACCATTTTCAAACTTTTCTTCAATGATTGTTCCGTCATAATCAATACCAAGCTTTTTAAGAATGATATTCCATCTGTTTGCTCTGAGGTCTGCTTTTGTGATTTCGCCCTTTTCAAGCCTTTTCCAGATTTTCACATTCTCGCAAATGAAGGTTTCGAAAACGTTTTCAGAGTATTCAAAACCCAATTCAGAAAATATATTCATTATGGAATGTCTTGCACATTCGTTGAAATCAATAAGAGTATTATCTAAATCTAAAAGTACAATTTTTTTCATATATTATCTTTTAAATCCTTTAATAAATTTTCGGTTGCGGTTATTAATCGTTCTTTTGCATTTTTAATGGCATCTTCGATTGAATCGGATGAAAGTTTGCATTTGTAGGTTTTATAAAAATAATCAGATAAATCAATACTTTCGTCAATATCACCGCTTAATAGAATGCAAGGTTTGTTGTGTTTTTCAGAAAGCTTCGCAACACTTACGGGAAGTTTTCCTAATAATGTTGATTTATCGGTTTTTCCTTCGCCTGTTATTACAATATCACAGGATTTTATTTTTTCTTCTAAGCTTAAAGCATTGCTTACTGCATCAAAACCTGAGGTAAGTTTACCGCCACAGAAAGCTACAAGTGCAAAACCCAGCCCACCTGCTGCACCTGTTCCTGAAAGGTTCGAAAAATCTTTACCTAATAGCTCTTTTGATTTTTCACCGAAATGTTTAAGAGCTGTTTCAAGATTTTCTATCTGTTTGTTATCAGCGCCTTTTTGACGTGCAAAAACCTTTGTTGCTCCATTTTCACCGAAAAGTGGAGAAGTTACATCGCATGCAATTATAAGCTCTGCGTAATCAGAAACCTTTTTGAAGTTTGAAAGGTCTGTTGTTTCAAGCTCTTTTAGTGAAGCTCCGCCGGGTCTCAGTGGTTCAGCATTTTTGTCTGTAAATACTGCGCCCAAGGCTTCAAGGCAACCTTTTCCACCATCATTTGTGGCACTTCCCCCTATACCGATTATGATTTTTTTGCAACCTTTTTCAATAGCATTGGAAATCAGTTCGCCGGTGCCGTAGGTGGATGTAATTTCGGGATTGAGTTCAGTTTCATTAAGAAGCGTTATACCTGAAGCAGCAGCCATTTCAATAATAGCTGTTTTTTCTGTAATCACATACTGTGCAGATATTTCTCTCATAAGTGGGTCGTGTACAGCTGTTGTTACAATTTCGCATTTTAAGGCATTGCGAAAAGCATCAACAGTACCCTCGCCACCATCTGCAAGAGGGCAACTGGTTGTATTAATATTTTCGCTTCTCAGTGTTTCAGAAATGCATCCGCAGACTTCCGTGGAAGAAAGTGAACCTTTAAAAGAATCACAGGCTACAAGAATGTTCATAACAACAACCTTTCAAAAAAGACTTGTCCGGGGACAAGTCTTTTAAATGAATAATTAAAGTGTTTCTAATAATTTATCTGCAACATTATCAAGCCAGTCGCCATCGAAAAGCTCTACTGCGCCTGCATCAACTGCGGCAGCAAGTTTGTTGTTAATCGGGATTTGAGCAACTGTATCAACATTATATTGCTTTGCAATTTCTTCAATGTGGCTTTCACCGAATACCTTGTGCTTTTTACCGCAATCGGGGCATTCAAAATATGCCATATTTTCTGCAAAAGCGAGAACGGGAATGCTCATAAGCTCTGCCATTTTAGCGGCTTTTTCAACAATCATTCCAACAAGCTCCTGAGGTGAGGCAACAATAACAATACCGTCAACAGGAAGACTTTGAAAAACTGTGAGAGGAACATCACCTGTTCCGGGAGGCATATCAACAAACATAAAATCAACATCATCCCAGATAACATCTGTCCAGAACTGCTTTACTGCACCTGCAATAACAGGACCGCGCCATACAACAGGGTCAGTATCATTTTCTAAAAGAAGGTTAACCGACATAATCTCGATACCTGTTTTTGTTTTGCAGGGAATAATACCGTTTTCTGTTCCCTGTGCTTTTGCTTTGATGCCGAAAGCCTTGGGGATTGAAGGACCAGTAATATCAGCATCAAGAATTGCAGTTTTGAATCCTCTTCTTTGCATTGTAACTGCAAGTAAGGTTGTAACAAGGGATTTACCAACGCCACCTTTACCGCTTACAACACCGATAACTTTTTTGATGTTGGAAAGCTCGTGGGGCTTTTCAAGCAGACTCTGGGGTTCAGTTCTTGAAGAACAGTTCTGACCGCAGGTGCTGCAATCATGTGTGCATTCGCTCATTTAAATCATCTCCTAAAATATCGTTAAATAATATACCATAATAATATTGAAATATCAACCAAGAAAAAATAAAAATATCCGTTACGAAATAAATCATAACGGATAAATGTTAACAGTTTTATTCTTGGGGTACTGTTTCAGGTTCAGCTTCGGGGTCATAACCCATAAGGAGAATTTTGAAAATTCTAATACCGGGATTTTGGAAAGCAATTTTATCAAGCCAGGAGATTAAATCACGGAGAAAAGTTGAAATATCTTTTGTTACGGGAACTTCAACTGCTTCGTATTGCGCGCCTTCTTCTGAAACAACAAGAGGTTGAGAATAACAGATGCCATCTTTACCTGTTATATAAAAACGAGCAAAGTAACTTATATCATGGTCATTAAGGTCAATTGTAAAGCTTTCGTTTTCATCACAATTATAGATTCTTTCAATAACATTTCCGTCTGCAATCCAGGTTATTGTATCAAAGTTTTTGCCCCAAATGGTAACGGTATCATTTTCTTCGTCAATTTCCATTCTGGTTACTAAGGGAGTATTATTCGATTCGTGGTTTACCTCTTCTTCAATGTATTCGGGAAGCTCTCTCATACCATTAAGTTCAACGCCGTTTGAATAGTGGGAAACGCTGAAGAATGTTCCGCTTTCCATACTCGTTCTGAGCTCTTCATTGGAAAGCTCAGGCATATAATGCATTGTGTATGCGAAGTTTATGGATTCATCATCATGAGAATCGGAGAATGTAAAGCCCCAGGGAACAACATCGTTGGGGATGGTTTTTCTGAGAATCTGATCATAGAGAATACGGTCACAACGAGTGTGAGCATCTGTTGCGCTGTTAATTCCCATACCAACAGCTGAGCCCGGATTATCAAGGAAAAGGCGGGCAAATTTATTTACATAGTATTCATCAATCGGCTTACCAACATGATCTTCAGAATCTTTATCAGGATAAACATATTCACCTATATGGGAAAGCATCGTTATACCGCCTGCTTCATTTACACCTGCTGCAGGAGTTTCATAGTCACCGAAAACGCCCATAAGACCCTGACCATATTCAGCATAATAACCCGTAAGGTGGCAGTCGGCAACGGGAGTTGCGAAATTAAGTTCAATTCCGAGAGGAACATCAATCATACCATTTTCACGGATAGTGCCGTTTGTGGTAGTAGCAGTTCCGTTAAGATAAGAATTATATACGTCATCTGAAAGTGGCACAATAGGAGCCATCTGCGTTCTTTCGTATTTTACAAGACGAAGAATAGGAATAAGCTCTGGTACCATATTCCAGCCTCTGTTAAGGGTTCCGTGGTCGGTAATTGCAAGAATATCATAGCCCTTGTCATAGTGAGCCTGAACTGATTCATCAACCGTAAGATAGCCATCACTTGCATTGGTGTGGCAATGAAGTTGAGCCTTGTAAGCCTTCCAGGCATCCCAATCGATATTTTCATAAGGACTTGTTATTTCATAACGCTTTTGCGATGCAATAACATTGCCTGCTGCAGCACTTAAGGGCATTACAATAATAATAAGAGAAAGCGTAATTGCGATAATCTTCAATAGTTTTTTCATTTGTAGTCCTCCCTTTAAAGTAAACGTTAATTATAATATACTATACCATATTGACAATAAACAATAAGAGAATTTCACGAAAAAAACAGGCTGAATATGTGAAAATCATCCAAAACTACGAAAGCTCTGGTGATAAAACTCTTCGTTTTTTACAAGAATATATTAAAGCTGTAAAATGCTTTTTAACTATTGACTTTTTTCGAGAATTTTTATATAATGCTATGTGCTACTGTCGAAATGTATGGTTTGCAGTAGTGTTATTACTTAAACAACAGGCTTATTTTAATACTTCTCATACTTCGTAAAATTGCCTGAATATACAGATAGGAGAAATAAAAATGAAAAGAACTTATCAGCCCAAGAAAAGACACAGAAAGATGGAACACGGCTTCCGCAAAAGAATGGCAGACAGAAACGGCCGCAAGGTGCTTGCTCGTCGTCGTAAAAAAGGCAGAAAACAGCTCACATACTAATCCTGCCAGATAATTCGGGAGAATAATGTGTCAGATTTCGTCACACTTAAATCAAACTCCGACTTTCGTCGGCTATATAATAGAGGCAAGGCTGTAACTGATCCTGCGTTGGTTGTTTATTATTCGAAGAACCGCGCGGGAATTTGCCGTATTGGTATAACTACAAGCAAAAAAATCGGCAATGCAGTTGAGAGAAACCGTTCAAGAAGAGTTATCAAAGAGGCTTTTCGTCATGTTTGTCCCCAGCTTAATCCCTGTTATGATATAGTTATGGTTGCCCGTTCAAAGACGAAATATTTAAAAAGCACCCGTATTGAAGAGGTTATGAAAAGAGTTTTTGAAAATGAAGGTATGCTAAAAACGGAGAGTGAGGAAGGATGAAAAACTTTCTCATAAAAGTAATTCGCTTTTATCAACGCCGTATTTCACCTCTTTTTCCGCCTAAATGTCGTTATTACCCAACCTGTTCTCAATATGCTCTTCAGGCAATTGAAGTTCATGGAGTTTTCAAGGGTATGCTTTTAGCAATCGGCAGGCTTATGCGGTGCAACATTTTCTTTCCCGGCGGGGTGGACCCCGTACCGCCCAAAAAGGAGAAAAAGTAAAATCTTCTTTTTGTAAACGACAGAAAGGAATATTATTCTAATGGGTTTTATCAGAGAACTTCTTACCCCGATTTTTGCGTTACCGCTCTATTTTTTCTATAACTTAACCGGTAGCTATATTTTAGCTATTGTATTGCTTACTGTTATTATCAGATGCGCTCTTTTGCCCACATCCATCAGTCAGCAGAAAAATAGTGCAAAGCAAACAAGACTTACCACAAAGGTAAATAAAATTAAACAAAAATATGCAGGCAATCAGCAGAAAATTCAAGAGGAAACCCAAGCTCTTTATCAAAGAGAGGGCTTTGGTGCAGCCAATATGGGTTGTATGCCTCTTATGATTCAGATGATTGTTATGATTGGTCTTTACGGTGTTATTTATACACCTCTTTCAAGCGTTTTGCGCTTCAGCAATGATACTATCGAAAAACTCAGAACTTTAATGGAAATTAAAGCTCAGGAAAAAGCTACAAGAGGCTCAAATATGTATGAACTTCAGATTCTCGGTAAATTTGAAGAATATGCAGATAAGCTTTCCGGCGTTCTTGATGAAGGTCAGATTGCAGGTCTTTTTGAGTTTAAGGAGAGGTTTACAATATTCGGACTTGACCTTTCGGCAACTCCCAATGTTAAAGAACCCGGTCTTATATGGATTATCCCTATTCTCGCTTTCCTTACTGCTATGGCATCTTCTGTTTATATGTATGCTCGTCAGAGAAAGCAGAATCCCGAAATGGCAAAGAATCCTACCATGGGCTGTATGACATTTATGTCTCCCATGATGTCTCTTTGGTTTACATTTATGTTCCCTGCAGGTGTTGGCTTCTATTGGATTATTTCCAATATTTTGTCATTCATTCAGCAGGTAATTCTCACAAATGTTTACAGTCCCAAAAAAGTTCTTGCTCAGCAGATGGTTGACGAAACAGTTGAAAGGCGTTCAAAGGAAAACAATACCAAGATGCGTATTGATATTGAAAAGAAATAAGGTGAAAATATGATAAAAGAAGCAATTGGTGTTGCAGCTTCTGTTGACGATGCCAGAAAAATGGCTGTGGAAAACCTTCACGCACCCATTGATGCAGATGTTAAGGTTGAAATTCTTACTTTCCCTAAAAAGAAGGTTTTAGGTCTCTTCGGTGGTGCAGATGCCAAGGTAAGAGCATATTATGATGATGGCGTAGAGGAGAAAAAAGAAACTCCCAAAGAAGAGAAAAAGACTGCTCCTCAGAAAAAAGAGGCACCTGTGAAGAAAAATGAGGAAAGAAAGCCTCAACCTAAAAAGGAAGCAAAGAAAGATGCTCCCAAAAAAGAAACAGTAAAAAAAGAAACAGTAAAAAAAGAAACTGCTCCTGCAGTTGATTTTTCCGCAATTGAACCCGTAGAAAACGATGCAACAGAATATCTTAAATCTATTCTCGTTGGCATGGGCTTCACAGATGTTACGGTTACTGCAAGAGAAGCAGATGAAGATGTTTACTTTGAAATTACTTGCAGTGAAGATTACGGTAACATTATCGGCAGACGCGGTGAAACTCTTGATGCTTTACAGTATCTTACAAGACTGTTTGTTAACCGCGCAAATGATAATAACAAGAGAGTTGCTCTCAATGTTGGTGATTACAGAGCTCGCAGAGAAGAAACTCTTCGTGCCCTTGCAAAAAGACAGGCACAGCGTGTTCTCAAATATGGCAGAAGCTCATCGCTTGAGCCTATGAACCCCTATGAGAGAAGAATCATTCACACTGCTATTCAGGAAATTGAGGGTGTTACATCTCATTCCGTTGGCGAAGGCGACAGAAGAAGAGTTGTTGTTACTCCCGAGGGTGGCGACAAACGAGGTAATTACAGAAATGACCGTCGCGGTGGCAGAGAGAGAAGAGCGCCCTATGTTCCTCAGGTGTCAGCAGAACCCAGAGAGCAGAAGGTTGATGCAGTTTCTTCTTCAAGATACGGCAAAATCGAACCCAGAAAACCTGTTGAAAAAACAGAAGAATAATTTGTTTGTTGACATTTTATCCTAAAAGGTTTATTATCTAAATGTAAATACATTAATAAAGCGATGACGAAGAGAGTAAGGAAAAATCTTCTTTTCAGAGAGTGTGCCGGTTGGTGAAAGGCACAAAAGAACTTTTCCCGAAAACCACTTCCGAGTGCGATGCGAAGCGAAAGATAAGCATTGCCGCGTGAGTCCCGTTAAGACTTCTCGAGTGATAGAGTAAATTTGAATTTTACTTTATAATTTGGGTGGAACCGTGGAGTTTATGCACTTCACCCCAAATGCTTTAAGGCATTTAGGGTGGAGTGCTTGTTATTTTTAGTTATTAGAAAGGTTGGTTAGTATGGTTAAAATCAAACTTCGTGATGACGTTAAGGAATTTGAAAACGGCATCACTCCCGCTGATGTTTGCAAAGAAATCAGTATGGGTCTTTACAGAAATCTTTGCGCTTGCCTTATAAACGGACAAAGTGCAGATATCCGCACTCCAATTAATGAGGATTGCGAGCTTGAACTTTTAACTTTTGATAGCGAAGAGGGTAAACATGCTTTCTGGCATACAGCTTCTCATATTCTAGCTCAGGCAGTTAAACGCCTTTATCCCGAAGCAAAGCTTGCTATCGGTCCTGCTATTGATAACGGATTCTATTATGATATTGATAGCGTTGTTTCATTCACTCCCGAAATCCTTACAAAGATTGAGGCAGAAATGAAGAAAATCGTTAAAGAGGATTTACCTCTTGAAAAATTTGAGATGGAGCCTCAGGCAGCAATTGAAGAAATGAAAGCTAAAGGCGAAATCTACAAGGTTGAGCTTATTGAAGAGCATGCAGGCAAAAATGAGCCCATCAGCTTCTATAAGCAGGGTGAGTTCGTTGATGTTTGCGCCGGCCCTCATATTCCATCAACAGGCAGAGTTAAAGCATTCAAGCTTACTGCTTGCACAGGTGCATATTGGAGAGGCGACCAGAACAACAAAATGCTTCAGCGTGTATATGGTACTGCTTTCCCCAAGAATGCAGAGCTTGAAGAACATCTTCAGAGAGTTGAAGAAGCAAAGAAGCGTGACCATAATAAATTAGGTCGTGAGCTTGAAATCTTTACAACTGTTGACTGTATCGGTCAAGGTCTTCCTGTTCTTCTTCCAAAGGGTACATTCATTGTTCAGACTCTTCAAAGATTTGTTGAAGACGAGGAAGCAAGAAGAGGCTGGGTTCGTACAAAAACTCCTCTTATGGCAAAAAGCGACCTTTATAAAATTTCAGGTCACTGGGATCACTATAAAGATGGAATGTTCGTTTTAGGCGATGAAGAAAAGGATGATGAAGTGTTCGCTCTTCGTCCTATGACTTGCCCCTTCCAGTATCAGGCATACCTTAACAGAGCCCGTTCTTATCGTGACCTTCCAATGCGACTTGCTGAAACATCAACTCTTTTCAGGAATGAGTCCTCAGGTGAAATGCACGGACTTATCCGTGTTCGTCAGTTTACAATTTCAGAGGGCCACTTAATGTGCCTTCCCGAACAGCTTGCAGACGAATTTAAGCGTTGCCTTGACCTTTGTATCTTTATGCTTAAAACTCTCGGTCTTTATGAAGATGTTTCATATCGTTTCTCACAGTGGGACCCCGAAGATACAGAAAAATATATCGGTACAAAAGAGCAATGGGATGAAGCTCAGGGGATTATGAAAGAAATTCTTGACGATATCGGTCTTTCTTATAAAATCGGTATCGGTGAAGCTGCTTTCTATGGTCCTAAGCTTGATATTCAGATTAAGAATGTATATGGTAAGGAAGATACTCTTATAACGATCCAGATTGACCAGATGCTTGCTGAAAAGTTCGGTATGGAATATGTTGACCGCGACGGCACAAAGAAAAATCCTTACATTATTCACAGAACTTCAATCGGTTGTTATGAAAGAACTCTTGCTCTTCTTATTGAAAAATATGCAGGTGCATTCCCAATGTGGCTTGCTCCCGAGCAGATGAGAATTCTTCCCATTTCCGAAAGACATCACGATGCTTGCTTTGAGCTTTGCAGAAAGCTTGAAGAAAAAGGCTTCCGCGTAACTGTTGATGACAGATCAGAAAAAACAGGCTACAAAATCCGTGAAGCACAGCTTCAGAAAATTCCTTATATGCTTGTTCTTGGCGATAAGGAAATCGAAAATAATGAAGTTGCAGTCCGTGGCAGAAAAGCGGGCGATATGGGTACAATGAGTGTTGAAGCATTCTGCGAAATGGCTCAAAAAGAAGTTGACGATAAAGTTATCAACTAAAAAATTTATTCCCCTATTCATTTTTCAAAAATGAATAGGGGAATGTTGTTTTTCTGGCATCTCTCAGAAGCTTGCTTCGTAGCCTTCATCAACAATTGCTTTGATTAAAACATCATCCGCAACATCTTTTGTGAGGATTACTTTTGCAATGTTTTCTTCGTGGCTTGCAGTTGCGCTTTCAACTCCATCAATAGCTGTGAGAGCTTTTACAACGTGAGCCTCGCAACGAGGGCACATCATACCATCAACTTTAATAATCTTTTCCATAAAATTGTTTCCTTTCTCTTCTGTTTCGGGTAAAGTGTCCGGAACAGATTTTTTATTTTCTTCTTTAACATATTTTGATTTAAAAAATCTTAATCGTAAAGCATTGGTTACAACGCAGAGGGAACTCATACTCATTGCCGCAGAGCCAATCATAGGAGTTAATTTAAGAGCGAAGGCAGGGTAGAGGACGCCTGCTGCAAGAGGTATTCCCAGAACATTATAGAAAAATGCCCAGAAAAGATTTATTTTAATATTCCTCATAACCGATTTGCTTAGTTCAACTGCCTTTACAGCATCGGAAAGAGAGCTCTTTATAAGAACAATATCTGCCGCATCAATGGCAATATCTGTTCCTGCTCCGATGGCAATACCCACATCAGCTCTTGTAAGGGCAGGGGCATCGTTTATTCCGTCACCTATAAATGCAATTTTCTCGCCTTGCTCCTGTAAGTTGCGGATTGTTTTTTCTTTGTCTGCAGGGAGAAGCTCTGAATAGATTTCATCAATTCCTGCATCTTTTCCTATAAATTCTGCAGCAGATTTGTTATCTCCTGTGAGCATAACAGTTTTTTTGCCGAGCTTTTTGAATGCTTCAATTGCTTTTTTACTGTCTTCTCGTATTGTATCGGAAATAGCGATAATCCCCAAAACCTGATTTTCTTTACAGAAAATCAAGGGCGTTTTTCCCTGTGATGAAAACTCCTTTATTTTGCTTTCTATTTTTGAGTAATCAACATTGTTTTCTTTTAAAAATCTGATATTACCTGAAATGTATTTTTCACCGTTTATTACACCACTTATGCCCTTACCCTCAAAGGCGTTGAAATCCTTGATTTCGGGTAAAGTCAGTTTTTCGCCTTTTTTTCTGACGGCATTTGCAAGAGGGTGTTCGCTTCCTTTTTCAAGAGCGGTGCAAATTGCAAGAAAATCATTTTCTAAAAGGGTTTTATCAAAAATGAAAATATCGCTGACATTCATTTCACCGCTTGTGACTGTGCCGGTTTTATCGAGAACGATTTTATCAACATTGCCGAGATTTTCAAGTGCTTCGGCAGATTTAATTAAAATTCCGTTTTCTGCGGCTTTACCTGTTCCTGCCATAATGGCAACAGGTGTTGCAAGACCTAAAGCACAGGGGCAGGAAATAACAAGAACAGTAACAGCAAAGGAGAGGGCAGTTTCAAAATCCTTGCCACATAAAAGCCATACAACAAAGGTAATTGCGGAAATTATCATAACTGCAGGAACAAAAATACCGCTGACTTTATCTGCAAGTCGGGCTATGGGTGCTTTTGATGAGCCGGCTTCGTCAACAAGGCGAATAATTTGTGATAGAGTAGTATTTTCTCCGACTCTTGAAGCAGTCATTGTGAATGTTCCGTTTTTGTTAAGGGTTGCGGAAATTACATCATCACCAATTCTTTTTTCAACAGGTAAGCTTTCACCTGTGACGGCAGCTTGGTCAACAAATCCGTTACCGCTTAAAACTTTTCCGTCAACTGCAATTATTTCACCGGGGCGGATTATAAGAGTTTCGCCCTCTTTTACATCCTCTGCATCAATGGTGATTTCGTTTCCGTTTCTTATAACGTTTGCAGTTTTAGGGGAGAGTTCAACAAGCTTTCCGAGAGCGTCACTTGTTTTACCCTTTGAGCGTGTTTCAAGGAACTTGCCCACAGTAACAAGAGTAAGTATCATTGCACTGGATTCAAAATAAAGTTGGTGCGAGTAATGTTCCAATACATCAAGATTTCCTCGCGGTGCATTATAAGCCATCATAATTATTGCAAAAATGCCATAAAGAAATGAAGCTGAAGAACCAAGAGCCACAAGGGTATCCATATTCGCAGCTCTTTTGATAAGTCCTTTAAAGCCCGAAACAAAGAATTTTTTGTTTATTATCATTACGGGGATTACAAGAAGCATCTGAACAATTGCGTTTAAAAGAGCATTTTCTGTGCCGTGGAGAAAGTGGGGCAGAGGAAGTCTCAACATATGTCCCATTGCAATATACATAACAACAATCAAAAATATTATTGAAGAAATAAGTCTTTTTTTCATTGAAGAAATATTTTCTTCTTCATTCTTTTTTCGAGCTTCCCATTCTGATTTTAATTTAGTCTTTTTGTTGGTTGCGCCATAAAGGGTTGCACCGTAGCCGATATTATTTACTGCATTTATATAATCCTGTTCCGTAAGCTTTTCTTCATCAAAGGTTACGGTCATAGTCCCTGAAAGCAAATTAACATCTGCCTTCTCTGTGCCTTGGAGTTTCATTGCGGCTTTTGTAACATTTGCCTGACATGCGGCACAGGTCATACCCGTAACATTGAATTTGCAGGTTTTCATTTTTTCACCACACTTAACAAAAATCGTTTTCATCTATTATACTACTGAGAAAATTTAAAATCAATTTATAATTGACAAAATATTTAGATATGTGATACGATTTTTGTATATTGAAAGAGGCGGTTTTATGGAAAAATATATAAATGAAATACTTGCTCCGAAGCTACAAGGCGATGGTGGTTGGATTGAATTTGTTTCTCTGGAAAACGGAGAACTGACTTTACGATTCAGAGGAGAATGTTCAAAATGTCTTATTCTTCACCGATGCACGGAATGGATTGAGCAGGAAATAAAAAGAGATTTAAATAAGAATGTTAAGGTAGTTGCAATACGCAAAAAACCGTATTTTCAAGATATGTGAGGTGTATTATGGCACATATAAAGGTTGAAAGGCGTTCAATGCGTCCTGAAGAATGGACTGATTTGCGCTTTAGTTGGCTCAAGCGTCATATATATAATGAAAAATGGGAAATAGAGAATTTAGAGATTCGTGATGCCCGTCAGGTTAAGGAAATGGAGTTTGAGTTTTACTCCGAGGATTACAGACCTTTGAAAAAAGGCGATATGTATTTCACTCCGGATGGCACTGCTTTTATAAAAGCGAATGTGAATATTCCTGATAGATTAAAGGGCAAGGAATTGTGGTTTTCTCTTAAAACTGCGGCAGAAATCTGCGTTAAAGTAAATGGAAAATACATAGGCGGTGTTGACCCCAACAGAGAAAGAATGCTACTTTCGCCCTATGTTGATGTGAACAACACTCTTCATTTTGATATGATGGGATATAACCGCAGTAAGCCCGATGATGAAAGGAACCCCGAAAGTCTTTCTGTGCGCGGTTGCCGTCAGATTTTTGAAGGTGCATATATCTGCACAATTAACGAAGATGTGCAAAGCCTTGTTTATGATTTCGAGCTTCTTCTTGATATTGCAAAAAGTGATCTTTTCAATGAAGATTACAGAGCATTTTTAAACCGTGAGCTTAACAATGCAATGAACTGCATTGATTTTGATGATGAACTGACAGGTGTCAAAGAAGCAAAGCAGTATCTTGAAGATGTAGTTTTCAGTAATGATACTTACAAAGGTACCGGCGATGTTGCCCTTGTGGCACATTCACACCTTGATATTGCTTATTATTGGCGCAGAATTCACGCAGTACAGAAAAATCTTCGTACTGTTCTCATTCAGCTTCGTCTTATGGACAGATATCCTCATTTTAAATATGCACACACGCAACCATATACTTACGAAACCTTGGAAAAATATTATCCCGATGTTTTTGAGGAGTTAAAAGAAAAGGTTAAGAACGGACAGTTTGAGCCTGTGGGAGCAATGTATGTTGAACCCGACTGCAATGTTCCCAATGCAGAAAGCCTCATAAGACAATGCCTTTACGGACAAAAAACCTATGAGAGAATGTTTGGAAAGCGTGTTAACAACGCCTGGCTTCCCGATGTTTTCGGCAATAGCTGGATTTTACCTCAGATTCTCAAAAAGAGCGGTGTTGACTATTTTGTTTCCAACAAAATGTCCACATGGAACGACACAAATCGCTTTCCCCATAACAATTTCATTTGGCGAGGAATTGACGGAAGTGATGTCTATGCTTGCGTTCCTCCTACCCATTTTATAACATGGAATATGCCAACCCAGATTCAGGCTAACTGGGAAGCATATATTGATAAAGATCAAGGTGGTCAGACGCTTAATATGTTCGGCTATGGTGATGGTGGTTCGGGTTGTACGGAAGAAATGATTGAAATGATGAATCGTTTTGAGAAGCTTTCTGTTATGCCTAAATGTACCCACACAAGCGGTGCGGAATTTCTAGAAAAGAATCTTAAAGATAACAAAAATCTTCAGGTTTGGGACGGAGAGCTTTATCTTGAAATGCACCGAGGTACATTTACAACTAAAAGCAACATAAAAAGAGCAAATCGCCGTCTTGAAGAAAAATTCAGAACTGCAGAAATGCTTACTGTTATGCGTTGTGAAGATAAAAAGGATGAAATAACCGAGCTTTATAAAAAATTCCTTATAAATCAGTTTCATGATATTCTTCCCGGGTCTCATATTCACCCTGTTTATCTTGATGCTATGGCGGATTACGAAGAAATTGAGAAGAAACTTGATAAAATTATAGGTAGTGGAAGCAAATATTTTAATACCCTTAATTTAAAGCGTGATGCAATTACCTTTGTTGAAAATAGAAAGGGTACTGCTACCCGTTACGGTAAAAAAGGTAATTGGATTATTCCCGATATTCCTGCACTCTCTTCTGCAAATCTTAGAAAAGTTAATTTTTCAAGGGAATGGTTTACTGTAAAAAATAATACAGTTGAAACTCCTTTCTATACTGTTGAGTTTAATAATGATGGCTCCATATCTTCTCTTTATGACAAAAAACTTTCTAGAGAATGGGTTAAGGGTGATTTCAATAAGCTTAAAATTTATGTTGATTGCCCAGGTAACTATGATGCTTGGGATATTCTTCCCAATTATCGTGAAAAAGAAATTGAGGTTAATGTTGCAAAGCCTGTTTCTCTTATTGAAAGCGATGGCGAATGTGCAACATTCTCTGTAACTCTGTCAACTCAAAAATCCACTTGGGAAATGAAAATAAGATTTTTCAGAAGAAGTCGCGGAATTGAAGTGGAAAATAATGTTGATTGGGATGAAAAACACAAGCTTGCAAAAGCAGAATTCCAATGCAATATTCTAACAAGAAAAGCTCTTTGTGATACATCTGCAGGCTTTATAGAAAGAGAAACCCACTGCAACACAACTTGGCAACAAGCTCGTTTTGAAACTTGTCATCATAAATGGTGCGATATGTCGGAATCCGGTGGTGGTGTTGCCCTCATAAATGATGGCAAATATGGTGTAGGTTTCCTTGATAATTCAATGAGTCTTTCTCTTCTTCGTGCAACAGAGCGCCCGGATGTAACTTCTGATATAGGTAAACACAGCTTTTGTTATATGATTGTTCCTCACGAAAATGATGCAGTTACCGCAGGTATAAACAAGCTTGCTTTGCAATATAATTCTCCATTGGTTAAAGCAGATTGCGAATGGACCTTACCTACCTTTGCACCATTGTATTTACAAGCAGTAAAAAAGAGTGAGGATGGCAAAAAGACTGTTATCAGACTTTGCGAGCAGGACGGAAAACGAGGCTCAATTAAGCTTTTGCAAAAAGTAAAACTTCTCAATATGCTTGAGGATATTGAAAGAGAAACAGATACAATTGAATACAAGCCTTTTGAAATTATTACAATCGGAATATAAAAACAAAGAACAACTCAAATTTTGTTTTGGGTTGTTCTTTTTCACATTCTTTAATATTTGGAATATGATATACCGAGAGGATTGATTATTAATGAAAGATAATACATTTTTAATATTAGGCGGAGACAACCGCTCCTTATACCTGGGAGAGTATCTTGAAAATCAGGGCTTTAAGGTTTGTTATTATGCCTTTAATCATACAGAATGCTATACATCTTTAGAAGAGGCTATGAATTCATCTGATGTAATTGTTTTACCTTTGCCGTTTACAAGAGACAGATTGACCCTTAACACTCCTATGTTTGATGAAGTGATTTTAATTTCTGATATAATTGCTTTGTTATCTGATAAGAAAATGGTTTTTGGAGGGCAATTGCCTAAAAGCTTTTGCGAGGAATTAGAGTCAAGAGGTTGCCATTACTGTGACTATTTTCTTCTGGACGAATTGGCGATTTACAACGCAGTGCCTACAGCAGAAGGTGTTGTGCAGGTGCTTATTGAGGAGTTGCCTATAACAATCCATGGAATGAAATGTGCCGTTCTGGGTTACGGAAGAGTAGGCAAGGTTCTTGCCGCCACGCTTTCTTCTTTAGGGGCAGATGTAACTGTTTTTGCAAGAAAACAAAATGCATTTGCCGAAATTTATGCAGCTTCTATGGAATATAAGCATTTCGAAGCATTGGAAACAGAAATCAATGCTTTCGATGCGATGATTAATACAGTTCCTGTTAAAGTTTTAGGTAGTGTTCAACTTTCAAAGCTTAACCCTGAATGCGTTTTGGTAGAGGTAGCATCTGCACCCTTTGGCATTGATTTTCAAGCGGCAAAAGAAAGGGCGTTCAAAGTGGTTAAAGCAGGCTCGCTTCCCGGTAAGGTTGCTCCCAAAACAGCAGGAGAAATAATCGGTCGCTCAATTCTTCCTATGATAAGGAGGCAAAATTTGTGACAATAGGATTTGCCCTTTGTGGTTCATTTTGTACATTCAAAACTGTTTTTGAAGAAATAAAAAACTTGAAAAATATTGGTTATGAAATAGTTCCCATTATGTCAGAAAATTCATATAACTTGGATACTCGCTTTGGCGATGCGGCACATTGGAGAGAAACGTTCAGAGAAATTACAGGTAAAACAATTATCCATACTATTCCACAAGCTGAACCGATTGGTCCTAAAAAACTGCTTGATGCACTTGTTATTGCTCCTTGCACAGGAAACACTCTTGCAAAGCTTTCAAGCGGTGTAACGGATACTTGTGTGACGCTTGCGGCAAAAGCACATTTAAGAAATGGCAGACCGCTTCTTATTGCACCATCAACAAACGATGCTTTAAGCAACGCCGGGAAGAATATTGGTTCGCTTTTGAATTACAAAAATGTTTATTTTGTACCTTTTGGTCAAGATAGCTTTAATAATAAACCAACCTCTATGGTTGCAGATTTTTCGTTAATTTCTGATGCTTTGGAAAGTGCATTGAAAGGTGAGCAATTGCAACCGATTGTAATAAGACCTGAATGAAAATAACCCCATATTGAAAGGAAAAACTTTCAATATGGGGTTATATGGTTGTTTTTTATTATAAGATGGGTTCATAAAGATCGCTTGTAAAGCCGAAAATATTGAAGATTCTCTCAAAGAAAGCAAAGATATTATCAAAATTGAAGAAATCTTCAAAAACGGGAAGGTAAGTTACGCTTGTGTTTGTGTTTGAAGCATCAAGAGCACTTACTGAAACTGCCATTACTGCTGCTAATAAAGCAACGCAGAGAACTATTGCTACGATTTTTTTCATAATTTATATCTCCTTTGAATTATATTCCTGAATGAATAATAACATATCTTTTTTGTTTTTTCAAGATTTTATTTACTATTTGCCTGTGTTTTTAACAAATTAGCAGAAAAACTATTTACAAAATTATTAAAATAGTATATAATTTTCCGTAACAAAAGGGAGTAACTCGCGCAAAGCGTGGTATTGGCGACATTCCCGGCATTTTGCCCGCCAATATCTTAAAGAGTGAGACTTTTACCGTGATTTGCGGTAGAGGTCTTTTATTTTTGTTGCTCCGATTTTGAAAAAAATATAGAGTGAATACATTCACTCCAAAGAAAGGGAAACCACAATGAAGCATTATCTTGAATCTGCTGAAGCCGTATTTCAGGAAGTAAATTCCAATGAAAACGGTTTATCCTCTGCAGAAGCTGCTGCAAGACTTGAAAAGAATGGTAAAAATAAGCTTGCAGAAGCAAAAAAGGATTCTACCCTCAAAAAATTCTTTGACCAGATGAAGGACCCCATGATTATCATTCTTCTTGTTGCTGCTGTTATTTCCGCAGCCACAGAAATGATTGAAGCAGGCGGTTTCGTTCCCCCAACAGACTCTATAATTATTCTTGTTGTTGTTCTTATCAATGCAATTCTTGGCGTTGTTCAGGAAAACAAAGCTGAAAAAGCGGTTGAAGCTTTGCAGAAAATGTCTGCCGCAACAACTAAAACTCTTCGTGACGGTAAAGTTGAAAATATCAAGAGTGAAGATCTTGTTGTTGGTGATGTTATTCTTCTTGATGCAGGTGACGCTATTCCTGCAGACTGCCGTATTTTTGAATGTGCAAGTATGAAAATTGAGGAAGCAGCTCTTACACGTGAGTCTGTTCCCGTAAATAAGCTCGTTAAAGCCCTCACTCTTTCTAAAGATAAAGGTGACGAGGTTCCTCTCGGTGACCGAAAAAATATGGCGTATATGGGCTCAACTCTCGTATATGGTCGTGGTAAAGCTGTTGTTGTGGCAACAGGTATGGACACCGAAATGGGTAAAATTGCAAATGCTATTGCACTTGCTGAAGAAGGAAAAACTCCTCTCGAAATTAAGCTTGAGCAGCTTTCAAAAATCCTTACAAAGCTTGTTATCGGTGTTTGTGTTATCATTTTCGCATATAACCTTATAACACAGTATTTCATGGCAGAAAACGCACAGCTCTTTGATGTTGCGCTCCATTCATTTATTACTGCTATTGCTCTCGCTGTTGCGGCTATTCCCGAGGGCCTTGTTGCGGTTATGACTATCGTTCTTTCAATTGGTGTTACCAATATGTCTAAAAAGAACGCTATTATCCGTAAAATGAATGCGGTTGAAACTCTTGGTTGTACTCAGATTATCTGCTCCGATAAAACAGGTACTCTTACACAGAATATTATGACTGTTGTTGACCACTATGCAGAGGATGAAAAGGTTCTTGCAACTGCAATGGCACTTTGCACCAATGCAGAGGTTGAGGCAGACGGCAAAAGTACAGGCGAACCCGACGAAGTTGCTCTTATTAACTATGCATCTTCTCTTGGTCTTAAAAAGGCAGACCTTGTTGCTGCAAACCCCAGAGCAGGTGAGGTTCCCTTTGACTCAGGCAGAAAAATGATGTCAACAGTTCACAATGTTGACGGCAAATTTGTTCAATATACTAAAGGTGCTCCTGATGAAATTCTCAAGAAATGCTCTCACGCTCTTGTAGGCGGTCAGGTTGTTCCTATGAGTGATGAAATCCTCGCAAAAGCAGCAGAAGAAAATACAAGAATGGGTAACAAAGCTCTTCGTGTATTCGCAGTTGCGTTCAAGGAATATTCATCTGCTCCCGAGGTTTATGATTCTGCATCTCTCGAATACGATATGATTTTCATCGGTCTTACAGGTATGATTGACCCTGTTCGTCCCGAGGTTAAAGATGCTATCGTTGAATGCCGTAGCGCAGGTATCACACCTATTATGATTACCGGTGACCATATCAACACAGCTAAAGCTATTGCAAGAGAGCTTGGTATTCTTAATGACGATTCTCAGGCTATGATGGGCAGCGATATTGATAAATACTCTGACGAAGAATTTGAAAAAATCGTTGAGAATGTATTTGTTTACGCCCGTGTTCAGCCCGAACATAAAACAAGAATTGTCAACGCTTGGAGAAACAAAGGCTATGTTACTGCTATGACAGGTGACGGTGTTAACGATGCTCCCTCTATCAAGAGTGCCGATATTGGCGTTGGTATGGGTATCACAGGTACAGACGTTACAAAGAATGTTGCAGATATGGTTCTTACAGATGATAACTTTGCAACAATCGTTTCAGCAGTAGGCGAAGGCAGAAGAATTTACGATAACATTCGTAAAGCAATTCAGTTCCTTCTCGGTTCAAACCTTTCCGAAGTTGTTTCAATTTTCTTCGCAACAATTATGAGCTTCACAATTCTTGAAGCTCCTCACCTTCTTTTCATTAACCTTGTAACAGACTGCTTCCCTGCACTCGCTCTCGGTCTTGAAAGACCTGAGTCAAACATTATGAAGAGAAAACCCAGAAGCAAAACTGACGGTATCTTTGCAGGCGGTCTTGGCGTTGACTGTGCATATCAGGGTATCCTCGTAAGTATTCTTACAGTTATCGCTTTCTACATCGGTGAATTCCTTGAAACAGGTCACCTTGTTCTCAGTAACATTCCCGATAGCAGTGAAGGTATGACAATGGCATTCTTCACAATGGCAATGTGTGAAATCTTCCATTCATTCAATATGCGTTCTCAGAGAGGCTCCGCTGTTGCAATGCTTTTCAAGGGTCAGCACAACATCGCTCTTTACGGTGCAATGATTGGTTCATTCCTTCTTACAACTGCAGTTGTTGAGATTGACTTCCTTTCAAATCTCTTTGGATTTGCTCACCTTGACCTTAAAGCTTATGCAATTTCTCTTGGTCTTGCATTCCTTATCATACCCATTGTTGAGGTTGTTAAGTTCTTCCAGAGAAAGTTTGGTAAGGCTCACGATTAAACTTTTAATTTTAAAACACCATTCAATCAAATTTTTGATTGAATGGTGTTTTTTCTCTTGCCAATTTCTTCTTATAATGTTATACTGAAAAAGATAATAAAATCGAAAAATATGGTTTGATTTTTGATTAAAGAAAGGACGATGAATTTGGCTGAGATTAAAAACATGGACGCTGTAGCAGCTCTTGATGCTATGGATGCTCACGTTGATGATTGGCGCGATGCCACCAAGGGCAAACAGAGAGGTATTTTCTCTTTTGACGATGTTGCTGCGCTTAAAATCAAAAACCTCAAAAAAAGAATTTACACCGATATTGAATCCATTCCTGCATGGAAAATGAAGGAGTGTATCTATAAAGGTGTTGATGATTATGAATTCCTTTATGATGAATGGAAGGAGCTTAATGTTGGCGACCGTTGGGGTAACAATGGTTGGAGTGCATTTTTCAAAAACTCTTTTGATATGCCTGAAAGATTTAAGGGTAAAAAGGTAACTCTTAATGTTTATTTCGGTGGTGACTCTCTTCTTTCCCTTAATGGTGAGCCCTATCAGGGTCTTGACCCATTCAGAAACTCTGTTCTCCTTACAGATTGCGCAAAGGGTGACGAGCACTACGATGTTGACATTGAGTCCTACTATGTATGGCACTCAAACGAATCAACAGTAAAAACTCTTTCCTGCTCCTTCGTTGGTGTTGTTGATCCTGAAATTGAAGAGATTTACTGGGATTTCAAAGCAGTTTTCAATGCTCTCTTTATGCCTGTTCATGATACAGGTCTTCAGGAGCTTATCAGAGCAGCACTTAAAGAAGCTTTTACATATGTAAACTTTGACCTTGACGGTGAAGAATTTAAAGCAGGTCTTCGTCAGGCTCAGAAGGTTCTTAAAGATAAGGTTTACAACAATACTTCTTACAAATCAGAGGGTACGCTTGCTCTTGTTGGTAACTCTCACCTTGATATTGTATTTATGTGGGCATATAAAGAGTATATCCGTAAGCTCGGAAGAACTCATGCTACAATGCTTCGCCTTATGGAGCAGTATGACGATTTCATTTTCTCTCAGAGTACAGCTCCCACATATATAGAAATGGCAAACAGATACCCTGCAATCTATGAGCAGGTTAAAAAGCGTATTGAAGAGGGCAGATGGGAATACATCGGCGCAATGTGGGTTGAACCCGATTGTAACCTTGTTTCAGGTGAATCCTTTGTTCGTCAGCTTCTTCACGGTATCCGTTTTGCTGAAAAGACCTTCGGCATCACTCCCAAAACCTGTTGGGTTCCCGACGTTTTCGGTAACGGCTATGCAATGCCTCAGATTCTTAAAAAAGCAGGCGTTGAATATTTCGTAACTCATAAAATGGGTATCTGGAATGATACTAACCCTTGGCAGTATAACACTTTCTGGTGGGAAGGTCCCGAC
>JAZUSD010000071.1:0-3747 GCA_045606545.1 Acutalibacteraceae bacterium | reverse complement strand
GGTATGAATACAAGCGGTCCGAAGTAGGCGAGTATTGCCATACCCTTATTTGTGTTAATGTCGTTCTGATCGAACTCTGCCGTTGTGTCGGCTGTGTTGTTAAGATTTTGGAACGCAGCATTAAAATTGTTCTGATTCTGCTGCGGTGCCTGATTATTATTCGGGGGTGGCGCCTGCTGAGGCTGCTGTTCCTGCGGTGCATCGGTAGGAGAACCGCATCCTGGACAGAATTTTATATTATCTTCGATTTTAGTTCCGCATTTTCCGCAAAATTTCATAGTGTTGTCTCCTTTACAAATTATTTCTTCAAATTTTCAACCATTCTCACTGCAATAATGAGTGCCTGTTCTCTTGTTGCGTTTGCGTAGCCGTTTGCTTCGTCTGCACTTGTTACATTCTTCGGGGCGAACTTGTTGTTGCCGACACCGTTGATAATGCCGTTTGCTACCATAAAGTAAACGCTGTCCTTTGCCCAATCTGAAATATCTGCATCGTCTGCGAAAAGTGCAGGCTTTTCATAAGGCAAGGTAAACTGACTGTCTGTTGCAAGCGTCCAGCCTGAAAGAGATACTTTTTTGAATACACGAGTCAGCATTGCTGCCGCCTGTTCTCTGTTTAATAGTGCATTCGGATCAAAGGTTGTTGCACTTGTTCCGTTTACAGCACCGATGTTGTATGCCTTTAATACTTCAACATCTGTTGTATCTGTGAAAGGATTGTTTACTGCCGGAATTGCCGCACCGTTTGCAAGTGCTTCATACGCCTTAACTGCAACTGCCGCAAATTCAGCTCTTGTGATGTCCTGAGATAAGTCAACACCTACAAGTACATCAGGAACTAATCCCATCTGATATGCCGATGTAATTTCTCCAGTTGCCCAATCTGATGTTTCAAGGATTCTTTTTCCGTTCCATTGTCTCCAAGCAGCATTTGAGCCATAGCGCGAATGTCCGATAAAGCTCATTCCGTCCTCGCTCATAACAAATTCAAAGTCTCCGCCGTCATTCGGTGGTGTATATGTAGGAGATTCAGCCCACTGACCGTAAAGCATATTACCTTGTGCGGTAGCTGTTATTTTTCCCTGGTCGTGAGGATATGTTCCTGTTACTTCGCTGCCATTCTGAATTATGATGATTTCGCCGTAGTTGGAATCTTCCCATTTACCTGACCAGTTATAATTCCCAACGGCATTTACATTTGCACCTTCAAGAGTATCAGTTGGGAGTGTTCCTGCTGTAACGGTAATCGGCACAGAGGTTATGAAGTCTGCATCTGTTGCGTAGGTCTTTGAATATAACCTGACCTCATATTCTCCTGCTTCTACTTCAATATCCAATTCATACTCGCTTGTGTTTTTATTCACACGACACCATTTTCCATATTGGTTTGCTGCCGTTCCTTTTTTATAAATTGCGATATACGGATCGGATTCATCGGTAAGTCCTGTCACGGTCACTTTGATTTTGTCACCATATCCTAATGTTGTTTTATTGACACTTATATTTGCCGCCGCACTAACCGTAAATGTCATAAGCGACAAGCACATAGTTAGAGTCAACAATATTGACAATAACCTTTTCATATCTCAAAACCTCCTTACTTTTTAAGGTTTTCAACCATTCTCACTGCAATAATGAGTGCCTGTTCTCTTGTTGCGTTTGCGTAGCCTGTTGCTTCTTCTTCAGATGTAATATTTTTAGGTGCGAACTTGTTGTCACCAACGCCGTTTATGATGTTGTTCGCCGCCATAAAGTACACGCTGTCTTTTGCCCAATCGGATATATCTTTATCATCGGCAAAAGCTGAAGGCTTATCGTATGTCAATGCAAACTGTGCATCATTCTGAATTGTCCAGCCGTTCATTGTTGCTCTCTTGAATGTTCTTGTGAGCATTGTTGCAGCTTGTTCACGGTTTAAGAGTGTGTTTGGTTCAAAGGTGGTTGCCGATACACCTGTTGTAATCCCAAGATTATATGCTTTTAACACTTCAATATCGGATGTATCCGTAAACGGATTTACAGTATTCGGAAGTGCTGCTGTTCCCGAAAGTGCTTCATAAGCCTTTACGGAGATAGCTGCAAACTCTGCTCTTGTGATTGACTGTGTAAGGTCTGCATCTACTAAGCTTTCAGGAATAAGACCAAGTGCATCAGCCTTTGCAAGTTCAGCACTTGCCCAAGCACTTCCGCTTGCAGGCTTTAAGTTTTCGTTTTCAGAGTTTATCCAATAAACACCTACAACGCCTGTTTTCTTATCCTTTGCATAAATCGCAAAACCATCGCTGCCGTCCGTAATCATTGTCACGATACCATTAGCATCAACGGTTGCCGCCTCATTATATGAACTTGACCATTCATAATCGAGAGGATTCTGACTTACACCGTTATCAGCTGTAAGAGTGAGAATATCACCTGCTTTTGCATCTTCTTTACCGTCTTTTTCGGTAATGTAAACCATGTTATATTTTTCGGTTGTTGCCACAACAGATGCCATATCGTAATAAGCATCTACGTCACCGCCGACATACCATATAGCCCACAAAACAACTCTTGCAGTAACCGCACCGGCAGGAATGGTGGCTATGATAACCTGATTATGCCAGTCGGGGTTACGCTGTTCCTGTGAATAGGTCTTAATCTGATTTCCACTTGCATCTAAAAACTGCAATTCAACCTTTCCCATATCGTGCGGAGATTGATCGTAGTTACAAACCATTAAAGAAAATATAATACTTTCGCCTGCGTTTCTGCCGTTAAGAGAAACATCCTGATAAATGTATGTATTCTCCTGATGCGCCTCTGAAGGCCATGCAAAATAGCTTCCGTCACGAGGCTCATATCCGCTTTCATCTTCAACGGTGCTCCACTTTCCGTCAGGAGCTACCCAGCCATTCATCCCATCTTCAAAGCTTGGATTGACAAGCAGGTTATCGCTTGTTTCTGCCGATGCAGTAAAGGCGAACATCGACAGGCACATCGCAAGTGCCAATATGATCGAAAGTAATTTCTTCATATCTCAAAGCCTCCTTTAATATGCTATCATCTGATAATCTTCGGAGATTTCAAAGAGCTTTGCGTCTGCACCTTTTTCAAGGGAGAGAATTTCTACAACACTCTCTGTTCCCATTACATTTGCTTTCATGATTTTTAGGTCATTGCCGTCAAAGAGATACTGAACTGTTTCGCCCTCTACGGTAAATTCCTCGTAATCGTAAGTTTTTCCGTTATATTCCGTTTCGCCCGATGCCGCTGCCGTTTCATAATTTGCGGCTTCGTCTGCGAACATATCCATTACGGCTCCGTTATCTACCACCTGCATTTTCATCACTGTTTTTGAACTGTGGTCGATGATGTACTGATAGCCGTCCTTCATTACCATAATGCTTTTTTGTCCGGCATATTCACTTTCGGAATAAATCATATCGCCCTTATATGCACTTTTCATTGTCATTTCCATTCCCTCGGCGGTGGTTTTCATTTCCATTGTGTATTCGCCGCCGGAGAGGAATTTTTGAAAGTATGCAAGAGTTTTGGTGCTTGCCGCAGGTATTTCTTCCTGCTGCTGTTCCTCTTGGTTTTCAAGCTGATTGTTCACTTCCTCGCCGCCTGCCGGTTCTTCGCCACCGCCGCCACAGGCAGCAAGTGAGAAAACCATAATCAGCGAGAGCAGTATTGCAAGTATTTTCTTCATTTCTTTATTCCTCCTTTGCTCTTGTGAAAGCCACGCCGCCAAAGGTTAAGTTATCGC
>JAZUSD010000070.1:0-6471 GCA_045606545.1 Acutalibacteraceae bacterium | reverse complement strand
ATTTCACAGATAACAGCACTAACACCGTCTCTAGGAAATACCGTAGAGTATACATTTACTACACCTGCAAATTGCAAATACATAAGGCAAGGCGGTAGAAGTCAATCTAACTATCAACTTGAACTCGGTTCAACCGCTACAACCTATGAACCATACTTTAACGGTGGACAGGCTACGGCTGAAATGTTGTTAAAGGTCGGTGATTATCAAGATATACAATCTGTTCTTGACGGTGAGGTAACAAGGAATATCGGAATTAAGGTACTTGACGGTACGGAAGATTGGCAACTTGGCTCGACCTCTGAAAGACCATTCTATTTGAATGATAGTGTAAGTGGTTTTGCATTACCTAATACACCATTCTGTACTCATTTTCAGGGTATTGTTTCAACAGTTGCTTCTTTGGATATGCCTGATTTATCCGCAAGATGTGGTTATGTGGGTTATTCAAAGACTTTATATATTAAATATAAAGATTTATATTCAAGTGGTGTTAACGCTTTTAAACAATGGCTTGCCAACCAATACGCAAACGGAACACCAGTAATAATCGTATATCCGTTAGCTACGGCAACAACCGAAACCGTAACAGCTCAACCGCTTACGATACAAGAAGGTATAAATATCGTTGAGATTACGCAAGCTAGTATGGATAACCTTGAACTTGAAGTATCATACAAGGCAGGGGTTGAAGTAACAGTAACAGAAATAGAAAATGCACAGTTAGATAATTCAGTGGAGGTAACGATACAATGATAATTGACACAAGAGGCAAATGGCAACCAATAGAAGCCATGACAGGTGAACCGTTTGAGGTCGGTAAGACATACCACATACATATTGACGGTGTATGTGAGTTTAGCTTATCTGAGGCTACGCCTCAGGCAGGTATGCAAACAAATGATATCACTTATACAAAAAATGATAAAATAAAATTATGGATCAAAACAGGAGAAAAAATAAATGGCTAACTTAGGAACTTTTAGAATCAAAACTGACAACGAATGGGAAGATTTTGAAACTCTGACAGGCTTAACGCTTGTTAATGACACAGTTTACTTGTTACAAACAGGCAATATTTGTGCTTTTTGTGCAAAGACCAGTGAACCGGACTCCGGTGAACTGGGATTTACCATCGACTTTAATCTGCCGTTTGAGTACAAACATAACGTGGCTAATACACTTTATGTTAAAACTCCCGACAGAATGTATGCTGATATTAATATCGCTGATTAGGAGAGATTATGGCTAACTTAACAAGATATAAACAAAAGATTTTTGCAAACAACTCTAACCAAGTAGGTGTATTCGGTACAGGTACAAACAAAGTTGCTTCAAAAAATGTTGAAACATTGCAATCTGCTGATTATGAAGACGGTTGGTCAGCAGCAATTATTACCGATAAAAACTATCCTATTTGGCAAGAGCGTGACGGAGTTGATTATGGGTTTAGTTATCAACTTGCTTATTTGATGCAAAAAGGTATACCGGATTGGTTATCGACTGAAACGTATTATCAGAATGACTATTGTAAGGTCGGTAATGTAATTTATTATTCTTTACAAGACAATAACATAGGTCAAAACCCTTCAACAACTTCAGGTTATTGGTCAATTTTTGCTTCAAGCTCTCGTAATATTGGTGAAGTCATTACATCAGCCATACCATTAACCGATGCAGATGTTCATTTATTAGATGGTACGTTAATAAGTGGCAGTGGTTCATATAGTGCATTTGTTACTTATATTTCAGGAATAGTAAGTACATATCCTAGTTTATTTATATCTGAAGCTGATTGGCAAGCTGCTGTGTTGGCTAATGGCGTATGTGATAAATTTGTTTATGATAGTGTAAACGGTACAGTTAGACTGCCTAAATGGGGTAATCAGATATGGTCAGGCGGTGGCAATGCACCAGTTAAAGGCAATGGTAAATCTTTAGGCTTGACCAATGGTTCTACAAATTATGGTTTAATTTCAGAAGGATATGGCAGTTATGGCGATGCCTTTAGTGGTTCAACTACTGCTTACAACGTAAATACTTCTACTCCTTTTAGTGGTAATGAAGATATATCTGATAACCAAATTTTTGGTGTAACAACTGACGGTACAAAATCAGGTATTATAACAGATCTTGCAAACATAACAACCGCTATGGATTGTTATTATTATATTGTAGTAGCAACCACAACTAAAAACACTATAGAAGTTGATATTGATGAGATTGCAACAGACCTTAATGGCAAGGCTGATGTTGATTTGAGTAACTGTACAAAACCTCACATTACAGATACCTACGTAAATGGTACTTCTTGGTACAGAGTATATTCTGACGGTTGGTGCGAACAAGGTGGTAGTGCAACTGAATATACAACTATCAATCTATTAAAAACTTATGCAAACACAAATTACACTATAATTGCGCTTCCACCATTTGAAGATAGCTCGGGAATAGCGTATAGTAATAAAACAACAAGCTCATTCCAATTAAAATATGGTTCATCAACAGGTAATACAGGGCTTTTATGGATGACTTGCGGTTATATAGCATAGGAGGACAAAATGGAAATAAAAGCAACACTAAATAAACCGTATACAGAAGAACAAAGAATGGACTTTATCGTAACCTACAATCATCAACAAGGTTATGAGATACGAGAAGCTGAAACGACTATAGAAGCTTGGGGTCTTACAGACGAAGAAAAACTTATATTTGCTAAGCAAGCAAAGTATGATGAAGCTAATGTAAAGGCTTTCCAATACCTTGAATCAGGCGAAGCAGTATTTACTTATGAAGAAGGTAAATCAATTGAAGCTACTGACGGCAATATCGCAAAACTTGGGCTTGCTCTTGTTAACTTTATATTGCAGCAAGACTACACATCAACAATTGAGTGGAATACGAAAGAAAATGAAAACGTACAACTCAATGCAGAACAATTACAAATAATAGTAGCAGGATTGCAACAGATACAAGCTGAAGTATGGACGGTTAAATTTGTTGCATATAATACACAAATTGCAGAAGCACAGACAGTTGAAGAAGTTGAAGCTATAGTAATTAATTATGGAGAATAGATATGTTGAATATTTTTAAGTATTTTAAGTATGCTAAAAAGATTAAAAAAATTAAAAAAATTATCAAGGCTAATACTGAGCTAGAAAATGAAACAAAGTTATTAATTAACAACATCAAGGTAAATCTTGAGCTCTTGGCTAACAAAGTACCGGAAATAAAAGAAGTTTATCTTGATATAATAGAAGAACTGAAGAATGATTAATTGGCTTATGCAACATATAAAATTAACTATAGATAGCATAGAATTTTATTGGACATGGAGGTTTTGATGCAAAAATGGTGTGAAAATGAAAAGGTTATTGTTTCCTTTAGTGAAACACCACATGTGTCTATCCGTTATGTTGTACCTTCTATGACTGATGTTGAGATAAAAAGTGTAAAAAAATATCCATTCATAAATAAAAAAACAATTAGAGTAGAATTAGTTGATAAATTAAAAAATAAAACTTATACTTTCGCTATCCACAAGGGCTATTGTTACGACGGCGCATCAATCCCTTGGTTATTCCGCAGAATAATCGGCGCTCCGACTGACAATAGCTTTTTATTAGCAGCATTAGTTCATGATGTGCTGTGTGAAAACCACCAATATATTGATAATGACAGACAATTTTCATCAGAAGTATTTAATGCTCTTTTAGAGAGCTCAAAGGTAAATAAATTTAAAAGATACTTGATGTATCATAGTGTAAATGCCTTTCAGACTTGGTTTGCAGATTGGGGATTAGAATATGGACAGACGTAAATATCATATATTGCAATGGTTGACACCTGTAGTGACAATAACTACATTTATTATTGGTGCGATAGTGTGGATAAACACAATGAGCGGTATGCCACCGAGAATGTCAGATGCAGAAAAACGCATATCAGAACTTGAAAAAGCACAAACAGCTATGACAGTTAAAGCCGATATGACACTCAATGCGGTATATGAAATCAGAAGTGTATTAATGGGAAAAAGATAATATGGTTTATAAATGTAAATGGTTTAAACTACACGAACTTGTTAGTCCTGCCGTATATGCGCACTTTGGTGAATTTGCGTGGAACTTCCTTGATGAAGGTATGAAACAAGACTTAGATTTATTAAGAGAGTTATGGGGTAAACCATTAATTATAAATAACTACAACTTTGGCGGTTCATATAAAGAATCAGGTCTTAGGTGCAATACAGACTCTATTGTACGGTCTAAAAAAACAATCTATTGTAGCGCACACCTTATGGGCAGAGCCTTTGATATCAAGCCTGAAGACATAAAAGATGTACCGGAACTTTACAAATGTGTGCAAATGAATTATCATAAGTTTAGATCCATATCAAGAATGGAAAATATAAAGTACGCTATATCATGGGTACACGTGGACAATTTCGGCGATAGAGGTACTTCAATACAAATATTTAACGTATAACTCTTCTTTTAAATAAACATTCTTACTACATCTTGTTAATTATGTCTAACAAGATTTTTTTTATCTTTTGTTTAAAAGTTATCGGCTTGGTTATGTACTGTGTGGGCAACATAAAAGACTTTTCGGCAATCATATACGGTCTGAGCCTTTTAACAGCTACATGCTGAACAAACAGCCATTGTTCAAAGGTACAATTAAGTGTTATATCATATAAACCATACCGAGCAGTTACTCGATATGGTATTTTTTCCGATTCTAAAATATCAATAATAGTATCAGCACAAAGCTCAGAGTGATTATAAAAGACAAACTTCATCTTCAGTAAATTCTTTCCCACATACTGTACATTTGAAAATAGCTATAGATTCAACATCACCGTTTGGCAAAGCCTTATCCATTGTATAATCAAACTCAATGTGTTTTTTGCAATCGCATACTTTCATTTTATCAGGTTCTCCTATATTTTTTAATATTCGCATAACGGCATATTTGATATTTTTTATGCCAACAGGGTTCTTGTTCCAAGGCTGAATGCTACAAACTTCTAGGTTCGGACAGCCTTCACATATCATTCCTCTCTTATAACAAGTCCTTGTTATTGGCGTCCAGTGTAAAAACATTGATTGTGTGTTTTTAAGGTTATTCATATTTTCTCCTAAAAAGAAAAAGGATAGCTACTAGGAGTGTGTAATCGAGAGAAAGGTGGGCTATCCTGTGTTTAATAATACATGCATAAATAATCTATTTGGTCTAATATGGATTCTAACTGTGTTTCTACCATTTGTTTATAATTTTCTACAGCCTTTAATCGTTGCTTTAAAACCTTCTTTTGTTCTTTGAGTGCTTGTAATTTAGACATTTTAACGTCTTCCTTCATAGTTTGTCTGTAAAATTCTACAAGCTCACTCCGTTCCATACCTGCATTGTATCATATAATTTATTTATCTTCAACCCACGCAGGATATCGCATTTTAAATTTTACTATCTGATTAAATTTTTCTACATCTAATGCAGTACATTTGTATGCGTCAAAATCTCTACCAAAATCAGTATTGTAAAATTTGATAGATGCTACATCTGAGCCATTAGAATCAACAGGATGTATGTCGTAATTTTCTCCATCCTGAAGCCTTGCAAACCCATTGCTGACAGCCAAATCAACACAAAGCTGATTATTAGCATAAGCCGGTCTTATATCATACGTTAAGCCGTTATCTAAAACTATTGTACGGTCCAGCTGTGCAGCATAGCAAGTGCAAGTCAATAAAAATAAAGCTAATATTATTTTTTTCATTTTACCAGTCCTCCATGAGCGTATTAATTTCTACCCTTTTTATCTCTTTAAAAGTTTTGTATTTCATTTGGTCTGTTGACTTTCTTGATTCATAATAATTACCATAGTTCTTAAAATTTCTATAATAATAAACAGTGTCTACTCTTTTTACATTATCAGCCGTTAAACCTGTGACTTTTATCAGAACAGGATTAAAAAAATCTAATAACCCATTCTCTACCCACCGATTCTCTACTCTTACTATTGCTGTATAAATGCTATTAAGTTTGTTATATTCCAATATGGTCGTAATCTTTACCCCATTATTAAGGTTAAAAACAGTTTGTTTTGTATCAACAATGCAACAGCAAAAAAGAATAAGTAAAACTATTATGCCTATACTAATTGCTACTATTTTCTTCATTTTCTACCTCTTTCAAAAACTTGTCTATTGCCATGTCAAATACATCTGATTTAAAATACCCGCAATTTTCTAGGTATTTGTTTAGTCTTGTGTCGATGTCTTTGGTTAAATAGATTGTGCGTTGTATGCGCACCTTGTGTCTTTTTCTTAACATTGTTTGCCTCCTTATGGTAATATTTCTTTATATCTATCCCAACATAACTCATACATTTCATTAAACTTATTCTTATCAGCCAATAAGTCAAAATAATGTTGCTGTGCTCTCTCTTCCGGTGTACATGAA
>JAZUSD010000069.1:0-8497 GCA_045606545.1 Acutalibacteraceae bacterium | reverse complement strand
TGCTCCCAGACCGGCATATTGTTCCCCAAGCAGAATAAGAAGCTCGGTCTGATGTGACCCCAAAAATTTGGACGGGTTAAACTACATGGAATGGGTTCGGTATTGTACCGGACTCATTCCTTTTAATTTTAAAGATACTCTCTCGTTGTTGAAATAGCAAATATACTCTTCAAGTTTCTGCTGAAAATCTTCAACGGAACTAAAGGTTTCACCGATAAACATTTCTGTTTTTAGCCTGCCAAAAAAGTTTTCCATAACACTGTTATCCAAACAATTTCCTTTTCTGGACATGCTTTGAGTGATATTATGCTCTTTCAGCATAGATTGATATTCCCGCATTTGGTACTGCCATCCCTGATCAGAATGCATTATTGGTGTTGCGTCTTTCGGCAACCTTGCGAACAACTGCTCCAGCATAGCTCTTGTTTGAACAAATGAAGGACTTCTGCTGATAGCATGAGCTACTATTTCTCGATTGAACAAGTCCATGACAGGAGACAGATAAATCTTTTCATTGCAAACATGAAACTCGGTTACATCAGTAACAAGTTTCTCAAATGGCTTTTGAGCATCAAATTCTCGATTCAATGTGTTGGCTGTGATCTTACCTACCTCTCCTTTGTAGGAGCGATATTTGTTACGTCTCTGCTTCCCTTGTAGTTTCATTGAAGCCATCAACCTTTGCGTTGTTTTATGATTTAATGTCATTCCTTGCTGTCGAAGTATAACATGGACTCGTCTATAACCATAACGCCCCTTGTTATGTTCAAATATCTTCTTGATCTGTTCTTTTACTTCACTGTATTTGTCTGGTTTCTCCAACCGCTTCAGCTGATAATAATACGTGCTGCGGGACATTTTGCCAAGAGCAAGCAATTTAGGTAAAGGATATTTATGCCTCAGTTCAGAGATTATTTCTGCTTGTTCTTTCTTGCTCGCTCGTTGGCAAGAACCAAGGCACTTAATTTTTTTATGTACTCAATCTCCATTCTGAGCTGTTGATTTTCTTCTATTAAGTCTCTGACAACATCAGGAGGTAACGGTTCTTTTCTTGGTCGCCCTTTTCCTGGACCACGTGCTCGTCCTCGTTTTTCTTCCATAAAACCTTCCTCGCCTTCTTCAAGATAAATACGTTCCCACAATTTTAATGTTTTTAAATGATTATGAGCTTCAACAGAGTTTTTTACATCCCAATACTTGTACACCGTTTCATGGTATCCAAGATGATTGGTCCGCATATCTAATATAACACGGATTTTGAATTCTGCACTATACCGACGATAGGTTCTGTGTTCTTTCTTCATAAAAAAATGCACCTCAAAGGTTGTGTCCAACTTTTGGGGTGCACTTCAGTCTCACCGGTGCTTTTTATTTTATTGGCAGATCCACTGGCCGGATAGTAAAGATGGAGAACATCGCAGATCAGTTTCATGGGTTCCTTGTATTCTCCATTAAGATTAAGATTTCTTGTCTGCAGAATTACCTGTTTGATTGCCGTTTCCGGGTTGCCGCTGTCCTTAAGCTGAGAAAGAAGCTGTGCGGCGGCATTGGAAAGTTCCTGATATTCCGGAATCCCCCGTGTTTTCCAGTCTTCGGCGCGACGAATCAGAAGAGTGGAATGATTCAGCAAATCCTCCGTAAGCCAACCCTGATGAGCGGAAATTTTCTTTGTTTTTTTTACAATTTCCGCTATTTTATCCGGATCATTCCCCCATATGTATTCCCGCATGGCCAGAAGTTTCAGTTTTTGTTCGGCGGATAATTTCGCTTCAAGGGTTTTGACAATCATCGCCTCACATTCTTTGAATTTCCCACGCTGAAACAATGCTTCCGCTTCTTCGAACTCTCCGGCGGAGAGAATTGAAATACAAGAAAATGTCGCAAGGAAAACTCTTTTCATTTCAGAAGCTTCACATTCTTCAGATTGTTTTTTGCCAGATTGGAAAGCAGGTCCACCAGCATATAATGCTTGGAATCGGGAGCGCATTGGATAAGAAATTCCGCGTCAGGCATCAACCGGGCATAGCGGCGTAAAAGTCGGTTCAGGTTTTCTCCTGACTGCACAACACCGTTGATAATGTACTCGCCTGAGGCAGAAATTTCGATTTTAAGGCTGTTTTGCAGATCAACCTGAGCAGAGAAAGCCCCTCCGGAGGTCGGAAGGTTTGTTTCCAGAAGTGTCATTTCAACATAATTCGACATCGTGACAATAAAGAAGATGAGCAGCAGAAACACCACATCGGTCATGGCTGACATGCTGTTGGAATCTTCCGGGACGGAAATTTTCTGCACCCGCATGTTATTTCTCCCCCGATTTGACTTCGGCATTTATCCGAACCTGACTGTATCCGGCTTTTGCGGCAGCATTCATGACGGCGGAGATAAACTTATGCGGCGTATCGCGGTCGCCATTGATGATCAAAACCGTTTCTTTGTCCGCCTTCAAAGACCGCATAATATTTCCGAGTACATCCGGAACGCCGGATGCTTCTATATGATGGAAGCCCAATTTTACCGAACCATCGGCAAGAATATTGATCATCAAACGTTTCCGGGGAAGGTTTTTGACCGCAGCACCGTCGATGGTCGGAAGAGAGACTTCGTGATCGATCTGTTCCCGGTCAAAACTCGCAGTGACGACAAAAAAGATGATCAACAGAAAAATAATGTCGATCATGCTCGAAAGCGATCCTGCGGAACTCCCCGCCGCTTGTCTTGGAAACTGATATAACACAATTCCGTTCCTGTATTCCACGTTATTCCTATCGGTGCCCGCTCATGTCACCACAGCTTTGTCCATCACGTTTTTCCTGGCGTTCTGCTCATCTTTTGCAGAAACTCCGGGAATCAGGCAGCACCTTTGCCGCAAAAAACGCCACACGTTACGGAATGGCGTCAAGAATTTTCTCCACCGACTCCGTAACCGCCTCCACCCGTTTTTCCAGAAGATTGCGGAAGATCAACACCACCACAATCGCGGGAACGGCGATCAGAAGACCGGCGGCGGTCGTATAGAGTGCCTGCGAGATCGAGATTGCCAGCAACGAAGCCTTTTCCGGTCCCATCGCCGTGCCGAGACCGAGAAACGCATCGACCATTCCCGTAACGGTTCCAAGCAACCCGAGCATCGGCGCGATATTCGAGCAGGTCGAGATGCTGTTAATCTGCCGTAAAACCGCATGCACCTCCCTGTCGAGAATTGCCGTTGCGAGTTCCTGCCGCGCCGTCTTGTCTTTCAGATGCGCGACCAGCAATACTTCCCGGACAATTTTCTTTGTCAGCGCGGGACTTCCAACACAGGCATTGTCAGCCCCCTGATAGTCCTTCGATTCAAACAGCGGCAATATCTGTTCCGTAAATCCCGGAGTGAGAAAACGTGACTGGCGCAGACTCCAGATCGCTCGGATTGTGATCGCAAGCGCCGCCGTTGAAGTCGCAAACAGCAATCCCCAGATCAGAACCCCGATCATGCCGCTTCCGAATACCACGTCATAAAACGTAAACGTCCCGCCGCCCTCACCGGCGTTCCCGACCTGCAAGCCCGTTTCCTCGCCAAACAAACTCGCACTGATAAAAAAGAACGCTATGATCAAGAAAGAATAGAAAATTTTTTTCATGATTTTTCCTGTTGGTTCAACTCAACATCCAATGAAATGATGCAACTATCAATAGTTGAATCCAAGGATGAAACTGCACTTCGCATTGCATTACTAGAAATGTATTTCGGAGTGTTTATTCCGGACAACTGGCGTTGCGATGCATTCATATTCTCATAAAATAAAACATATTTCTCTCCTATTTTTATCTTTTTTTTCGCTTTTCTGTTCATGACAATAGTCAATTTCGTAATAGCAGAACTAATCAGTATTTTATTGTACTTATAGACAAATCCTTTTAAGTCCTTATTGGATATTAATGAAAAGAAATTATGATTGAACATTTCCGCGCTACGGTAATCATCTATTGTCCCTGACGTTTTATTGAATCCGCAAATTTTTCTTATTGTCTCTCCTAAAGTCTTATTTTTCGATGAATAAGAAAATTCCCTCAATAATATCCCCTGTAATTTTTGCAAATTTATCTCTGGATTTTTGAATTCACTTATAAGAAAGTCATAGTCAACAGAATTCATTAACAAATCCAAAGCAAGAATATTTCTAAATTCTGCAATGCATGCAAAAACTATAATATCTCCTGATCCTAATTCCTCTTTTTCTGAAATGGCACAAATAAAGCGATTGAGATCAGTATATAACTTTTTTTTCTGCTCTAAAGTGAGCTCTTCATATCTTTCAACTTGAAGTTTTGTCTGCTTCATTATCTCAATTCCTGCTGCATATGCGTTCTTTAGTTCTTTTAAATTCCCAACGTCAGCAATATACTCTTTTGAATATATTGCTGACGTTTCTTTCAACATGTATGAATTGCGGTTAGCAGCTGTCAACAACGAACTAATAAGCATCATACTAATAATAAAAGCAATATACCTTCTCATTATTCATATCCTTAAGTTAAATATTATTATAAAATTCATCGATGATTTTTCTATATTGGAATGTTCTAAGGGTTGCTGCAGGACAAGCCGGAGCACTATGGTCGGTCGACTTGTTCGGCTTCGCCAAACGCACACGCGGAAATCTGATCAATCAGAATCAAATGTGCACAAAGATTCGGACTCGACCAAAATGTCTTTGTATTTTTCTTTGTTGGTCTTCCACCATCTCTTACAATCATCGGCTGTTTTCAGGTCTTTTTGGTCGCTGAGATAGCAGAACATCGGAATTAAATCAGTATCACCGGTTTCAATCTTTTTCAAAAGATTTGGCAAAATAATTATCCCCATATTCTGCAACTTTATATATGCTTTTTCAAGCTCATCTTCCTTGCCGGAGTTTTTTGCCGTCTGATATGTTTCATATTTACGTTTAAATATTTCTGGGGTAAGTTTTCGTCCTGAGTCCCACCAGTATACCCAAATACTATCAAACTTCACCTTTCCTTTTTGAAATACCGGAGGACTATAGGCATAGTTATTATAATCATTATAGGTATAAATACATTTATTCTCATCATATATAAATTCAAATTGAATTTTTGTGAGATATGTTATTATTGTTATAGCAACCCCCGAACTACTGTTTTTTCGGAGTTTATCTATTATCTTTGGAATAATGGGAACACCCATATTGACAATTTCTTTAAGTTTTTCTTTGTCAAGTTTTAATGTTGAGGAAAAAGGATCTGGTTTCAAAAAAGGATTTTTTTCAAACTCCTCAAATTTTAGTTCAAAATCTTTATTTGCTCCCAACAATAGTTCATGGCTCATACAAAAAAATATAACCATAAGAAATATTTTAGACATATGATCACCTCTTCTTCCAGTATAAAGCCGGATTGCCATATATGCCTCCGATTTTGTCATATGGATGTTCTACTCTACCCATTGATCCACATTTACTTTCGAACATGAGCCATTTACCAGAACCACAACTACAATTCCTTTTTTTGGCACCGTGATATCCGCTATAATAAACAACATCAGCATTATTGGCTCCTTCGATTAAATCATAACCTTTCTTTTGATAAAAATCAATAATCTTATTATTATTAAATGTTCCATCTTTATTGCCATAATCTTTTGCTATGTTCACTACATAGACAGATTCTCCATTAACAATATATGTTCCAGTATCTGCTCCTTCACTATTATACCATACATTGTTTTCTCCGACTGACCATGCAATACAATTATATGTCCATGTTCTAGTTGATGAAAGGACACTCCATTCACATCCAACAAGGTCTAATCTCGCAAAATCATTTGTCTTTAATTCTTTTGTTGGTTGATTGCCGCAATTTGCCGCAATAAAGGTATAATTGATGCTATCTGACACAATCTCAACTCCTTTGTCATCCTTGTATTTGACAGTAAAAGTTTCATTTCCACCACCTACACCTTCCATAAATAATGTTCCAAGACTATTGAACTCGTTTCGTTGAGTGGAATCGGATAAATCCCATATTTTTATTGCGCCTGCAGCTAGCAAAAGCTGGCTATTAGTTCCAGAAGAAGCTCCCTTTTCCGCGTTTTTCCAAACTTTTCCATTATTTCCGATTGAAATCTCAACGATTCCTTTATCCAATGTAGGATATAAGGAAAAAGAAAAAGACTTCAAATCATTTTCACCAGACACTATTGCAGATGTTTTTAGGTAATCGGCATCAGGATGCTTTCCTGATTGACTTGATGTCGCATTATTGTCATTATCAATATTCCAGTGCACGTAAGCCGTTTTATTTGTTCCATCGCTATTCTTTTCAACGGGTCCAAATAAATCTGTCGCACTGGTAATTATTTTCATTACGAATACAGTTGCTCCTGCAGAACGAGCCCCTGATTCCTCTGTTGTTGTAGCGAAAATATTATATATTCCAGCGGGAGGGCACAACCAGTTGGTGGAAACATCTGTTGGCGTCCATTGCATCTTGTCCCACATGTCGCGGTTCAACGAGATGGCCGAAGTCGTGTAGGCACTGCTATTTGGATCTCTCCAATCCTTCCAAACTTTATTATTGACAGTCCACGTTGATTCTGCGGAGACGCCATTAGCCGTAATGGTAACAGCAGTCCCCTCTGCAACGATCTTTTCGATCGGTTCCAACCAAAAGTATTTATTTCTGACATAGGCACCCCATGTAGCAGGACTCCCACCAGCACCAGCACCACCACCACCACCAAAACTAACTTGTCCACTCATTGATATGATATAAGTAGCAGTTGGAATAGAATTTTTCGAATAGATTTTTTTACCTTCAACTAAATTTGCCTCGTCTTTGGTTACTTCTCCACTACAGGTTGACTCCGGGATAAAAGTTCCTCCAGATGGCGGAGAAACTGACATTTTGTAAGTATTTGATTTCTCGCGATCAAAGTTGTTGAAATTGCTTTCATCGGAATATCCGACATAATCTTTGCCTGATTCTGTATCACCACTACTGCGTTTTGACAATCCGGGAGAATAATTATGGTCTTTATTTTCATCGGCAGCAAAAAACGATGTTCCCAAGAAGATCAGGACACTACATACAATCCATTTCATTTTTACCTCTCTTTATTTTTTCGCTTTCTTTGACGTAAATCTTCTATTCGTTCTTTGAGTTCCAATGTATAAACATCTTCAAAATCTTTTCTTGCTTTGAATTTAGAAAATTCTTTTTCCAGTCGCTGCAGATCTCCATAATGCCAGTAACAAGCCAAACGATAAAAGTCCGCCTGCCTGAAAAATATACCGTCAGGAAATCTTTTTACATATTCTTCAAACTTTGGCAATGCTTCTTTATAGCCACGCCCAATTCCCATTTGTGACATTCCAAATTCCCATAAAGCACGGCCATAAATATCAGATTTCTTATCGAGTTGCTTGTTATGTAATACCCATTCGAACTGAACTTTTGCATCTTTTTTCTTTAATTGGATATCAGTAGCAATCCCCATACCAAGTTTAGCCAAACATTTAATTTCATTGTTCTTATACTTATAGAATATTTTCCTGAATGCTTCAACTGAATCCTGAAAACGTTCTAAAATCATCAGAAGTTCCGCATACTGCAAAACTAATTGGAGATTTTTATCTCTAATATTCTTTTTCTCATTAGACCAAAACATCATCGCTTTCAGTTTGCAACTAGACAACAAACGCGTAATGACCGTTGGTAGACGTGAATCAATCTCGGCGATGTCAGGAGCTAGCGATGGTAGTTTTTCCCAGTAAGACTTTGCAACATCATATTTACCCTCAGCAAAAGCGAGGAAACCAAGTGCATACACACAATTCTTCTCTTTGTCATCCACATACCAGACCGGGGCGTTGGCGGTATTGTAAAGTTTCAGCGGATCTTCGTCATGATAGACAATGCGCTTCCATTGATTGAGCGTAGTCGGCTTCTGCGTGGGGACGGACTGTTTCTTGAGATCATCGTTCATCGCAGCGTAAAGGCTCAGTGCATCACGCTTTTCCCTTGCCTTGCGGAACCATGCCAGAGCCTGTGAATAGTATTTCTCCGCATCTTTCGCGTTCCACTCAATTTCAAGGCTGATTTTGCCAAGAAGCATCAACGCTTCTCCACGGTAAAGACCATCCGGCTGCTGCTTCACAAACCGATTCAGATAATCCTTGACCTCTTTGATCTCTTTCTTCGGCGAGTTCTCTTTCAATCGGGACGCCAGAATCTCGCCCTTCAGATAACCTGCTGCGGCGGCAAACTGACTCGCCGGGTCCGTTTCGATGATTTCATCGGCAACTTTCTGCGCCTCTTTCAGATAACGCGGAGTTCCGGAACGTTTCACCAAATTCTGCAAACGGCGCAGCTTCACATAATTTCCATACGTCGCGCCAAACTTCTTCTTCATTTCCTCTGATTCAATTTCAGCTTTCAATGCATTGGCGTCATCTCCCAGATCACGCCAGATGGCTCCAGTATCGGCGGTTGTGCCGCC
>JAZUSD010000068.1:0-40950 GCA_045606545.1 Acutalibacteraceae bacterium | reverse complement strand
TGAACTATTGCCTGACGTATTATATATTCATCTTGAAATTGTGTAGCAGCTTGTTCTTGTCCACTTGCGTCAATAAAATACCCAGTTTTATAAGGTGTAGAGCTAAACAAATTCTTCCCCGTGACCTCTACCGTTTCGGTTGTACCGTCAACATATATTTGACCGTATGGCATATAAGGTGTTGGTGTAGAGCCTTTCTCTAACTGAATATCATAGTCTGTTATACGAACACTTATCTTTACATACCCGTCAATAGGCATAGTAAATGTTCTTGTCCAGTCGCTATTTCCACGAGCCGAGGTGTCATTGAAAAGGAAAGTGCCATATACATATTGATTTGAGTCATAAGCATTAGCCCTCAATGTGATTGTACCAGTATCAGTATAACTTGACTTACCAGAAATAACATAATTACCTGCTTTTAACGATATAAATTTGGTTGTCAGATAATTTTGATTTGGACCAACAGTACCTGTTCCGTTTACATCTAACAAGCCACTGTCAAAATTTGAACTATTCTTATCAAACAAATTCTTACTTACCTTCACCACCCCATTATTACAGTTAATCGGCAATGGTTGTTGTGGTGTAGGTACTGTATGAGATGACTCTGTTATAGCAATAGGCAAATTACTTATACTGCCTGCCGTCTGTGTTACTGGTGATTTAAGTAATAACTGCGGAGTAACCGTTTCAGTAGTTGCAGTTGCTAAAGGATAGACAATTATTACTGGTGTACCTTGTGCGTATTGGTCGGCAAGGTATTGTTTCCAATGTGCTAAATAATAAAATACTGTATCACTAACTTCCTCTGCTGATGTAACTCTTGCGCCGAAAGCCAAACCATATTGTGAAGCAGCGACCTTACCCCACCTTGCAGTACCTGTTGGCAAGGCATCAGCATACTCGAAGTGTGAACAAAAGACAGGCATTGGGTTTCTCTTAAAGTCGCTTTCGTTTAAATTCCAGCAATAGTTTGTAGAAGTAACCCAATCTTCTGTCCCATCTAATACCTTAATACCTAAATTCCTAGTCACACTACCACTCAACACTTCCTGTGTATCTTTATAATCCCCTACAGATAAAAGCATTTGAGCACTAGCCGTCAACTGGTTACTATCTGTAACCGTTTCAACTGTGCCGTCTGTGTAGATACCACCCTCAACATAAGGCTGATAAGCCATTACATTACCTTGGTTTAGCATCCAGTTTATAGCAAGCACTTGTTCTAAAGTTACTGTGTTATCATTGCCATAAAGATTAGAACCAAATCTTATGTAATTTGTTGTTGCTTGTGTCGTTATCGTTAATGAAGTATTACCACTTGTCGCATTACGTTGTATAAATCCAGTTCCGTCATTAGCACTATATTCAGATATCGTTATATAATTCAATGTTTCGCCGAATGATAATGTATATGTTGTATTGGGTTTAACAGGAATATATTTGTTATAAATAAAATTATGTTCATTTTGTAATACTTCTCCTGTTGTCGAAATATAATATCCTACTGTAATATTAGCCTCAACTATATTTGCAAGGTTGGCACTGCATTTTAACACCCCGTTATTACATACAATATCAATAGGGTTAGAAGGTGTCGGTACTGTTACATCAGGACCTGCTGTAAATGTGCCTGTGCCTGCGTTGGTATAAAATACGTTATTTGCTAAATCATACAAACCTATTTCATTGTCGCTATTACGTTTAGCAGGAACAAAATTACGGACTAATACACCATTTTGATATGCTTTTGCATAGAACAACTTACCATAAAAAGGAAACCTAAACACACCTTGGTTAATCTGGTTAAATAATATATAATTTTCTGCCGTTCCTGAAGTACTTGTAGTTATGGTAGTGCCATTTACAACAGCGGTTATTGCTGATTCTGTGAAATTTACATTGGCTACAATTTTTGTCGAGTATGAAACGTTAGACGTAGTACCTGTAACGCCCCAACAATCATCAGCAGAACGAACACCCAACCATCTACCAGTACCACTACTTGAACCAATAAGTATTTGTGTCTCAGCGTATGTTTGAGTTCCTTGTGCTGATATTTCCCAATTAGCGTCTCCTGAAAAATTTGTACCAATATACTGTGTACCGCTTGACTGTATATACTCTACCTGCGTATACCCAACAGGCAAATTCCTCTGCTCACATCCACCCGATAAGGTTACGGTGTCAAGGTAGGTCTCGGGTAACTGCTCTGTATTGCCAAAAAGTTTTAAGTATGTCAAAGAATCAGCCTTTGCGTTGACTAAAGTTAAGGCTGTGTTGCCTTTTAAAATTATATCTATCCAAGACGGCTGTGAAGCCGCCCCAGCACTTATCTCTGACATGTTAAATTTCCATGTTGAATTCTGCCAGTAACCGTCTAATGGCGTGATTGCCGGTATTGGTTTAAAGTTACAAGAATCTGCATAATTTATGTTCATTTTTACCTCTGTTTTTATTATACCAAATTATAAGATACTACCATACCTGTCGGAATCGGTACAGCATTTTTTACCTTTGCTACTTCCATTATAGTTTTATAATCTTGTGTGTAATTATAAGTTAAATATCTGCCATCATATCTTTGACCACTAAATATTTCTTGACCATCAACTTTGATAGAAAATTGTTTGAGGTCAATTGAGCCATTAACATACCTACTTGATTGTGCAGGATTAGAACCAATTGCAAGGTCAAAATTACCCGAACCACCTAACATTGCCGTTCCTGCCAATGTCTGTAACGTAGTCCAAGTCGAGCCTAAATCGTCAGATACTTTTATATAATAATTTGTGCCTGTCCAACCTGCCTTATAATAATAAGTATTTCCTACAGTGAATGTATGGGAAGCATTTGTTAGTTGCCAACCCCAAGCCCCAACTGAAGAAGGGATATGTAATTGCATACCCGTAGCAGAAATATACAGTAACGGCGCACTTGCGTTAGTTACACCGCTAATTAACGCTTGATTTGAGCCTGACGAACTAAAAGTAAATTTATCTGTTATTTCCCAAGGATTTGAACCGAACGATAGACCGGTTATCTTAACATAAGCACTGTTACCAAATCCGCTCGCCATTCCATCAGCAGTAATTGTCGGACTTCCAACCACAGTAAAAACATCAGAATTATAAACGTATTTACCCAATGTTGTATAAATCCCATTGCCAAAGTATTGATATAACCTTGTAGCTAAATCATCCATTGTATGTGTAGACACATTTTTTATAATCTTTAACTTTATTAAAGCAAAGAACAAATCATCAGCTAAGGTTGTCTTATTTTTTCCTGCGACTAAATCATCCCAACCAATAAAGCCACCGTCTTGGGCAATCGGGTCATCCCAATCCTGAAACCCACCTTGATCAGCATCAGTTGTTGTCTGATTCCAATCAACATAACTGAACCAAGGATAAGCCGGTTGACCTGCGTCATAGATACGATCTATACCTACCCATTCACCTATGCAGTCAAGCTGTTTGCCTATAGCGTACGGTTGGTTGACTATATTAAACCCATCCCTAATCTTAAACAAAATCATATCAGCATACAGATATTTAACAAGATTTTTTATCAAAGCAATGGCTTTTGGCTTATTATGATACTGTATAATCAATAGGTTTGCGTAATAGTCTTGTAATTCTTTTAATGCCTTATTGTAATCCATTGGCACTAAAGGTACATGCACTTCTGCTAGTTTTGAACCGCTGAATACTTCTTCACCGTCAGCCCAAACTTCAATTTGTTTTAAATCAACTGTACCGTCTGTAGGTGCATTTAAACCTCTTGCTTGCCCAAATATAATATTATTAGTTGTTTGATATAGTTTTGTTGAACTTGTAATTGTAACACTTCCAACACTTATTCCATTTTGAATAACATCTAATTTATAAGCAGTCCCAGTAAATTCAAGCACAAATGTTGCGTCTTTAGTTATATCCAAATTTGTTGCTACAAAATTAGAATTTCCAATATCCCAACTAGAGTTATTAGAGGAAAAACTATAATAAAATCTTTTATTTGAAGGTGAATAATTAACTTGAAAACACGCTACTTGTACGCTTACTATTAAACCCGCTAGTACGGTTTGAGTATGAGAAATAGGACATTTTATTTTCCAAGTATCAGCACTTAAAAAACTACTTGAAATACCAATATAATTATTCGCACTAAATCCACTAGCAATCCCGTCATCTGTAATGGTAGGACTGCCAACTATAGTAAAAGCATCAGGATTGTAAACACTTTTTACCTCTAGTTTACCACCTTCCACTCTTGCCGGTGGGATTTTAGCAATTACAGTTTTTGTACCTTTGAAAACCTCAACTCCGTCAACGTAAACTTGTATATTGTTGAGGTCTAAATCACCGCTTATTGAGTTCCAAGAAGGGTTTGCAACACCAATATTGAATGTTGTTATTGCAGGAATTGTATGCCCTGTTAAGTCAAAACTTGAATCTGACCAATTTCTTAATTTCGTAGAATATCCAAGAGTAAGCGAATTGCCGTTTTTAATTACTCTTATAAAATATTTTTGATTTTTGACAAAATTAGGTATAGAAAAAGCAAAGTTGCCGACAACACTATCAAAACCTGATACAAATATACCTGTACCTTCTTTCCGAATTTGAAAGATTACATTTGAACCTTCGACATTGTATATGCCTTGTAGATTGTTTGTTGTATCTGTTATTTTGACAGGAAGTATAAAAGAAAAGTTAGCATTTTCTGCAATAGACAGACTTTTTGTTAAATAATTACTATCACTAAACCCACTAGCTATCCCGTCATCTGTTAGTGTTGGTGTACCAACTACAGTAAACTTATTAATATCAAAAACTTCTTTTAATTCATAATCGCTCATTATATATTAATCTCCGTTATGGTTATTCTTGTTGCATCAACGGTAAATTCACTTTGTACGGTTGGACAAGCTATATAATCATACCAATTTGTATTATCAGTTGATATCTTTACTGCCGTTACGACACCGCTATTTGATGTATCTAATAATGCTTGTCTTGCAACGTCTGTAACATAAGAAGTATCTGCATATTGACCAATCTTAAATGTACAATTTTCAACAATTTTAGCTTTAATAGCATCAGTATCAAACAAGCTATCCGGTACAGTTTCTTGGATATTAAATTTGATGTACAGTGGCACAGCCACTGGACGGTCAAATTTTACGACAACAATCTGTCCGCTAACTGTTAAAATTTCTTCTTCTACACTACCTTTTAAGATATTATTACTGCTATTATCATAAATTGTATTAGCAATACTGTAACCGTCACCACCATCGACAATTACCCAAGTACCACCTACAGGTATACCTAAACTATCAGTAATTAAATCACTTCCACTATATGTCGGTGTATATTGATAAACCTCACATTGATTAACACTATCAAGCGCAAGAATATTACCTTTGATAGCCGTTATATTGTTTTTAGAAGGATTGCTTACAGACTGCTCACGTCTGATTGAAAATGCCTCATCAGTACCTTCTTCAGTGCCATAGGAGGTAGGTGCTACCTCATTGTTAACCGAGATAACACCTTGTACAACGGTAACTTGTGAGGTGATTGTTCCTATGGCAGGTTGGACATTACCCTTTTCTTTTGCACGAAAGGAGAGTGACTGAACAGGGCTATCCTCTGTAATTTGAGTAGTATCTAAAAGATACCACTGTTCACCATTGTCAGATTGGAGTGTATATGGTTCAGAAGACTGGTCAAGACCTATCAAAGTTACTGTCTTATCGACAGTAATTTTGATAGGTTGTATAGTATAAGAACCTTCTTTTCTAAATATTCCATTGATTGCATAACGCTCATCTTGAACAGTTGCACCAACTTTGTTCGGGAAAAAGCTGTTATAAGTTTCTCTTAATGTTTCAGAATAATCAGCACACATCTGAGCAAAGATTTGAAGGATCTGACCGTCAGCAGTATTGCTGTCAAAATTGACATCGCCACCCATAATCTCTTGCCAATCTTCTTGCATGCCTGAATAAATTTGATTTCTTGTATCTAATGTTAAACCGGTACTATCAAGTGTATTTGCCATTATACTATTCCTTCCGTACTAAAATAAATTGGTATAGCCTCATCAGAGTAAATATGTAATACCTTAGCTTGACAGCTATAATGACGTGTATTACGGTCAAATGTACTGTCAAAGCTAGTTATATTAATTACATCCTGAGAGTTCAAAATTATATATTGTATATCATTATCAAGATTTTCTTTTTGATTAAAATTACCTAAACGTGTCGGATAATCAATGCCTTTTTCAAGAGCAAAGAAACAGTCACGATACCACTCTCTTAATCTTGTAACAATGTTTAAACCTACAGATTGTGCATTGTCAATGTAATAAGAGCTGACACTATGCCCAAAATCCCAATCACCATTTTCGTCTAATCGTCTTATCTTCATTTAGGTACTCCTGTGTCTTGACCTTCATTACCGTTGCTATGTACGTGAGTCATAAAATCTATACCTTTGACCGTAAGATCACCTGTTATTACAACATCACCATCAAGTTTAATTATACCATTTTTGCTATACAAGTTTAAATTTGTATCAGTCGGTGTTACTTTCGGCAAAGTAGTAAAACCTGTTAAACATATCGCATCCGTATAATTATGTTGTCTTCCGTATTTTATATCTGATATTTGTCCTGATATCCAAGGTGTTTCAATTTCGGTATCATTAAAGAACACAATACACTCATCACCTTGTTGTATATCCCAGTTTATACCATTCCCCCCACCACCTAAAAATAAGGTCTTACAATAAAGCGGTGGATAATCTTCAAGTATATGCTCACCTTTATCATTTAAGCCAACAACACGTTTGTTATAAATTACAACTCTTGATACTCTCGTATCATAGTCATAACTGTCAATGTAGCCAATCTTAACGCAACACATAGTTTCAAAGATATTTTCTTTTAATACCTTCAATACCCCCATAAGACTTGGTTCGTTAGACATATTTACAAATTTTGACATTATCTATCCCTCGCTACAGGTACTACCTGATTTGTACTTGGTATCCATCGACCATGTGTTACTCTGCCTTTACCAAAAGCGATATGTACACAGCCACCCTCAAGCAACAGTTCATCAAAGGTAGCATACAAATCATGGAATTTGAAATAAATCTGTTTTAAACTACCATATCCTTGAATAGACGTTACATCAATAGCTTTGCCTTGTTTATGTAAACTCTTTGAAGAACCACCGGCAGCTATATTCTCAGCCTCAGTACGATAGCCATTATTTACATTTATCTTTACACCATGACCTACAACCCTTTGTACTGCTTCACATAATTGTTGTAGATTAGCTATTATCTCTAATCTCGGTTTAACGCCGTTTGATATAACACTTGTCCATTTAATAGTTGTATTAGGTATAAGCCAATTAGGGGTTGTACCATTCTTTTGTATGTATTCATAAACCTCAATACAAGAATGTGGAATATTATTTTGAACAGGTGTTACTTCTTCGTTTTTAACTTCACTAAACGGTTCTTCCTCAAGAACATTAGCATTATCAGTTTGTGGTAATCTATTACCATACCAAAGATTCAATCTCGTCTTTAAAGTTCCACAATGAGCAGCACTTATTGTTCCACTATGATGTATACCAATTACTTTGAAAACTCCCTGATATTCTTCCACGCCGGTTATAGATTCAAGTTCTACTGCTTGACCAACAATGTAAGAAGGTTCAAATAAAATATCAACCTCTAATTGTCCTTCTCTACGCATTGGTGTACCCAAAAGACCTGATTTAGCAGTTATAAGAGGTATTTTCCCAACAGATATAACTTCTTTATCAGACAAAACATTTATTTTACCTAAATCAACAAAAACGTGACCACCTGTAACAGTATCAAGAGCAAAGAAACTGTTACCTAAAAAGCTGACAGGTGTTTGATAAGTAACATCACCTATCTTACCTAAAGCACCAAGTTTATTACCTTCTTCCATATCTTCAACAATACGTTTAATAGCCTCATTCTTGCTTGTACCTGCTTCAAGTGTCATACTGGTATAATTTACATGCCTACCGTCTTTTATATAAGACATAAATCCCATATCAAGAGCCTGAATATCTGTAACCATATCATTGCCTTGCATATAAGAATATGACTGTAAAACTTTACCTCTAAAAATTAATGACAAGTCCTGTCCGTAACCTGCCATTATCTCTAAATAAATCTGTTGGTCAGGTCGATAACGGTCATGATACATTTGTTGTCTATGGCTTTTACTTAAATTATAAATTTGCAAATGACACTCATTTGAAGCAGCAAAGGTATTACGATTAATGTCAAGATTAATAGTTAAAAGATTCGGATATTTCCATCCTTCTTTAGCTTGCCAATTAGTATCACCAATATAAATATCTTCTTTGGTATCTAAGTTTATCCAATTTATAAGATAATTACGTAAAAACTTAGCCACGAGAATATACCTCGTTTTCTATATAATCTACCTCATCAGCAGACAAAATACCAAAGGTTACTCTTGTTGTCCAATCATCAATCTTAAAAGGTGGTATACCATCCTCAGCATAAAAATTAAAACCAAAAGGAATACGACCTTTAAATTGTCTTAAAGCATTAGGTGTTAAAGTAATTTTATTTCCCTTAGATACAATGTTTTTGTATTCCCAATCAAAATACCAAGCATATTGTGTAGGTGCATAATAAAGTTTAACATTACAAATTTCATTATCACCTACTGTTAATGTTAAGTTTTGGTATGCATCTTCTGTTATTCCTGTTACAATTACCATGAATTACCTCCACTTCCATTTGACTGTGTTTCTTCTCTTCCTGATGCTTTATATGCTTCGCTCTTGAGCTCGCCATTCATTTGACCGGTCACAGTATCTTTAGCTTCTTGAGCTTGTTGTTGTAATCTTGAGGCTTTTTCATTGGTTAAATCAGTAACCAATATCTCTGTAAACCTAAGTTCTTTTACTGTAATACTAAGAGTTGATTGTTGGTACGTATCACCTTGTTCAAGTGATACGTCAACAATATAAAAAGCAGATTCGCTATTTGGTTCATAAACCGCACCCCAACCGGTAATAACTGTAACAGGTAGTCTATTGATACGAATATTATCTAATTCTTCCATTACCTTATTTTGTAAATAATCTTTTGACCATCTACCCCAGTTATTATTGGATTTTTTTATAAAAACATTTTTCCAATTTGCTGTTTTTAAATTTTTAAGACTTTTGCCCCAATTAACTATTTGTTCAACCTTACCCTCAATAGCCTCATAAGCATTTATAGCTGATTGAAAATAAGAGTTGACAGTAGGCATTAAAACCTTTAAAGGTGTCAGCTTATTAGATACATTTTCAATCCATTGATTCCATTCACTTCTTCTCGGATCAGAATAAACTTTTTCGGCAACCAAACCACGCATAGTAAATACTCTTGGTTTTACCGTAATATGGTCTTGAACCATTGTGTGATCTTCTACAATATGGTCAGTAATATCATTAGATAAAGTAATTTGTTCACTTTGTACTATGTGAAAATAATATGCTATATCTTCAATTCTTATACCCTGTGCTTGTAATTCCATTACCTTATCCTAACTGTGCTATCGCACCATTCATAGCAGTATTTAATGGATTAATTATCTTATACCCATCTTCTGCATTACCTACATTTATTGTAAAATCATTTTTCATTGTAACATCTCTAACCAATGTCTCCATTGGCTTACCATAAGCTGACATCCAAATATTACGTGCTTCTTGCTTATTCAAAAATTTACCCTTAAACATATCACCAATAATACTTTTACCACCCAAAAGAGCAACTACTATATCATCAAGTAAAAAGTATAAAGGTTTTAAAAATAAAGTTAAAATATCTAACAATGGTTTAACTACAGCATTTACTATCTCTAATACTCTTGTTAAAATATCAGCAAAATGAGCTAAAACATGTGCTACACCTACTAAGTCTTTCATCAATAACAATGTAGTCTTATCCCAAGCCTTAGCAAACTTTAGATTAACCTTATTCCATTCGGGTGCAAGCTCTTGTATAGTTTTTCTATCCTCAGGGCTCAGATAAAGCTCTAAAGCCTCTTTTTTATATTTTAGGTAATCTGTATCGGACAAATCAATTAATGCCCCTAAACGAGGGTCTAGACCCATCTGCTGTAATAAAAATGTTCTATATTCAGGTGCAAATTGTTTTAATTGCTTACGCAATACATCTATCATGTTTGCCGAATTTGTACCCCAAGGGTTTATACCAGCCATTTGATAAGGTGCAATATTGCCCATACCAAACTGAACACCAACTAAATTATTTTGCAGATTTTGCATATTCTGCATAATTTCTTGTGGAGTCATAGTAACATCAAGGTTAGCCATTGCACCGGCTACACCCATAGCTCTACCCATTGGTAAACCTGTCTGACGTTGGAAGTTAGTATAAAGTTGATTTGCCTGAGCAAGTTTAGTTACCATTTTATCAAGTGCTATTGCAGTTAATAAAACTGAACCGGCAATACCAACAAAAGCCTTATTAAGACCAAGAGCAGATATGAGCATATCTTTTAAGTTTTTGGGTTGTTTAGCTTGTGCTTTAGACTGTTTTTGTATCTCAACTGTTTCTTTTTTTAACTGTGCAACTTTGACTTTTGCAGCAGCCACAGCCATTTTAGATTGCTCTTTTATTGCCTTTTGAGCTTCAGCAATCATCTTTAATTCTTTTAAATCACCTTTTGCTGTTATCTGTATAAAAAAATCTGCTATCTTCATCTTTGTTCTTTATTCATTAATATTGCTGTAGTCTGAAAATCACTTTTAAACTTGATATAATGATATGCATCTATTACTCTGTCTATTGGTGTTTCATAAACCTCATTTATGCTACTAAACATTTTTTCGCTTACGACAGTCAAAGCTATAAGTCTATGCTGACTTCCTGTGTATCTGACTCTTGGTTCTCTGACATCGGTATCGTAAAGAGGGTTGATAACTGCGATGTCAGGCTCTTTAGAAAAGGGTTGAGGTTAATTTCAACACACTCCTTTATTATCTGATAGTAGTCTTGTCTTGCTTCAGGCATATCGTCAAACAACTGTTTGGTTATCTTTATACCATTGTAAGTACAACTTGCAAGACATTTAAAGATTATCCTGTCAAATTTATCAGAAGTCATTAAGCCAAAGAATAAGTCCTTAATGTTATCAAGCAGATTGCTTATACTTGAAACATTAAGGCTTATATCCATATCCCCAATATCTATCTTTAACTTTTTAGCTTCTTCCATAATTGCAGACTGCAAAATTATGCAGTCTGCAAAAGTGGCTTCGTTTAGTATTAGTTCTGCATTACCATTTACTGTTGTACATTCTTTTACCATTGTTCACCTCACTTATATGTATATATTATGCAAGAACACGTGGTGCTAAAGCAAATTTAAGATTATATGTAATAATCGCTTGTTCTTTATCACCGTTTACGTTGTCTTTTATATCAGGCAATTTAGTAAATACACCGCCCTGTAAAGGATAAGTGTTGTATGATATTTTACCGTTGCCGTCACCGACACGCTTTGTAAATGAGCCTGTAATCAATGTGAATGACGGAAGGTCAGCTTGCTGTGCAGCAAGTAAACCGTTTAAGAACTTATCATCAGATGAGTTCATTAAAACTCTTATCGTCATTTCTGCATTATTACCGCTTTCATTCAAAGCATAAACGGTATTTCTGTTTTTACCGGTTGCTACCGTACATATTTCATTTGGGAAAGATACTGTACAAATGTCATCATCAGCCAAATCTTTTAATGGTCTGAGATTGATTGTTATTGTATCTCCTCCTGTTAAACTAAATGATGTCATTTTATCCTACCTTTCTAATATAACTTCACCAGTTACACTGTGTACTGCACCACTACGTTTAATAGCAATTTGGATCAACGGACACTTACGAGCTTCTCTGTCAGCCTGAGACTGTTGTGCAACAGGTTGAGAGTAGATGTAATATCCATGTTGAGCTATATTTGCATCAAAATCTTCTAAGTCACCAAATCTGTTTGAAAGTGAGTTCCATTTTCCTGCTGCAATGTAACCATTTCTTACACCTTGTATAACAATATTTTGAATTGCCGATTTTACAACTGCTACACCTGCCTCAGTTTGAGGTACTTTAGTGTTTGTTGTAGCAAGAGCATTAAATATTCCTATTTCAAGTTTTGATTTCAAAAACATATTCATAACGATTTCATCAACGTATGCACCGTTATCAAAAGAATAGTAACAAGAATAACCTTGTGTAGAACCATAAAGGTCAACACCGTATTGTTTTGCTTGTCCGTAATATGTTTGATTCAAATTAAGGTCAGGTTGAATAGTTGCTAATTGTTTAAGATTTAAAGTATTAGCAGTATTTGTACCTGCCCAATTTACTGATAATGCTCTTGATAAAGCAGATGCTACACAACATTTCATTTCAGCTAAACCATTTGAATAAGCTATAGCGTGTGTATGAGTATAACTGCCTGACTTGATTGCATCACCTAAAACTGAGATATTTGCTAAAGATGCAGTACCTTCAAGCCACAACATATTGTAAGTTTGAATAGTTGCTGCATTAGCCAAAATATCAGCGTTATCGAGCATTTGAGTGGTCAATACACCACCAAAAGATATTGTATCTTTCATTCTTGCCACAGCTTGTGCCAAAGTTTCTTGCGAAGTGCTGTCAACGCCGGCAACAACTGTACCACCTGCGCCATTCAAGTAAGAAGAACCTGCAATGTCTGTTCCTGTGGTAGCTGCACCAAATGATATAGAGCTTTCAGAACCTACACGTTTTGAGGTAAATTTAACACCATTTGTTGTGGCTTCAACAAACATATCAAATCCTGCATTATTAAGAACCTCTGCAACGTCATTAAAATCAGAAACACTAGAGAAGTCTAAGCCTGTAATCTGAACAGCACTACCACCGTCAAGAGTAAGTTTTAATGAACCATTGGTAACTGCCTTAATACCTGTTAAATTTGATGATAAATTTGGAGAAGTCCAAGTTGCACTTGTTGCACTTGTACCAACATAAGGTATTACATACAATGTACCATCACCTGTTCTCAGGTTAGGTGTTTGAGAGAATATAGCCTTTGCCATTTTGGTAGTTAGGCTATCTGTACCGTATAAAGTTTCTACGGTGTCTGAGCTAACATGAGCTGAATATGCACCTGTTTGAGAAGGTGACTCAATCGTAAACAAAGCAATAGAATTTATGCTCGGTTCAGCCACTCCACTAGGTACACTTGCAAGCGTGATATTAGCTGTGTTTGTTAAAGCGATTTCTGCCATTTGTGTACTCCTTTTTATTCATATTGTATCATATCTTTACTGCTCTCAGTATTAAGTTCTGCATAGAATTTGTCGTAGTAATCAATACCAAGAGTATGTACTTGTTTATATGTCATTTTGAACCTAATTGTCCAACGATTTAAAGCTGAACCACCTTGTATGTTGCCGGTATTAATAAAACTGTCAGGAACAGCAAATACACGACAACCTTTAGCTGTCTGTTGCTCATCACAGTAGGTTGAATGTAATGCAGCCAAAACAAGAGTCCTGTTATCCCTTGCTTCATTATTTCTGCTCTGTATATCTATTTGCATAGTAGAAAAGATTATCTGTTCAATTCTTTCCTGATATCCACCGCCAAGCAAAGTATCCTCATATCTATTTTGCCCAATAACTCTATCATTTATAGACTGTACAATTATTTGCATGTGGTCAGTTGTGCCAAGTAATACGTTCTGTGAGCCTATCGAAATTACAGGTACAACATTACCCTGATACTGACCATACGAATCAGGAAGACTAAGCCTTGTTTTTAATACATCTACTATAAATTTTTCAGGTTGAAAGATGTTGCTCATAATCTCTAATAACCTCGTATTCCCTAAATCCGTTCAAATGATAATCTTTTAGTTTCATAACTTTATATGGATTACCTTTGATAAAAACTTGTTGATTAACTGTTAGTGCAGGATAATTTGATTTAATGTGCAAATAAAACCATTCCCACTCACGCTCTTGTGGTGTTTTAAGCTCTAAATCAGACATTTTTAAAGGCTGAATAACAGAGCGCATTTTGACTAAAATATTTTTATACACAACATCACCGTTAACCATTGATTGACGTTTTTGATTGACTATTACATCTATTTCCCATCCGTCAATAGCTTCTTGCATTTGTGGCATTGTTGATATTTCATTAATCTTTAGTGGCATTTACCTTCTATTGCCTCCTGCATTGCATCTGTGTAACCTAAAACTTTTTCGTCATAACCATGTTCTATTTTATATGCTTTCCATTCGGGGTCATTTTCTGCCCAATTACCGTAACCTTCATTATGGAACGTAGCTTTAACAACATTTAAAGCCTCTTCTTTTATTGTTTCTGCTATATAATCCATACCTGATTTAACAATCTTTTCTTCATCTAATTTTTTAGGCATATTAGGTGCTAAATTTTCCTGAATAGGCACTTGCAAGAATGAACGTGGTGGAATATCAACTGTTTTATTTAATTGAGGTATATAGCTATTTGGCTTACCAAACTCCATATCGTGAGCAATACCGGCAATAGAATTACCAAAAATACCTATATCAATCTTTTTTTCAGTTGATAGGCTATTAAGCAGCTGTATGAGTTTTTTAGTATCTGCTTTAACCTCAATATCCATTACGGTAAACTCCTGCCAACAGCTATTGCAAAGCCTTTACCACGCAATCTTGGTAACAATAATGAGAAATATTTTTGACCAAAACCTGTCTTGTTTAAATAACCTATAAATGGGTCATTTAAGTACATCAGAGGTATTGCAAAACCAACAGATACACTCCCTACGGTCTTACTTTGTATCGGATAATTACCGGTTGAAGAAACACCTTGTAAAGCCGTCTGAATGTCGCAACAAAGGTAATGTGCTACAAGATAACCAAAAGCAAGTTTCTTTTCTTCTTCTGTACCCCATAATCCCTCGTTAAAGTTCATACTAGCTTCACCGATAGCATTTGATATGTCCGAATCAAGAACATAGTTTTCAACACTATCAATAGTTGTTACCCAATATGTACCGTCAACAGGTGTATGGTTTAAATTATTATCAACGGCTGATGTGAAAAATTCATTGTTATAATAAACTTCATCGCCTTGTTTATATGTCTTCTCAGCATTGTACATAATATCGGTAAGATACGAAAAGTACCTTACCGAAAAATATGTTTTAAAATCATTTACACTATATGTAAAAGTCATTTATTCTCCTTGCAATAGCTCTATAAGTTGAGCTTTATTCATAATAGGTTTGTATTCTATACCTTTTTCATCAAGCATTTCCATTAATTCTACTTTTGTTTTGAGCATAAGATCATCTTCTTCCTTAACAGGAACAGGCTCACATTGTGCGCCAATAATCTTTAATTCGTCAGGATAGCTTGCACAAATCTTTTCTGCTTCCTCATCGGACATGGTTAAAACACCTAAAGGTTTGATTTCACCTTCTTTTAATATAAATTTTCTCTTTCCTTGATTTTGAACTAAACTTGTCATTTTTATCTCCTTACCGTTGTACATTTTTTAAAAACAAGGAGAGAGATAAAACTCTCTCCTTGAGGAATTAAGCATGATTAATATTGATAATATAACATTTCTTTCGGTCTGTATGCCTTTGCAGGTGCAATCTGAGCATAAGCTACTGACTGCCAGTTGAAGCCATCAGAAGTGTTAATTGCTGTTGAAGTATATGCAACAGGCAAATCCATTCTCAATGATTCTTCATCATAATTGTAAAGTGCATAACATTGTTTACCTGAACCTACATTGATAAAGTCTTTGTTATATGTAGCATCAGCATAAGCCAAAGGCAATATTTCAGCATCTTCTCTCATTGTAGATTGTTTAAATGCTTTAACTAAGTATTCACGAAGTGAAATCATCGGATAATCTGAAGAGTAAGGTCTATCAAGTCCTAACCAATCAGTCATCGGGATAATCATTCTGTTCGGTAATCTAGTCATATCAGCATTTAATGCATAATCTGCAACAAAGTTTTGAATAAATGCAGTAAGTTCAGCAGCAGTCATACCGCTAAGAGGTTCAGTTACACGAGTTGTGTTAGTTGTTACATCAGCCTGAGTTAAAAGACCTGTAGCGTTAGCAACAGTTTTAGAACCTAAGAAAGCAAATCTCTGTAAACCAAGGTCAAAGTTTCTCTTTCTAGCTTCTTCTTTTGCTCTGATATAATTCCAACCTGCGTTACCTACAGCTCTCTGAGCTTTTTCAACATCAACTATAGTATAGTCGATAGCTTTTGCCCAAGTAAGAACCGGAACGGTAACTTTACCAAGTGCAACTTCAACTTGAGAAAGTCTTGAAGAACCAAAACCTGTGTCAATCAAGCCACTTTCAAAATCAGGTGAAAGTTGGAAGTCAAGCCAAGTCATGATTTCTTCTGTAAATGCGTTTTCACCAACTACAACAGGGATATAGTCTTGAATAGTCTTACCATTCAAATCATAAAATGTTTGTTTGGTAACTCTAGCTTTGATTCCTGTCAAAGTGGTAATTTGTTGTTCATAAGCAGCATCGCCTATGTTTACAGCGTTCTTTAGTTCACGAGCTTTTACATCGTGTTCATAACGAATACCGTCAATGATTCTTTTTTCTAAATTACTCATCTTTGTTTACTCCTATGAAGAATATTTTGTACCATACGGTTGATTCAAGTAAACAGGAATCAAATCACCTGATGCAGCAGCACCAATAAGAGCTTGACCGATTACTTGGTTAGTAGAAGCAGCAGCACCGACCGTTCCTGCTGTTGCATTGTATGCTAATAAAGCACCTGCTGATATTGCACCACCTGCTTTCAGGTAAATAATTGCACCTGAACCAAGAGGTAATACATCAGTTCTGTCATTAGCAGCGAATGCGTTTTTGTGTGCGTGAATGAATGTGAAACCAAAAACTGAAGTAGCAGGTGCGCCTGAAGCAGCTACAATTTTCGGTACAGTATTCACAGTGTTAGTTGCCAAAGATACGGCAACACCTACTCCGATTGCAGTAGCTTGTGTGGAAGCTACAACTACAGGAATAGGATTGAAACAGCAAGTGTTTCTGTCGCAGAATCCGACTTCAACACTCTGTAAAAATTGGTTTGAATTTAATGCCATCTTTTTATCTCCTATATTCCTAATTCTTTTGCTCTTTCAATACCATTGAAGATAGAATCGCAAATTTTGTCAGCCTGTTCTTGAAGTTCAGACTTAGTGTTGTTTAAACAAGCAGTTCTGTAAGCATTGCGTAATTTTGAAGAATTTTTTTTGCAAGCATTTTCTTCTTCCTTTTTTTCTTCTTCAACGTGCTTTTTTTCACCTTCAGACTCGTGTTCTTTGTCTAACTTCTTAGGTTCTTCCTTTTCTTTCTTTTCGCCATAGTCTACACCTTCAGCGAACTCTTTGTCTTTTTCTTCCTTTTCATCTTCGTTGTCTTTTTTGTCTTCTTCCTTATCTTCGTTTTTCTTGCAAGCGTTGATAAGTTCAGCAACAGTAACTTTTTCACCATTAGACAACAAGATTTCTGCATCTGAGTCAACAACCTTTTTAGAGTTCATCAAAACTTCGATAGCTTCACCAACAGTGATATCGCTATCTTTTGATAACAAAAGGTCTTTAACATCAGCTTCGTTCAAGATTTTTTCCATGTTTTTTTCTCCTTTACTGTTAGTAATCTTGTCTAACTTTTGTTTTTTCTGTTCTATATAATTATTGTACTCTTGTTCGGTATAAATCTTTGCATCTTCATATCGTGGATTAGGTACGATAGCAAGATGATTGAAAGTACCACCAATAATTTCACTATCATATTTAACATTAATACAAGTTCCACCATTACCACGAACTAAATGGTCATAACAATTAGATACTCCCCACCCATTCGCAATGGCTTTTTTTGCATCATCAGATACAGCAATAAATTTTACCCACCATTCACCATCGTATTTATTCCAAAATGAATCAGCAATATAGCCGTCTGATTGTTCTTTTAAGTTTTCAAGGTCAATGTCTTGATGATGAACAAATACAGGCTTACCCTCGAACCCTTTAGCCATATCAGCAATAGTATCATTACTGATATAAATGACCTCGTGATGTTCAGGATAATTTGCTACTCCTGCCTTCATATGCTTTGCATAAAACACTTCCGGTAATGACTTTTCGTTTTGTAAATTTTCGTTCATAATTTTATTTTAACACCTCTAATCTTTATATATAGGTCGTTGTCTACAACGACAATTATAATATTCTCCTGCATGCGCCCTATTACCATATTGGTCTTGAATTGGTGGGTCATCATAATCTATAACTTTTCCATTAAGAGCAGCATGATATGGTCTAACCTTATTATCTTCCATAGTCTGCCAAATATATTGAGTAATACCATAGGTTTGATATTCTTCTCTTTTATATTGATTGACCATGCGATTAGTTTCATTTTTAGCAAGAAAATCAGCTTTACGTTTTGAAGCCTCAATTCGTTCAGAAATATAATTGTAAATTTCTGTTAAGTTTCTGTTACTTTTCTTAATATCTCTTAAAGTATCTTCACCTAAATTAATAAAAGTTAATAATCTATCTATTTCCTCCTCTGTATACCTTGTTATTGCTTCATTTAACTCATCTATATATGGTGTAGTTGCAATATCTCTAGGGATTATAAGTATAGCACCTGCCAAAGTGAGCCAAAACTCTTTACGCATAGTTTCAGCAGTCTTGTCATACGCAGTAATAGGTACAGGATTAAGCTCAAAATCTATAGCACCTATACTACTGACAATGTTTCTAAACATAGTATCTGCATCAGCAATAGCTATCTGTAAGTCATACGGTATAATATCAAGTACCCAAGTATTATCTTTACTATCATATCTACCACCCAAATCCCTAAAAGCCTTTGATAGTTTAGCGTTCCATTCACCATAGAATTTACCGTCTGTATATTGAACCTTCCCTTGCAATAAAGCAGTTCTGATAACATCAGCAGAATCATTACGTAAAGGAAGGTGCGCCTGTATGGTTCGTAGCACAGGCGCGTATACAGTTGAGTATATTGACTTAAAAATTTCTTTCCTAATATCCTTTACATACTTTTCTTTTAGGTGAAAAGATTGTAGCTTTTTTACCATTTAAAGAACCTTTTTATTTTATCCAAGCTATTATGGAATGAGATATTAGTAGGTGTCTTCTTCTTAACTCGTGTTTTAGGTGCAGTAGCAAGAGCCTCAATCTCTTCTTCATGTAAATCACCGCTTTCAGATATAGCCATAGGTAATAAGTGTCTGAGGTTAATAGACTTACGAGCTTCTTCAGTGGTTATAATACCTCTCTCTAAACTTTCCATAATACGTTGAAATTCAGCATTATATACGTTTTGTTGTGCTTCTTCACCTAATATTCTTAAAGATTTAAACTCAAAATCAAGGTCATCAGGTATAAAACCAAATTCAACCTGACAAAGTATCTGTAATACACGTTTAATTAACGGTCTTAATTCACCACGAACAGACGATTCAATCATGCAGTTATATGTTTCAATATCATCTTCCCCTGAACTAAAACCTGAAGAACCTGTACCAAACAACTTACTAACAGGCATATTCAATACACTAGCAAGGTCAATTCTCATTTCAGATAACAAATCAGCAAGCCCGCTAAATGAGAGCTGTTTGTTCATATAATCATCTTCTTTATCGACAATAATACCGTTTTGGAAGTTTTTGTTATATTGAACTTCTCTGATTTTTTCTACAACTTCACTTTCATTTTGACTGGCAAGAGCGATATTGAAACCATTAAATTTATAAATGTCTATCTTAGCCTCATCAATAAGTTCAAAGATAACTCTTTCAAGTTTTTCATACATATTGATTTGTGGTAAAACAAACTCAAGTTCAGACATTCCCCAACCTCTTAAGTTTCTTCTTAAAAGTGCCGGAGCACGTCTGTTTTCAACTCTTAGCACACGAGATTTATGCAATGGTATTTGATAATAGTCATACCAAACACCACCGTTCCAATCCTCATTTTGACCTTCTTCTATTTGGTTTATATTAAATACACTAAACTTGTAGTTAAGTTCCCAAAGATCAGCATCGTAAAATTCTATATCAGCACCCTGCGATATCTTGCTAATATCTAATGGTGTTTTATACTCATCACCAACATTGATAATGACACCCGCACCACCATAGAGCTTATTCCAAACCATAGTATTTTTAATAACATCACGAGCTTTACGTTCATAAACTTTGTTTAGTTGCTTGATTTCGTCATCATCAAGCTGCTTAGATGTTATAGTCAAACCGCCACGCAAACCGTCAAGTATCGGTTGCATAATAAAGCGTTGAATTAAACCACTATTAGTAAAACTCCACGAAAGCAAATTCCAGTTTTGAGAAATCAAAGTATGCTTTTGTGAGAGTGCTAATGGTGCTTGTGTAAAAACAGGACTTGCAGGATGTTGCCTTAATGCAGCAGAATAATCAGCAAGGCTGTTTGAAAAAATTGTTTTTTTATCTTTTTTGCTCATAATGCAATTATATCATTATCGGTATTGTTTAACAACTTTACCATACTTATCATATTTTTTCCCATTTTTATACTCATATACTTTTGAGCCATATTTATTGTAATAAGTAGTAACATTACCATTAATAACGTAATAACCCGTTTTAGTACCATGGCAATCATATTCATTTATAGTTTCACTACAAGCAGCAAGCGAAACTGTAACTAAAAACAAAATACTAAACACAATCCAACCTTTAAAGTCCATAATATTCATATCCCTCCAACAAACACTCATCAACAGGTGCAGTCACTTTTATACCACGACCACGAGCAAACATAACGAGTTCTCGAACAGATTGTTTTTGTTGCTCTCTTATCTCTTGGTCGTGTAAAAACCTACAACCATATATTTCGATTTCTTCATAACCTTTAAGGATAGCGTATGCAATCATATAAGAGAATGAATTATTAAAATAATTACCGCCAACTAATGCTTCAGCTTCTTCAAAAGGATAGTTCGCACGAGTTATATCGGCTTTAGGATTAGCACCATGCGAATGTAAATCAAACCAAAGAGTAACTCTTGGTGGCTCTATCGTATGATAATTTAATGTCCAAATATCATAGGACATATCCTCAAATGGTGCATTAAATTTTGATACTAATTTACCTAATATTGCTACCTTTTTGTTCATTAAGTTTTGCCTCTAATTGTCTTGTATATAAAAACAAGGAATTATATTGTTTTACTAAACTATTATACTGTTTAGCCATCATATCATTTTGACTTTCAAGCATATTTACTTCATCAATACTTAAACTCATTTTCTCTCCCTCCTAACCGGTAGCAGGTAATCATTTGCTACCGGATTTGTGTGAGTATGATTTCGTAGATAGTGATTTACTAACCCATGATTACCGTAACACAATAGGAGGTTATCAAAACAAATCACTTTCTTCATCTTTTAATGTGCAACCGTATACAATAATACCAATAAAAATAGTGCCACAAATAATAGGATGTTCAGGTGCAAAGCTCAATAATGCTGCACCCATTACAAATACTATAAAAAATCCTATTGGTACTAATAAATATCTTAAATCCATTATTCTTCCACCTCTGTATAATTTGCACCTAACCTAATCAATGCCTGTCGCATAGCATCAAGCGTAGCGTTGTTATATGGCTTGATTTCCATAATTCCCTCTTGCATAAATGTTTTGCTCGGCACTCTGTGGTACTGTAATTCAGGCATTACTTTGTAAAATAGGTTAGGGATATTGTTTTTTGTTTGGATTTTAATTATCTTCATTCTCCACCCCCTGACTTTGCAAATGCTATCGCAAGCACGCCTGTTATGTAGCCTAATATAAATATTGCTAGTTTAATCATTGCCAAGTACCTCATCTATCCTGTGTTTTATTCTTAAATAATCACATCTGCAATCATCATCTTCGTTTAAACATTCTTTGCATTTATCTGCAATATCTCTTATTTCTTCCAACGCAGAGCGGTAGATTATTTCAATGTCAATTTTATTTCTTAAACAACCATTGCTACAAGATAAATCTTCTGATAATTTTTGACATCTACCTTTCAGTTCTCTGTTTTCTTGCTCTAAGCGGTCAATTTCATCAAAAACTTTTTCAAATTCTTTTGTCGATATCGCTAACCGTTGCCCACTTTCTAGCAAAACCCGCAATTTTTTTAATTCATCTTTGTTTATTATTTCTTCTGTCATTTATTTATCTCCTCTACAATTTCCCTCCAAGGTCTATCTAAGCAAGCCTTATAGTCTTGTGTATTTGAATAGAGCTTTACGCATAAATCTTCTATATAAGAATCAGCCATTAAAAAACCAGTCACCATACTTCCTGCGAATGCACCTACGATAATAAATATTAATATTAGTCCAATAAATCCTGTATCTTCTTCTGTCATTCCCTTACCTCCGATTCTAACCATTGCTTTAAATCATCGTTACTCATAATTCTCGTTGTTGTTGTAAACTCAAACAAGAGTCTTTCTAATTTAATCGTCATTTCATCTATATTTTTGCTTGCTTTTATTTTCTCAAAGTTATTCATTCCAATATCTCCTTTATCTGCTTTTCTACTTCGTTCATTTAGTCCTCCAATAATGATTTTGTAATTCTTAAAATACTATCAATATCAACCTTTTTTTTATTATTATTTTTTAAGGTTTCGCAGATATATTGTATCGTTGCTATACCATAAGTGAGTTTAGCAAGAATTACACCAACATCATCTTTATCTTCTTCTGTTTTCACTTTTACTCCTCCAATACCCAAAATCTAACCCATACCTTATTATCTGTAGTAGGTTCAAAATGAAAACCATTATTCACTATAATTCCAATATCATCTTTTGATGGTTTTTCCTTGGATAATGTTGCTTCTATATGTATTGCATTTTTAGGTCGTTGTGCTAAATTATATTCTTGCCATTCTGTTTTCACTTTTCATTCTCCTTTGCTAATTCCAGTTCACTCAATAATGTTTTTATCCGCTCGGCTATTTCATAATTCTGTTGTTTCTGACAAATTAAAATTAAATCCTCAAAACAAGCCATACACTTATCAAAGTTTTTATAAGTTCGGGAATAGTGCTTTAATAAGTAGTCTTTCATCTTTCATTCTCCTCAATTAAATCCAGTATTCTTTGTGCCATAAAGCTTTCGCCTAAAAACTTGTCGCAATCATCCTCATAAAATTCTTCTCTGTCGTAAGTGTCGATTGCTTCTTGACATTCAGTCTTGATTTTCTTAATCAATTCCGCTTCGTACCACTTAACTGTATTTCCTTTATAATCTACTGTTTGCCACATTATCATACTTCCTCTATCATTTCTAAAGGTGCAATTACTTGATATAAACCATTGTCAAATGCTCTATTTATAGGAATAATTTTGCCTTTTGTATTATCATCAATGTAATCTACATCTTTAAAACTATCTAACTCTTTTTGCGTAAATTCTACCCAATTTGTTTCTGATAATCTGAATTTATATTTTTTCATTTTAACTTCTCCATTCTGCAACAGTTATCAAAAAACGGCTTCCAATCCTCATCCAATATTCTTGGAATAGATGTAGCATCAAGTGTATATCCCTTATCAATCGCTTTTTGCCATTCTAGCCACTTGCTATGCCAATCAGGCTTATTCATCTCTCGTGTCATTATAAACCTTCCTTCAAATCTTTAAATTTAGGACAAAATTGTTTTTCATCAGCATCCTCGCAATCTAAGCCTAATTCGCATCTATAATCGTAACCCCATGCATCATAGGTTTCCCAACCTTCACCATCTTCAAATTTACAATCACTACAAAACATCATGCCACCTCTAACAAATTAAAATTCTTATAACTCATATCAATAATTTCCTGAGTAATACCTATATAACATAGTGTAATAGCAGAGGAACTATGATTCAATATCTTTTGTAACAAACCAATGTCGTTGAATCTTTTATAATGGTGATAGCCAAAAGTCTTACGTAAAGAATGTGTACCGATATTCCCTTTTACACCTGCTTTTTTGGCAGCATTTTTTAAAAGCTCATGTGCTTGCATACGGTCAAGACGATAACCTTTTTGAGTCAAAAACAAAGGTTCTTCATCATCAGCATTTGGTCTTGTAGCAAGGTATTCCGCAATCTCTTGTTGTACTTGCGGTTGTAAAGGAAATTTTTTATATTTTCCGGTCTTTTGCTCTTTAACCTTAACCTCAGTTTTATTCCTTACATCCTCAACATTGAGATTAAGCAAATCTGATACTCTGAGAGCAGAGGTGATACCGAGGTCGAACAAAACTAGGTCGCGAGTTCTGCGGAAGGCTTTTCTCATAGCCTTTATTTCTTCTACTGTCTTAATTGCTTCAACGATTTCCATTGTAGTGTTCTCCTTTTAAAAGATAAATCCCGTTGCTGGAACACTACTAACAGTAACGGGATTTATCATATGATAAACTTTTTTAATACTAACTTGTAGTGTTCGTTAACTTTATTTTAATGTATAAAATGTTTTTTGTCAAGCATCAAAAACCTAAAATACAAAAAATTGATGCACATATTATAAGCAATACACCGATTCCAAAAAAATAAAGTATAGGCTCATTATCTCTATAAGCACCAATAAACAAACATATAGAAAAAAGCAATCCACATAATAATACAAAACATAAAGATAAAATTACAAAAATATATCCTAACATAATTCCCTCTCTTTTTTCCTATTCCTATTTGCTTCAAGATTAACTGGTCTTGTTAAAGTTTCTTCTATTGTCCAACCTCTTTTTATTCGTTCATGTATTCTTCCTCTACTCAAACCTAAAATTTCTTCCCATTCAGCATAACAGTGAGTTTCGCCATTAAAAGTTAAAAATTTATTTGTACTAGTATTTCGTGCTTGCACAATTTTAGTCGTCCAACGACAATTTTTAGGATTATAACCTTTATCATTATTAATTCTATCAAGAGTACATTCTAAAAAACTTTTATTTTCATCATATCCATTATTAAATGCCCATTTCTGAAAGTTAATAAATTCTTTCCATTGTTTACAAACCTTTATACCTCTACCACCATATCTACCATAACCTTTATCATTAGGGTTCTCGCAACGCTGAATCATACGACTCCATATATTGTATAATCTCGTCTTAACTGCACCATGTTTTTCTCTATGAGCCAATTCATAAACAAGTTCCATTTTATAGCAACCACAAGATTTAGTATTGCCATTAGTTAAACAATATCCTCTAACAACAAGTTCATTCCCGCAATCACATCTACATAACCATTGTGCAGCATTATGGCTATCATTTTCTACTCTCTCAATAACAGTTAAACGATTAAACTTTTGTCCTGTTAAATCTACAAATTTACCCATAATGTGATGTTCTCCTATAAAGGCGACAATACCGTTCCTTGAACATCACTAAAAGAAACGGTATTGTCTAAATTATAAAACTTTTATTGTGATGTTCCATTACATTGTAGCTTAAAAAATAGATATTGTCAAAAAATTGTTTATATGCTATAATTTAATCGAATATAGAACTCCCAAATCCAGCAATACCAATAGTTACAGCGTATGTGATACAGTCAATAATATCATCATGTTTACTACCCCCATCAGCACTGAACAATTCTACCTCGGTCAACAACTCACGATTAAACGAATAATCTTTATCCTGTGGTAAGAATACCATGCCCGATTCAATATAATAAGCAATCTCTTTAGCACGAGTAACTTTATCTTTTTTATTTGGTTTTAACGGTAATATAGGTACTGATGTTTCACGTCTTAACTGTTGTATCAAACCTACACCTGAACCTCTATCCTCAACATAGAGAGCAGAAAGCAAAATACGGTTTTCCCATAACCGATACTTTTTAACAAAATCGCGTGTCTTTTGTATCAAGTCCGGTACTTCCCATTTACCACGAATCATATCTATCAGATACAAGCCATTTTGGTATTTTCCCCATAATTGCAATACAGAATAGTCATTCCACTCATTAGCTTTCATAGCAGTATCAGAAGTCATAAAAATACGCTCATATTTAGGATGTTGCTGATAATACTTAAACCATTCAGTTTTAATTACGCTACCGCCTGTAATAACAGGTTCTTGCTGATACTGTGCTTGGAATAATGCACCTTGACGTTTTTGCAACATTTCAAGTTCAGAAGCAGGATAGCGTTCTTCCCAAAAACTCGTACCGTCATCATTCAATGCTTTTACTTTGACTATATCCCAAAGCTCAGGTTCGTTCTTTTCAGCCCAACCTACTAAATCTTCAGGATGTAATCGTTGCATAATTAAAATTGTCGGTGTAGTAGGTGTTCTTCTTCTTGTTGCTAATTTTTCTTTGTACAAACGTACTACATTTTCACGTTCTATCTCATAAATAGCATTACCCGAGTCGATTGGATCATCCACTACTAACGCTCCCGAAAAGCCATCTACTGCTGGAGAACCGCAATCGAGACCTGTAATAGCACTGTTAATTGCCTTTGCTCTCAACCCTGTTCTGTTCTTAGCACCCTCAAAAGAAAAGTTAGTTTTTTGTCTATCGTCTTTTTTAAGCACCCAGCCGAACAGCCGTTGCCACATAGGGAACGTACATATACTACGGATTTCAGCAGACATTTTTGTAATCAAATCTTCCGAATGAGATGTATAAACAAACGCATTATCTCTTGACCGAGCAAAGCACCAAGAGATGAAATACTCTGTTAAAAGGGATTTACCTGATCCTACAGGCAAACACAAAGCCAAATTCCTTTTCTCATTCGTACCGTCAACAAGACCTTGCAGTTTTTTGATAACAGTAAGGTGGAAGTCTTTTAACATCATCCTTTGACAGTTAATCAGATAAAACATAGTAACCATATAGCTTAAAAAGTCTTGTTTCATAACATAAGCCATAGCAGCAGCGTACTTATCATCTGTCTGCAAAGCAGTAAACATTTCATCGTATTCTTGTTGTGGTGTTTTATTTTCAGGCATCTAATATCTCCTCAATATATCTTTGTAATTTTTTATAAGAACAGTTAGGATGATCTTGACATTCACCACCATGACCATCGCAATTTATTATTGAAGTTTTAGCATAAGGTGAATAAAAATCACATTGAGAAACATCTACATCATTAATAAAAGTAGGTCTAATAGGTAATTCAAAATATTCACACTCAAAATCCCAATTTGATGTTTTTTGCCCTTGATCGCAGACATAATCATATTCAAAGTACCTTTTCAATTCCCAATGCCCCCAACGGCAATCATCACAGTTAGCCATCTATAAACCCCCTCACATACTCTATGTTCCATCGCATATTTCAGTACACCCTACTTCTTTTATTAAGCTTTTCAATACTTCTTTTATTGGTAATAATTCATTACTAATTGTAGCCATTGTATGCCACCCATAATTATAAGAATCTAAACGATTAGACCATTTATCATATAAAGATTTTACATCATCCCTAAATTCTTCTAAATGGTTTAATTCTAATCTTCCTGTCGTTTCACTTTTCATCTTTACCTCCTATCAAACTGTCAATAAAGGCTACCGCTTCATCATAACCTTTACAGATAGCATTTTTATAATTATTCTCATCAAAATACTTTTTCCATTTTAACTGTTCTTCAGACGGTCTGCCCTTTGGTGTTTTAAGTTCTAAAAAAGCAACATCACCTTTACCAAGCAAAATGGTCATATCAAATACTCCATTTCTAACGCCCTCACTTTTCATGTACCCAATATAACGTACTGTAGCCATTTTATCAGAACCATTATGAACAAAACCATTAGGTACTGCCCAATATTTAAGTCCTTTAGATGTTAAATATTTGCAAACTTTAACCTGTATATCGTGTTCACTTTCAGAGCCGTCTAGCGACCGTTTCTTGGCTTTTAAAATTTTGTCAGGTGTAATTACACCTTTTATGTCATAAAATTGCAACAGAAGGGCACAGAACTCGTCTTTTGTGTACTTACTCATATATTCTTCTAACCTATCTAATGGTTGTTCATTTTTTTTGAGATAAGCGTTTATTAGTTTACTATAATTTATTGCATCTGCCACGATTGCTCCTGTCCTTATTGCCCAAATGTTATATTGCTTTTCGTCATCAATCAAAATAACTTTCCCTGCCTTATATCCTCTTTCAAACTCCGCATAATTATCTGTTTTGGTAAAAAGTTATAACAGTAGTATGCAGAGCTAAATGTCGGCTGACTACCCATACCTTTAAATCTAACTCTCTCATCAAACATAAGTAACTGCAAGTCTTTATCTTTCCATAGTATCTTTGGTGCAGTATCATTTAACCAAGCAAGAGTCATAAGCAGACAATATGGCTTATTAAATGAGTTAGCACGTTTAAAAATACGTCTTTTATTAGAAAAAGGTGGATTAGATACTATCAAATCAAAGTGTTCAGGTTGGTAAGTGTAAAAGTCTTGACCGTTATCTATGTGTGAATAAACCACATCATAGTCGTAAGCAGTCAAAACTTTTACAAACTCACTTTCCGGTTTATCAAACGGACACCAAATTGTCTGACCTCTGAATGGTTCTAAGAACTCTAACAAAGGCAAAACCGCATATTCAGGAGTATAACATTCATCATTATTACCCTCTGAATACATAAATGTGCTTGCATTATCGTTACCCATTCTTCTCCACCCATTTCTTAATCAATAATGTAATCATTTCTTGCATAGACACCTCACACAAAGCACAAGTTTTTTTGAACTTTGTATGAAGGTCGCTTTTAATCTTGAAATTTGGTCTTATATATTGCATTTTAAATCCTTTTTGAATTTACTAATATTTTCTTTGTGTAAATGTTCAGTTAATGCTCGTTCCACGCTCCAACCGTCTTTTAATCTTCTTCTAACAGTATCATCACTAAAACCTAATGATAATGACCAATCTGTTAAAGTTTTAGTTTCTCCATTAAAAGTAATGTAACGATTATTTCTTTTATTTTTTTGTTGTTCTTTTATGGTTATCCATCTACAATTATTAGGTTCATAATTACCATCATTATCTATTCTATCAATAGTATATTCACCTCTTTTTGATTCTTCACTATAACCATTTTCTATTGCCCAATTATAGAATGTCATAAAATCATTGAGCCATTCTTGACACATAACAATTCCTCTGCCACCATAATTTTTATAACCTCTTTCGTTAGGGTTATAACAACGGTCTTTAATGCCATTATAAACATAGTAAAGTTTAGAATTACATTTTGAATGTTTAGTTTTACACTCTTTCAAATATTCTCTTATATAACAGCCACAAGATTTTACCATACCATTTCTCAAATGTTTTCCTGCAACAATCTTTTCGTTACCACAATCACATTTACATAACCACATAGCTCTGTTATTTTTTGTTTCAGCTTGAGAAATTACTGTTAATTTTTCAATTTTTTGTCCTGTCATATCAATTACTTTACCCATAGTCGTAGCTCCTTTAAATAAATACACCCTTCTCAACGGCTACGACCTCGTTAAAAAGGGTGTATATAATATACAATCTTCTTATGTCGTAGCATATCTATTATATGCTTAAAACATAAATAAGTCAAACGCTAAAATGGCATAGAATCAGATTCTTCTACCTTAGAAGTGGTTTTTTTAGACTTATTAATTTGTTCAACCGCCTCACAAGACCATGGTTTAAAAGCAAGATAACGTCTGTTGTTTTCATCAGGTTCACCTTTTACAAGCTCTACACTAAAGATTGCACCAAGTAAATCTTCCGGTTGAAAGTCAACTACCGAACCTTCTTCATAGAAACCAATAGAAGACAAGAAATTAAGCATAATAGATAATGCCTTTTCAGTATTGTAAAATCTGTTTCTAATCTTAAAGGTATCTTCTCCGATTACTTCTCCCTCTATTTCAAGATATTCTGTACCTGATTGTGATACACCTTCTTTAGCATTTACAACCCTTAAAGTATATCTACCTTCCTCATACTCTTTAAAACTGCCTGTTTTTACATTTTTTAGTTCATCTAATGTAATTCTCATACTCTGTAATCTCCTTTTCGTATCTTTCTACACCATAGTTTTGTTCATAAATTGAACGTAAACCTAAATTATCTATTGCTCTATCAAGAGCATAAAGCCGTTCTAACAATAAATCGTCATCACGAACATAATGCTCCCAATAAATCCCTGTCGGTTCATGTGGATTTGTACCTGTTCCTACCACATAGGCAAATTTATCTATGCCCATCAAAGCAGGATAAATAAGCCGTTGGTTAGAGTTAAAATAATCATTTATCTCATAACCGCTCTTGAACTTCAAATCGATTATCAAATCATACTTTACTAAATCAGCAAAGCCGAGCAAGAAAAACTTACCAACCTGACCACAACAGAACTGTTGATATAAAGCACCATCAACAAATTCATTCAGTTCTTCAAATTCACCATTGATAACTGCTTGCTCAAAGTCTATCCCCATTTGCATCCTCGGAGATATAACTTTTTCTTCTCTTTTTATCATTCCTACCCAATCGTAGCCGTTTGTAAAACTGTCTAACAAGGAAGGTGTTATGTAAGTGCTTACCATTCCCTAACCTCAATATCATTATTAATATAATGTTTTAATGGTTTTAAATTAAAAATATCCTTGTAAATGGTTAAATGCTTAGTATTTCCATTTTCACCAATAGAGGAAATGTTTATATAATGACTTCTTCCAGCATAAACTTGTTCTTGATTCACATATACCGTACAATTACTTTTGTCAAAAACAAAATCTAATCCATTTATTGTCATATAAGTACTTAAAAGAATAGCAATAATTAATAAAAATAAAACAATTCCTGCTTTAATAAAATCTAACATTATTTATTCTCCTTTTTCGTTTCCCATTCTTTAATCTTATTAGCTATTTGAAGCATACTATCATTAATCTTTGGCAATTCTCGTAACTCTTTTTTGCTTTCTTCAGTTACACCTTTTTTAGCAATAATCTCATCAGCCTGTTTCAAAACCTGCTCATAAGTCGTTTTTTTGCCAAACTCTTGTTTTCTTTTCTCGATAGTTGGTTTCAAAATATAATCAGTCAAGAATGTGTTTTTATCACCTGATTGAAGTATCGGAATCTCAACATAATTGTCTAACTGTAAAGAATTTTTGGCATATACCTTTGAGGATGGCATAAACGTAATACTACGTTTTTTGCCTACAACTTCCATATAGCCAAGAAAATCAAGCTCTTTTATAATGTCTTTACCGCTTGAACCACTTACATCAGGTCTGATATACTTTTCATCACCTTGTTGTGTTTCTTTTTCGTGTGCAACAAAGATAAGGTTTTTGTCTAATCTTTCCAGTTCTTTAACAAGAGCTTTAAAGTAATTCTTTACAACTCCCCATCCTTTTTGAGAAAAAGTACCATCCCCTTGTAACATTTTCGGATTTTCTTTAGCAGCTTTATCACACATAAAATCAACTAATTTACCAAGGGTATCTATGACAATCGTATCATAATCGCTTAAATCTTCTTTCAGAACAGCCAAAATATCATCATAAGATGATACAGGTACACTGTCTGTTCTATACTCTGCCTGTACCCTGTGCAAACCACCGTCTGTATCTAGCAGTAAGGGGCGTGGCATACTAAGAGCTATTGTAGATTTCCCAACACTTGGCTGCCCATATATCCCACCTAAAACTGTTGTTTTAACAGGAAGTTCTGAAGGTTTTTTTATTAATGCCATAATTTTCTCCTTTATATTCTATTATTTCTTGTAACTGGTCTATTAAAAACTCTTTCTAAATCATTCCATTTTCTAACTCTATATTCTAAACATTTTCTTGGAATATTAAATATTTCTGCCCACTCAGATATACAATGAGTTTCACCTTTATAAGTTATAAGTTTATTGCTTCTTTTATTACGTTGCTGTATTAATTGTGTTACCCATCTACAATTATTAGGTTCATAATCTCCGTTTACATCAATTCTATCTATTGTTAAACCTTCCTTATAACCATTATTTAAAGACCATTCTTGGAATTTATTAAAATCATATCTCCATTCATCGCAAATTATAATACCTCTTTTACCATAATTACAATAATTTTGAGAATTGGGATTATAACATCTTTGTTTCATACAATCCCATGTTTTAAAAATATGTTTATTTTTGTTTTTATATTTTGCATTTTGTCGATTTCTTTCAGCTAAATCAGGTCTTTTTCTTACAATTGTCATTTTCGCAGTCCTCCATAAAAATACCCGTTTATGTGGACTGCGAAATCTATACATAAACGGGTATTCATTGAATACATCTTTGTTTCGCAGTCTATAATAATTTTACTAAAAAACTGTACCTTTGTCAAATTTAATCAAGCTCATTTTTCGATCCTTTCATCAATACTAAAAATCTTTTGTACCTTGTTTCTAATAAATCTCTTTTCATCTTCATCCACTTCTTTATCTTCATAAATTTTTATAAAAAGATTTAATAATGCTTCATATCTTGATTCACCTCTGCTCCAATAACTTCCGCCTTTTCTATATCCTATTTCATATTCCCATGTTCCAAATGAATTTTGTTTCACATCAAATCCAAGAAAAAAACCTGATTCATCCATTTCTTCATGTGCAAAAATATTTTCTAATTCTAAAAATCTTTCAGCCGTTATCTCAGGTAAATATTTCTCATCACATCTCATACCATGCACATAATCACAAATACACTCTGAACAACACTGGTCATCTTCATCGAATCTATCACTTTTACATCTTTGGTCTATACCATAAGAGTAAAAAAACTGTTCTTTAATTGTCTTTTCAGCCACGTTATCACCTCACTTTCCTATCTTACTACAATGTGTCAAATGTGTCAACACTATTTTGCAAAATAGCGGTCAATAGTGCGTTGTAGCTTTTCGTCAATCACCTTTTCTATGGTCTGACCGTCATCAAAAATCATTTTGAGTTGGTCGAGCATAATCTGCACATCTGCAATTTCTTCTCGGACATCAGCCAAGACTTCAGCATAGTCGTGATACTGTAATCCTCTCAGATATTTTGCCAATGCTTTTTGCAGCTCTGACATTTCCTCAATAGCAACTATGCATTGCATAGTGTTACCAAAGCAGTCTAAAATTTGTCTGTATGTTTCTTGTCTAGTCATTTTCACTTACTCCTATGCCAATCGACTCAAGATATGCTATTGCCTTAGCAGTATCTCTAAAATCAATCACCATACCTCTGTCTTGTGCTTGCGTAAAAGCAAACAAGCCGAGATTTTGTTTAGGTATTGTGAACACTTTACCTGTTTTTGTTACGGTTAGTTTGTACATTACTTTTCTCCTTTCATCATTTTTTGTGGATATAAACTTGTTGTTTTGTCATCATCAACAAAAGCATAAGTTATTTCCTCATAGCAATCTATGGTTTCATTCAACCGTTCTAAATACTTTTTTAATTCATCACATACAAGTTCAAAACAAAGTGATTTACCTGAAGCAATTTTTATACCAACAGGGATAAATTCTATGTTCGTTGCTCCCATTGTTGACCTTGTATAAATTGCCATTGTTAAACCTTTACCTATTGTTGCCATTTTCTATTTCCTTTCCATCAAACATAATTTTTACTACTTTTTTAAAATCTAAGTCTTTTATATCATCCAAAGTGAGTGCCATATCACCTTTTTTGATAAACCATTTTTGCCATTGCCTGTTTGCTACTAAGTAACACTTATCACCAAGCAATCCCTTGTTTTTAGGCTTGTAAACAACATAGTTGAGAGTACCGGAACGCAAGCCTTGCAGGTCAGAACGGACAATATTAGGTGTTAAGCAAATAGTGCTTGGCATAATACCCACTCTCCCACGTCTTTAACTTTGGCATCAAACAAAAATTTACGACTATCCTTTATAAACGGATATTGTTCAATAATAGCTTTTGTTGCTTTATCGCCTGCCTCATCTGCATCAAACATTAACTTAATCTCATCAAATTGACTAAAATTAACAGCAGGTAAGCATTTTAACAAACTCTCTGCGCCATGCGAGCAAGAATAAATCGTAAAATCAGTTTGTTTTTTGTCAAATAAATATTGCAATAAGGCATAACCATCGAGAAAACCCTCAGTAAAAAAGCAAGTTTTAGCCTTTTGAGTGCCATAAATAACAGCAACAGTATTATGACCGCCACCTACTCTACTAATAACTTTCTTATCACTATAATCTCTTAACTCAAAATCAGTAATCATATCCTCTTTTAAGCCAAAAATAGGTATAACAAACTTATTAGCTTCAGAATCAAAACCTAAACCAACAAGGTCAATAACCTTTTTACTCAAACCACGCTTCTTATAAACATAATCAAGCATTTCCTGATTTTCTAACAAATCCCAATTACACTGAGCCATATACTCTATATACTTCTCTTGCATTGTCACCCATTTAGGAACAGAGTGTGATTTTACAGTAGGTTCATCTTTTTCTTCTCTATCTTCCATTTTTCTTAACACCTCCTTACTATGCCAAGAATCAGCAAAGCACCAAAGCACTCCCTTTTCCTCGTTAAACCGCATATTATCTTTATGGCTGTCCATACAATACGGACACTGCCAAAAATAGTTTTTACCTTTATTTTTTTCAGGTTTACCTAATATTTTTTCGACATCATTTAATGTTAATTTTTTATATTTTTTTTCTTTTTTTATTTTTGTTATTCTCATTTTTATTCCTGATAAAGTATAGTTGCCATAAATCCTATTTTTTCTTTTGTTATAACTGGTTTTACATCAATATTTATTAAATTAAAGTTACTTTTATCTTCCTCATATTTACTATCAAAAAAATTATTAATATTTTCATTCAAATCCTATTCGTGCCAAGCTGTTGTAAAATAAACATGTTTAGATTTTTCCATTTAACTTTCCTCCATCTTCCTTATTTGAAAACCTTTACCATTTTTCTTACCTTCATACTCATAAAAGTAATATTTATAGGTACTTTCAATCTCATCCTGTATTTCCTCAAGCATTTTATCAAAATCTTTAGTAAAAGCCTTATCATTAGTAATAATATTAGAACGTCTAAGCTCAGTTCGAGTAACAAATCCGTTTTCTTCACATCTATCGATGATAAACTCAGCAAATTTCTCTACCACGCTCTTTTCTCTCTCAACAAGAACAGCCTTAAGAGAAGGCTCAATTGCTTCATAAAAACTTTGAGCCATTTGAACATGCTCAGTTTTAACAATCAAATCGCTCGGATTTTCTAAAATACCATAAACAATAGCAAGTTTAGTGATTTTCCAAAAACTCTCTTTTTTCTCCAACCGTACAATAATATCATCTTTACTCTCATTAAAATAATCAATACAACGGCAATTATACTCATATAAATAATCTTGAGCATCAGGTGAAAGATAAAAAGTTTTATCGACCATATTATTTAAGGTATCGAAGATAGTTTTATACTCTTTTTGCAGCTCTACCAGTTCAAAAATAGCCTCTCTTTTGAAAGACGGTGGTAAAGGATAAGCAATTTTATGTTTTTTATCAATCGGCATATAGGTAAAACACCGTCTTGCTTGACCTGTTTTCATTGAATTAACATAATACTTCTTGATCCGTTCATTATACAAATTCTCAAAATCGGTATAAATCAAGGCTTGAACAGGTATATTTTTAATAACCTCTCTTTTGCTATCACCCGCAATAATGCTCGGCGCAATAGAACCTTCGTAAATCTCTTTTAATTTCTGATACAATTCTTTCTTACTCGAATTGTTATTACCGACAATATTCTCAAGATAATCACCAAATTCACCAATTCTAATAAACAAACTACCAAATTTAATTTTGCTAATTTGTTCAGCTTCTTTATACAAACCGGTAACATTAGGATTATGAAGCTCATAATTAGCAACCCTGATATTATTAACCTCTTTTTCTACCTGAGCTTTTTGTGACTTTGTATAAGCAGTTGCCATTTTTTCTTCATAATATTGCTCTTTATATTCCTCAATTCTTACTTTTAACTCTTCCTCAACAAAAGGAATTAAATAATTATTGATACAATCAATACTGTAATCTTTTGAAGAACCGCTTATCATAAAATTGATACCATAATATGACAGAACAGCAGGTTTAGAATTGTCATATTGCTTAAAATTTACACCAGTCTGAGTTATCATATTAGCTAATTTAGCATTAAGTACATTTACCAATGCTATATCGTCAATATCTCCTACCAATTTCTTTAAACTCGGTATAGTCTTACTTATTATTTTTGGTAGCTTTAGTTCCATTTATATACTCTCTCACTGCTCTTAACAAAATACTCGTCATATCTGTGCCGTTCTTTATAACAGCAACCTGAAATTCCGTCTTTAAATCTTTGTCAATATTGAACATAATGGTGTCCATAGCCATAAATTACTCTCCTTTCTTTAAAAGTTATCTTAATATTATAATATCCTTATAATTTTGTCAATGACTAAAAATTATTTTTTCGATTCTTTCGTATTTTTTCGAACCCTCTCGAAAAAATATTCGCTTAGAGCCACAAGCGTTTCCACCGATTTTTTATTTTTTTTCTGTTTTATAGAGTATAAAATTTTTACTTTTTTTATATATTAAAATGCCTGAAATGCAGTAGTAGTCTATATTATAGGTATTTTTTTATATATAATAATAAAAAATAAATATATTTTTTTAATAAAAAATAAAGAATCCGCTGAAATCCTTGCTATGACTGGCTAATATTTTTTCGAACACCCTCGAAAAAATCCGAAAAAATCGAAAATGTTGTTACAAAACTTAACAATTTTACCCTGTTCCATAAAATTTTTTTGGGTAGCTAAAATTTTTTTTGAGAGTCTGAAAAAATTTTCGGAGAGTCTGATTTGTAAAAAAATAAGAATGCTTTTTTTTATGGCGCAAAAATTGGGGCTTTTTTATATCGGTTCGATAGATAACTATAATAAATATTATGTAAATTTCTGAATATTACTGCTTTTTGTCCGTTATTTGCTTAGCGTTCACCAATCCGGTTATGCTTTCAATTGCCTTGTTAACATCCGGTGCTTGAATAATTATTTGATTTAGTTGGTTGTTTGTTATGTTGCCATCGCTGAATAAATTAAACACTTTTGCCACTGCTTCAAGTCCTTTAAATTGATTTGCCCTATCGTCCTTATATTTACATTCTTTTATAAAGTCTATAATTTGAATCAAAAAGAAGTCTTTCGGATTATTTTTGATTTTTTCCAGATTATCGGCTTGCGTTTGATTATTGGAAATATTCTTAATTTGATTAAGTGTATTTAGCTCTTGTAATCTTTTTTTAACTCTTTCCTTGCGTTCTATTTTATAGGCTCTTGCGTTGATAACTTCTTTTTTAAGATCTTTAGTATTTACATTTACATACGCTTGACAATAACTTTCAACTTGTGTAAGTCCTTTGGCTCTACATTGGCAGTATGCTTCCTCATAATTGGTTAACTGTTCATTGTAAATATTTGCGCCATCATATTGCGGCATGTTATTACCTCACAAAAAAACTAACAATAACATTATAACGCATAAATTAACGTAAATAAATGTAACAAAATTAAAAATCAAGTTATTATTGCTTTTCAGCTCTCATACAAATGTATGATTTTATTAAGATTTGTAACAAAAACACTTTACTTTTACATTAAAGTATGTCATAATAATAGTATAAGGAACAAAAGAGGCGAAGCCGGCAGCCTAAGATGTCCGGCAAGAATAAAGGCGGTAAAAATGATTTTAACAGTAATTGTAAATTTAATTTTAGTATTATTTCAAGTTTTAATAATTTTAAAACTTAATGAGATAATAAAAAAGCTGTAAGGGGTTGCCCCTTACGGCGTAAAGAATAAATTAACAAGGGCAAGCCTCCCGCCTAAGAGAGGGGGCAAAAAAAGGGCGGTAAATATGAAAACATTAAGACTTGAAAAACGTGGATGCGATTTTTGGAAGGATTGCAACGAAAAAAAAGTAAGTGATTTACAAAATTTTAGATTGTTTGGTTATTTAACTTCAAATAATACAAAATACTCTATTGAAATAACAACGCATGAGCATACAGGGCGCATAATTCCTGATAAAGTACAAGCTGCAAATATTAACAATGTTTCAAGCTGGATTGATAACGGTTACGAAAAGATAGAATATTATAACAAAAATGGAGTACAAACTCCATATACTGCAAGTTATAGAGATTTAAAGAAGGTAACATGTGCAAAACCTACTAAAAAAGAAGTTTTAAAAGTAATAAATAAAACATATAATACAAATTTTACAGATATTGAAATAGTAGAAAATTTATAAAAGATAAGGCGGTGAAAAAATGTTAAAATCAGTAAAATTAACAACTGAACAAGGCACAACATGGACAACTTCAGTAAATGGACAATTAGACAACGAAGAGATAGCACGCTATTTTATGAATAATAGTTTTAATGTTGGAGTTTATCCGGTTGAGAAAATTGAAACAGTTTGCAAAATAGAGTTTTTAAAATAAGGCGGTGAATTATGAACAAAAAAGAACTTTTAAAACTAGAACTAAAAAACAGCAATTTAATAGCAAGTTTTTACAAACAATATACTCCCTGCAATGTTGTTTATGATACAGATCATAAAAATTGGCATATTGCCGAGGGTGCTAGCTATGGTTCAACAATTCGGTTAAATTATGGCATTAACATGTTAAAAGAAGTAATAAAACAAAAAAATATTTCTTTAGTTGCTGATAAGTTAAGACAAGACAAAAAACAAAATAAATATTTTTGGATTGGTATGAAATTGGCAAGTAAAGCGGAAAATTAAATTAAAAGCGCATGCTCCGCCTTGCATGCGCCCCGCTCCGGCGGGTAATATGGCGGTAATATAGGAGAATAAAAACAATGCAAAACAAAAAACAAATTATATATTACGATGCTAACGGCAAAATAGACCGATTTGCAACATATATAAACAATAATACATGGATTATGCCGGTATGGTTTATATTAAGTGTGATTTTATGCGGAATAGTGGAGGGTTTATAAAATGACAATACAACAAATTATAAAAAAATACAATTTAAAAAAGGTAGATAATAATAACAATTGGTTAGATAAAATATACACTTATAAAATATACTTACCTGCTTTAAATACAACATGGTTTGTAAATATAGAAAAATCACAAACTAATAAAAAACTATTCAATATATTTACAAGGTTTGATAATTATGATGTATTATCACAAATTAATAAAACAATAGAATGCAATATATGGTCTGGTAAATGCAATCGTTATTGTTTTAGTTTGGAAAGTGTAGAAAATTTTATACAGGAGGTTACAACATGTCAGATTTTATAAACTACCTGCACAAAATAATAAATGCGCCTGTAAAAATACGTAATATTGATGGCTATATATATGAAATATCATCAGAGCCGAGCATATTAAATGAGCGATGTGCTGAGGGTACAGTTGCAAATAAAATACTTAACAGGCTGCTAAAATGTAGCAAAATTGACAAAATTGGTATGTGGTGGGGATGCAAATTAAAAATTAAAATGAAAGGATAAAAAAATGACAAAACAAGAACTAATAAAACAAATTAAAGAAGTAGCAAAAAATAAAAGCATAACTTTATATTCTTTATTGCTAGAAAAAGAATATAAAAGCGTACTAGAAAAAATATTATATTGTTTTGAATTATCGGATGTAGAAATTGATAAGGCATATAGAAAATTTGCAGAAATTATGCCTAATTATGCAAAGTCTATAAAAGATAAATATAAAACAAGTGGTTATTTCAGATGTGCTTTATTAAATTATGTGGAGGCTGTCTAATGGAAAAATATTTATATATTGTAAAAAGTCAAGAAATGATGGGTACAAAAATTGTAGCAATATTTGATGACGAGAAAATAGCAAAAAATTATGCTTTAAATTATGCTCCTGCTACATGGTATGACAAAGTATTTACATATAGTAATAAGCAAAAATTTTTAATAGTTTATAAACATTTTTCTGATGGCTTTACATATTATGTAGAAACTACAAGTAAATTTTTAGCATTATTAAAAACCAGAAGAGAATATGGCATAAAATTAAATAAAAAACATTTGAAAATTTATAATCTAGGAGAATTACAAGGCATAATAAGGCTAGATTAAATTTAAGCCCACTAGCAAGCCGATTAAGGAAGGTTTATAAAAATTATGATAAATAACATTAACCATACAATAAAAATTGATTATGAGGCATTCTGTAAGCAGTATGTAGAAAATATAAAAACAATTTACGGATTGACTGATAAATATGTAGAAAATTTGCCAATTGATTTAAAAACAATCATAGCATGGGCAAATAAAGTACAGGATGATCATCTTATTAATGAACTTAAAAAAGATAACATAGAATACGTAGCAAAACTGATGGAGGTAAGATAAAATGAGTAAAACATTGGAGAGTCAATTTTCTGAGGCAGTCTTTAATCACAAGTCAGCAATTGTGCTTGGCTCACTGTTAAAGTATTACAACGACATAGCAAGTACGGGAGTGACAATTCCAGATTTTATGTGTTCATGTACACCGGAAGAGAGAGCACAGCAACATTATTTTGACTTATTGGCTGATAAGAATAAGTTTAATGAAATGTATGAGTTATGTTGGGATAGATATAAAGAAATATTACCATAAGGAGGCAAACAATGTTAAGAAAA
>JAZUSD010000067.1:0-3548 GCA_045606545.1 Acutalibacteraceae bacterium | reverse complement strand
CTGAGATTGTTGAACTTCCAACGGCAACAGTCACATATGGTACAAAGTGGAATGAGCTTATTCTTGAAGGCGGCAAGGTAATGACAAAAGATACAAACGAGGAAGTCGAGGGCTCTTTTGTAATTGACAATGTTGGTTCTTCCGTTATTGGAGTAGGAATATATACTCCTAATATTACTTTTATTCCTAATGATACAGAGAAATATCTACCTTGTGTTGGTACAGCAACAGTCACCGTAACCAAAGCCAACTACAAGTTCGTCAACGAAAACGGTGAAGTAATTGTTCCCGAAATAACTCTTCCCTACGGTGCTAAATTTGACAGAGGCGATACACTTGGTGTAACACTCAGAAATATGATTAAGGACCGTTCATCCCTCAGTGGTGCTGATGCTCCGTTCATTTCATTCCCTGACCATGACACAGAGGAAATAGCTCCCGTAGGTACAAACACCTATACCGTTCGTATTTATCCCAGCCACGAAGGCAACAGCAGCTATAAGTCAACAGACCTTCAGTTCATTCTCACAATTGAGCCCGTTGTTTTCACAACAACTGCTTCTTGGGGCACGGACGGTGTAATCAGCGGTAAGCTCAGCCACGAGGCTAAGGGAACGTTGGATATTTTTGTTGACGGAAAGCTTGTTGCCGATGATATCAAGGCAGGCGGTGCAAATAACGAATGGTCCGTTGATTATCCCATCCCCGCAACAGGAGATTACACAATCAAGGTTGTTTACAACCCCACCGAAAATGACCCCTATTCAATGGTTGATTTTGAAAAGGTTGTAACTGCAAAAATCAGAAGAAGCATTACTTACGCTGATGCAACTGCCGTAAACCACAAAATCAACGGCGATGAAAGAACACCCATTGCAAAGCTTGGTGACACAATTGAGCTTTCAACCTTCGGTGGTGTAGCTTTCCTCGGTTGGAAGATTACCGATATGAACGGTAACGAGGTTGACCTTGGTATAGCTGACCTTATGGCAACAGAAATCACCTTCACAATGCCCGACTGTGACCTCTTTGTTGAGGCAATGTATCAGAAAGACGAGCCCGCTGACGATAACAACGGCATCGGCGGAATCTTAGGCGATTTAGACCTCGGTGACCTTACAGAAGGTGACAGCGACAGCAAGCTTGTTAATATAATTAACAACATCATCGCCTTGTTCAGAAACATCATTGAAAAAATCACGGGCTTCTTCCGTGCAATCGGTGATGCAACCTAAAAGATTGTTTTCCCATAAGGATTACAATATATCTCTTTTAACTTTACTGAGAACTATATTTTTGAAACCAATCCAGTAATAGTTCTATTCTCCTTAGTGAAAGTAACGAATCCCCGGGCACTGACCGTCCGGGGGTTTGGTGTATGTGTACATATATAAAATTAAAAAAATTTTTTTGTGTTACTTTTTGCGAATTTTGTAACTATATAATAAAGAGACAATAATTTTGTTGTTTTTTGCAATATTATAGCTTGTTTCTGTAATTATACTTGTTTAAAACCTGCTTTTTGCGTTTGGTCGTAACCTCGGTGTAAATTTCGGTCGTGGCAACACTGCTGTGGCCTAAAATCTCTTGTACCGAACGCAAGTCGGCACCGTTGGCAAGTAAGTTTGTCGCAAATGTGTGGCGCAAGTAATGCGGCGTTGATTTCTTATTTATACCGCAGGCGGTTTTAGTTGAGTTATATATGTATTCTATACCGTGAATGCTTAATTGTTCACCAAATCGGTTGACAAAGACTTTATCTGTGTTGGTTGGTCTGCTTTTTCGTGCTTTCAACCACCGTGTAAGGTTGTTCCAAGTTTCGTTGCAGGAAATGTAAATAAGCCTTTGTTTTCGTCCTTTTCCGTGAATAAGAATTGTCCGCTCAGAGTGGATAATATCGCCTAAAGCAATATTTGAAGCCTCAGCTATTCTTATTCCTGTGCTTATCAGTACATCAATCAATGCAAGATTGCGAATGTTTCTCCACTTTTCAAACTCTGTTGTCTCTTTTGCGGCACAGTCAGTAAGATAAGTGAGCAGTTTTGATGTCTCTTTCACCGCTAAAGTCTTGGGAAGTCTACGCTCTTTCTTGTAACGGAAGTGGTGATTTTGGTAGTAGTTGACATCAGCATAACCTTGCTCATAAAGAAAATTGAAAAATATTTTTAGTGTAATCAGTTTTCGGCAAACGGTGTTATCCTTGAGCCCACGCTCTTTGGATAACATCTGAACATATTTCAGGATAACCGTTTCGTCAAGCTCATTGTCTTGCAGAAACGCCTGAAAATCATTCAGGTCCGAACGGTAGGCGCGTATCGTTTTATCGGATAGATTTTTTGTTGATTGGATGACTTGCAGAAACTCATCGCTCTTCAGTTTTGTGCATTTCATTTAATCACTCTCCTCGAAATTTTGAAAATGGATTCGCAAAATACATTTTAGCAGAATTTCGAGGGGATTTATAGTAGAAAGCGGTAATGGCTTTTTACTGTAAGAGCGAGGAATTGTAATTGATAATATAATAAAACAAGGTGTATTAAAATTCGGATAATATAAAAGCATTAATATGTGCTTTAAAGAACTATTTTGTAATTGTGTTAATTACAGAAAAAGAAAGGATTTTCAAAAATATATGGAACAAATATTATATAAAAATTATTTAAAGTACTTAAAAGATAATAAAACACCCTTGTATAAGGCTTTATTAGCTATGCCCAAATGTGCTGTAATACTGTTATTTGTTTTAATTATATCAGGAATTACAACATTAGCATTTTTATCTATAGGAAAATTGAGGCAATATTTCATTATTCCTCTTTTATTTGAAACTGTGTTTTGCATTATTATTTATTTTTATTGTGAACATTATGAAATAAACAACAGTGAAAAGCATTTGAAGAATTATAAAGAGTATTGCAGTGATATCTACAATTGGCTTCAAAGTATGTCAGTATCTATAGAAAAAACAAGTATTATTGAAATAAAAAGGCGTATAGATATTAAACTAGAAAGAATGCAAAAGACTAAAGAAACAAACAGAAATACAGTTGAACGAGTAGTTCAGGCTATTATAATTCCATTTGTTTTAGCTGTATTCGCAGCGATAATCAAGAATGAAACTAATGCTAATGTTATTGTTGCTTATGGCATTGCTTTTATATTCTTTCCAATAGCGTTTTTGATTACAGTGTTTGGGTTGTTTGAAGTTTTAAATATAATAAAGAAAAACGAGTTTGAAAAAATGAAGAGTTTCTCAGAAGATCTTCAGGGAATATTGGATACACAATATGATGGAAGTTTATTTGAGAAAATATAATTGGGCATATTTTTAAAGGTTTTTTATGAATAAAGAAAGCAAGGATACAATTACTTGATTTACAAAAAAACTAATGAATTAGTTGGAGGATTCCGACAAAATTATGATACCTAAACTCAAAATATACCTATGTTTAGCTGACGAGTTGTTCGTTTTGGGTTTTATACAAATAAGTTTTATAAATATCGAAAAAATAAAATAGATTTACAATAACTTGAAATTATTGTGAGTT
>JAZUSD010000066.1:0-15046 GCA_045606545.1 Acutalibacteraceae bacterium | reverse complement strand
GCGGCTTCGTTCTGATCCAGGATGATCTCCTCCAGCTTCCGGGGAGAGCCTGCCATGATAATGAGACCTGCGTAATTGCCGCCCTCGGCATCAATACGGGGTGAGAGCATACCGCCCATGCTGTGACCAATGATGAATACTCTTTCGGGGTCGATCCGGGGATCCTTTTTCAACAGTTCTGTCGCCAGAATAGCATCGTCAATGGTTTCTGTCTTGACAGTCACCTCAAGGCCCTTATCCCGTAGCATTTTGAATCCATGGGCAAAAGAGCGCTTGTCATACCGGACGGATGCAATTCCGTGCCGGGCCAGTCCCTGGGCCAGATCCTTAAAAGGGGTCAACTTTCCAACCTTCTCATCCATATTGCTTGCGCCAGAGCCGTGGACAAACACAACAGCCGGTACAGGTTTTGCCGTATCATCGGGAAGGGTCAGCAAACCATTCAACGGATATTGGGTATTTTCACCGATAATAATTTTTTCTTCGATCATTATGTTTTCTCCCCATCGTCGTATACTTCCACGCACAGACCCTTATGACCGCACTTGGGGCAAGTCACGCGGCGCATCTTGGGTGTGTGATATGCCCAGAACATTTCCTTGAAGGGAGGTTTGAATACCTCGTGGCATTCGGGGCAGATATAGGCAGCATGGCGGTAATAGTAAACCGATACAGTAATGCCCCACGGGATTGCCACGCAAGCCCAAACCGCAAACAGCCACCACTGCCCTTTGGTGATCCAAAGAATGATGGATATCCACTGCAGCGCCGTTACGGGAATGCCCGTCAGCACGGTCATCCACCGCATTTTTGTGAGTTTATCCTTTTGCTTCATAATGTGCGCTATATCACCGATAGATTCAACGGAGAAGTGCTCCAGCTCTTTCAGTTCCTGCTTGATGGAGCCAATCATGTCTAGCTTTTTCTGTGCTTCGGATAGCTCCTCCTGCAAGGCGCGCTCCTGCTGATCCAGCAGAATGGAAATGATGTTTTCCGGGTGTTCTTCCGCAAGCAGTTCACTGATGCTGTTAATGGGAAGTCCCGCTTCCCGCAGGAAGCAGATGATCCGCATCCGTTTCAGATCGTCTTCGGAATACAGCCGTCGACCACCCTCGCTTAATTCACTGGGCACGAGAATATTCCTGGAATCGTAATATTGCACCGTTCTGACGGATACACCGCAGAGCTTGGCAATTTCTCCTGTTGTATACTTTGACATAGCTTTCACCTCCTTACGCAGCTTATTGTACAGCATTACGCAGCGTAACAAGCAATACCTTACCCAGGGGGATTTTTTATAATTATAGCAAAAAAGTGTGACTTTTTCTACATCAAAGCAAAGACGCCGCATTTCTGCGACGCCTTTACCGCTTTATTACGGGGATTCCTCCGATAGTCCTTCACGTAGCTTTATGAAATAATCTGTAATATTATCTTCGGATGCAGGAAGATCGCCCACAACGATAAGTTCCATAAGTTCTTCCTTTATCTCATCCGACATTCCAATGCCTTCAAAATAGCCGTCAGAACTAATCGTGATAATATATGTTTCTTCGCCAACGACTTCCGTAAATGTGACCTTTTCCACGTTGTTTTCAAATTCGACTGAACCTTCCTCGCGCACATATCCAAACAAAATGATGCCAATAACGGCAATAATCAAGCAAGCGAGGATAATGATTCCCCAAATCTTTATTATTTTTATTATCAGTCCCGCAAGTTTTTCGGTGTTGCTTACCTTTTCGAAAATAACTTCTTTGGTATCATTTCCGGTCAGTTCATCCAGACTGACGCCAAATACCTGTGATAAAACTTGTGCTTGCTTGATGTCGGGCGCTGTTTCACCAAGCTCCCATTTTGAAATTGTCTGCCTCGATACACCGACCTTTTCTGCAAGCTGCTCTTGCGAAAGGTTTGCTTTCTTTCTTAGTTCATAGATCTGTTTGCCAAGTTCCATGTTATCAACTCCTTTCGCTATAAATTCTATCATTGTCATGTAGAAAATTCTACCAATTTGCCTTGGAAAAGCCGCCCGTTTTCTTAACATTGCTTATTTTTATATTATCTGTTGCGATTGTAACTAATCAAAGTAATGCCCTCGCTCCACTCGGAACGAGGGCGTTTTTTACTGGATGTAGAATTTGAAAATCTCTTTTGCCCAGCCAAGCCAAGACGGAACATTGCCGTCAAGCCACTGTACAACCTTTGGAATATCTGCCGTAATCAGATCTCCGATGTGGCTGTAAACACTTCCGTCGGCCACAGTTTGACCAATAGCAATCATAGCGTGGGCGTGGTCGCCAACGGCGGCATATTTGCCGATAGCAAGTGCACCCGTTGAGAAGTAGCCAACCGAGAGTGCTCCGAAAGATATCAATCCTACGCTGATTGCTCCTGCAGCAAATAAACCGAAAGCAATCGAACCAACAGCAAGTAGTCCGGCTGAGAACACGCCTGCGGAAATCAATCCCAGGGACAGAAGCCCAATAGAGATTACTCCAAGTGAGAGCAGGCCAACCGAGAAAATACCTCGTGAAAGCAGACCGAAGGAAAATACTCCACGTGCCTTAAGTCCTATTGCAAAAAATCCGTGGGCGTTTCTTCCGATATGATAAAGTGGCATACCGAAAATCATCTTTTCGCTCTTGCGTTCGTGAAGCTGCTTTTTGAACTTATCCCAAATGCTTTCTTTTTCTGCAGGTTGTAACCCTTGCTTTTCGGTAATATCCTCATTGAGAAGATAATCCATCGAACATTCAAACAGCTTTCCCGTTTTTATCAGTTTATCGGTTTCGGGATATGCGATATCCGACTCCCATTTGCTGATCGACTGACGGGAAACGCCAAGAATATCAGCAAGCTGTTCTTGTGTGTAGTTATATTCTTTTCTTAATTTTGATAGCTTTTCGCCAAGTGTCATAATCATTTCTCCTTATGTTTTCTAACGCTGCGTTGCTTTAATTATAGAACACTCAGCAAAATCATACTACCAATTCGGTGTTTCTAAATGTAAACTTCAGGTTGCAAATGGACTTATTACGCCTTTTTAATCCACAAAGCTGATAGAAATTATAATATCAACAATTTTTCAATATCATCTGAAAGGGTATCTTTTTGAATATGCACCTTTACTTCGTTGGACAATGCATTGGTTTTCAGGTGCATAACAAGGCTTGTAACTCCTGCTTTTTGGCGAAGCGGTGTCGTTACGTTCTCTGCCGCAATCAGATTCTTAGACATAAACACAGTAACATTTTTAATAAATCCACCATAGTAGGCCGTGATCTTACCATCGTTTACTGCCAACCCGTTGGTTTGATAACTAAGCGCTGCGCTCAGTGCCTTAACAATGAAAACAACACTTCCTGCCACTATTACCGCAAGAGCAACAGTAAGAATTACAGAAGTTGACACGTTAAATAGCATCATGGTCGCTATCAACTGCACCAACACTAAGCCTGTTACAACGCCAAGCACCAATAAAAACCACGATACAAACGGGAAATAAGATACTGCTTTTGTCTGCTTCTCATCCGGCATATAATCAGGCAAAACTTTACCCAAGATTTCGCCGATCTCATTATACTTACAAAACGGCACAAGCACACCAAGCCCGGCATTCTTATCATCGTCACCGCTATTGACCGTATAACCGATCACCTCAAGACGGATGGATGCAAAGCCAAGTATCCTTTGCACAAGTCCCTGGGTAACCTTAACGGCTTTAATTCTGTCATAGCTAAAAGTATTGGAATGCTTTTCCAAAAGTCCGTAGGAAATCTGAATGTCATTTCCACGCTTGGTGATTTTGAACTTGTAGTATCCCACAAAGGAATGGATCAGGCATCCAATAAGAGAAAACATCGAAAACAGCAGCATAGCACCTACTGTAATCAAAAAGGCATACAGGAAATACTGCCCCCAAGTACCAAGGAAACTCTGCCTGATCATCAGTTTGCAAATGCCGAGAACAATAATGGTAAGCGCGGCAAACAATGCCGTAAAAAATGCGGTAGAAGCGATGTTGATGAGTGTGTACAGCATCTTCTTACCAGAAGTAAAGCTGTAGAGACTATCTTCGTCCGAAAGGAGAAGTTCGTCCTTCGGCTGTGTGCCCTCTGCATTTCTTGTGCCGCCCTCTTTCAGTAAATTCAGTTCATTCAGCAGGGCATCAGCAACCTTATCTTTTTCAATAATTGTTATTTCAGCCTGATGGGAGGTGTTTGTTGAGCCGCTATCAATCGTCAAAATGGCAATCCCGAAGATCCTATGGAACAGGTTTTGCTTTTTATTGATGGCGTGTACCTTCTGATAGTCCAAGACAGAACGTTTTCTAAAAAGCACGCCTCTGTTGCATTTGATCTCATTTTCTGTCAGTTCATAGCCGGAGGTCTTGTAATACAGAATTCGGTAAACAATAAAGCACAGATAAACTACGGAAAATCCGATTACAAAAAACGGAATTGCGGCCTTGATATCTTCCGGGTTTGACTCGTCGTTGAGGAAGAAATCTTTAAGAAAGATAAAGACTATTACAAGGCTACCGAACAAATCCGACAACAAACTGGAAAAAATATAGCCTTTGTCAAATTTCTTCATTTCTCAATTCCTCAATTCTCGCTTCAAGATTACGTTCCAGCTCATCAATCATGCGGTCAGCTTCTGCGGTCGTGAGTGTAGAAATATCAAAATTCGAACCTGCTGTTGAGATGGTGACGCCACTCAGCTTCAGCATCATCATAATCGGACCCTGGGTTCGATGAAGATCCTGGATCTGGCAAACAGGGATCACTACTCTTTGTCTGAAAATCACGCCTTGCTTTACAACGATCCTTTTATCATCGTATCCCCAAGCATACATTTTATAGCGCAGTGCCGGCATAATCAAAGTAATAGCAAGAAGTAACACGACAGGTATACCGACACCTATCAAAACAGCGAGCGTTACGTCGCCGGGCGCACGCGTTGCACTCAGAATTACAGCCGCACTTGTAAAGACACCTACCAGTGCCAGCGATCCAATAGCCGCACGAATGTACCATAATTTAAGTACACTTTTATTCAACTTCTTAAGTTCCATATCTATTTCTCCTACAATATATTCCTTTTATGCTTTCCAAACAGCTTTAATGATGTTTCCAATTTTTGGCGAGGTTCCGTACATAAGAACACCAACACGGTAGATCTTGGCGGAAAGAATTCCGATTCCAAAGGTAGATGCAACTAAAATACCGATGGAAATTGCAATTTCATACCAAGGCACAGTACTCATAGCAATTCTTGTGAACATAGCCATCGGTGAGGTAAACGGAATGTAAGAGCAAATCTGCATGAGTATGTTGTCCACACTTCCGCTGCTCATTGAAAACATAACTACCATAAAGCCAATAATGAACAGGAATGTTACAGGCTGAACCGCAGTATTGATATCTTCCAGTTTTGAAACTGTAGAAGAAATTGCACCGTAAAGGAATGCATAAATGAGGAATCCTAGCAAGAAGAATACGAGCATATATACAAACAACTCGGGCGGAATATTAAAGATAGAGTCAATGATTCCGTTATCTCCCCAATAGGACTTGTTCACGTTGTAGAATACAAGTGCCGAGCCGAAGATGGCAACAAGCTGAACAAGACCTGCCATACAAGCCGCCAAAACCTTACCAAACATCATATTGATAGGCTTGGCGCTGGTGATAAGCAACTCCATAGCTCGGGAGCTCTTCTCGGTTGCAACGCTCATTGCCACCATCTGACCGTAAAGCAGAATAACCATATACAAAGCAAAGATCATAATGTAGGTGTAGAAGAAGTTTTGCATCTGGTCTTTGCCGAGACTTTCCACTTCGCCGTCAATCTGAATGCTCATAACACCGGCAGCGTCTTCAGCGGACATACCGCCATTAATCATAGCATTCATTTGATAGATCTGCTGCAGAACACCGGTGGCAATATCGGGGTTCATATCATACATCGAAAGATTATCAACGTAATAGGTAAATGAGGTTGCTCCGGTCATTACAAAAGCGCACTCTACATCACCGGAGGTGATCTTATCCTTGATCACGCTGATTTCTGCGTCAGTAATCTGTACGTCGTAGTCGGTAAAGGAAGCAGCAAACGTTTCTCTTACCATATCCGCCTGTGTAAGATCATCCGCCTTTACCAGCATGACAGAAAGGTCTGCAGTGGTATCAGAAGGATCGTCCGATTCGAACAAAGCAGTAATACGGGGAAAGAACATAACGATGGCGATTACCACCATCAAAAAGATCGTTACACCAACAAACGCTTTGTTCTTAGCATAATTTTTAAGCTCAAATTTGAGTATTTTTCCAAACTGTTTCATTTCTTAGTCCTCCTGTGCGGCATCGCCTGCGTATTCTACGAAAATGTCATTGAGGGAAGGTTCAAAGACCCTGACTTCATCGACATCATAGTTTTCCACAAGGCGAGTCATAGTAGCTTTCTTTTCGGAGGGTGAGCCTAAGCGAATCATTAAAACACCGTTGTCCATAACGGTACAGGAAGATCCAAAGTCATTAATGATTGCGTCGGGACTTTCTGTGCGGACAACCAAGCGGTCACGGGGATAGTCACGCTTGATGTCATGCAAATCACCGTGCAGAGCAACAACACCGTTATTTAGAATAGCAATACTATCGCAGAATTCCTCAATATAGCTCATCTGATGGCTGGAGAACAGAACGATCTTGCCCTTCGCAATCTGTTCCTTAACCACATCCTTTAATAGCATTGCATTTACAGGGTCAAGACCGGAGAAAGGCTCATCAAGAATAACAATATCAGGGTTGTGAGCAAGAGCCGTAATAAGCTGAATCTTCTGCTGATTACCCTTTGAAAGGGTTTCGAGCTTCTTGTTGCGATATTCGGTCATACCAAGTCTGTCGAGCCAATAATCAATGGATTTTACTGCTTCTTTGCGGCTCATACCCTTTAGTTCTGCAAAATATGTAAGCTGGTCAATAATGATCTTTTTAGGATAAAGACCTCTTTCTTCGGGCAGATAGCCGATGCCGACCTTGCTATAATCGATAGGCTTACCGTCTATCAGCACCTCGCCGCTGTTTGCAGGAAACACATCCATTAAAATACGAATAGATGTTGTTTTTCCGGCGCCGTTTCTGCCAAGCAGACCGAAGGCTTTACCACCTTCAGCCTTAAATGATACTCCGGTAAGAACTTTTTTCTCACCAAAAGATTTTTCTATGTTCTTGAGTTCTAAAATCATTTTGCCTCAGACTCCTTAAATTTCAAGTTAATGGCACCGATGCCGCCGTTAACTTCAATGCTGTTGTTGCCGTTACCTTGTCCTTTGATATTGGAAACGCCCTCGCCATCAACGGTGATGTTGCCAATGCCTTTTTCAATATCAAGCTTATAATCGTCTTTGTTGCCGATTACGGTAATATTCGACTCTCCAACGCCTAAATCAAAATCGCTTTCGCCCGTAAGAGCAGAGGTCAGATTTAACTGACCGACTCCCATATCTAAATCAAGGTTATGGAGTGCACCATTGGATATAGTGATCTTTCCTGCACCGCCTTCAATGTTAATAGCAGCGGTAGCAATAAGCGTGTCAATATTCACTTCGCCTGCGCCCAGCTCAAAGTTCATTGTGCCGGCAGACAAACTATCTACCGTCAGTCTTCCTGCTCCTGTTGTAATATCTGCTTTTTCAAACACCGTATCCGCAGGAACATATAAAGTCAGTACAGCGCCGGTGTAGGTGATGCCGAACTTCTTGGTTTCCTTAATAGTCAAAACGCCGTTTTTATCCTCAACGGTAAGGTGCTTTAGATTGCTTTCAACCGAAAAGCTTTCGCCTTGCTTAATGGTAAAGTCAGCAGCATTGATCTTTACTTCAAGGCTCTGTATATTCGATGATACGGCATAAGTTTTAATATCTTCGGTTACAGCATCGCCGCCGAAAAATCCACCAAACAATCCAAACATACTTAAAAGTCCTCCGATAATGCTAACTGTGATAAAGATGGCAAACGCCATTGCTAAATACTTAATTACCTTCTGAAACGTGGTCATTTGATTTCAACGCCTCCAAACATACAGGTGCCGCTTATGTAAATAGTAGGAGCGTCCTTGTGTACGGCAGTTTTATTGGAAATGCCACCGAAAATACAGTTGGAGCTTACCTTTACGTTGATGTTATCGGGAACAAAAATATCAATACCGCCAAAGATAGCCGACACTTGAATAGCACAGTCTTTTTCGATAATGGCGTTGCGGAGATCACACTTTACACCGCCAAAAGTGGCAGTCAGCTCAGCGCCTTCAAACACTTCGCCGTCGAAGTTTAAATCACAACCGGAGAAGGTCGCACAGCCGACCTTAGTTTCGCCGCCGTCTTGCTTGATCTTAGCGATGATTTCGTTCGCTTTGTTACCGAAAAGTCCTGTAAATACCATCTTAAGTCCAACTATTACGATGATGGCAGGAACGAGGAGCTTCCAAAGCATACCAAAGCTTAAAATGTCCTGGCAGCACAACAACAGAAACACACCAATGGCAAGGCCAATGATGTTACCGGTCTTTTCACGCTCGGTAAATAACCCCACTGCACACGGCACGATAATAAACAACGTCCACCAACCGTCAAAGAAGATGTTGATGTCCGTTATGTTCAATGCATTCAGTGCAAATAACGCACCTGCCGCAATCAATACGATTCCCCAAATTACACTACTGATCTTTTTCATTTTCGTTTCCTTCTTTCTTTTTAGATACAAACTTATTCCAAAGAATAATAATTCCTCGTTTTGTTCCAAATGCAATAGCATATAATGCGAGGTAAATACCTAATTCAAGCCATAGGTTCTCCGAGTTAAACACTTCTCTGAGCACAATGTCCGTAACGGAAAACACTGTTCCTATCAACAAAATATCAATAATAAAACTAATTATTTTCTTCTTTTTCATTGATTTTGCCTCCAATTCTCTCCGCTCTTTCCATCAGCTCACGTTCGGACTTAACATCATTCTGATAGGGATAAGTCTTAGCCCATTTCTCAAACCGAACCTTAACTTTTTGAGCCTTCTCAATATTCTTCTCACACAGCAGCGCATAGACATACTCTGTGCGAAGCACGGATGGGAAGTTTTTCATCTGCTTCATAAATTTCTTCTGTTCTTTATCAAGCATACTGTCAAGAACGTCCTTGCGGTTTTCGCCAATAAGCTCAATATACATGCGATCGCAAACGAGCAGATTTCGATGAAGTCCCGTTATACCACTTTCGATCTCAAGCATATGTGCCATCAGCTTGTCCGCTTCCTCAAAGTTTTCCGCATCCATTAAGCGATTACAAGCGAATACACCCATAACGGCAACCATACTGTTTTTCATCGCTTCATCAGTAGGTACGGAAAACCATTCATCGGGCATATCTTTGAGTCGGACTCCTTTTGACACCTGCTCGTTAGCTTTCAACTGAACCCAAAACGAACGTAGTGCATCTGTGTTACGTGTCAGAGCAAAGGCATTATATCCGTCGTTATCCACCGTTCCCGTTCGCATAGGAACACCGTTCATAATCGCAATCATAAATCCAACGGCTGCAAAGATCAGCATAAGTGTGGAAAGGATCGGTACACTTTGTGTTACAAAGAACAATCCGAGGAACAGCACACCGGCAACAATATTTATCATCGAGCCACCGAGATTGTAAAGGACAATCGGAATTTTACCGTCCTTCATATCGGGTGGTATCATAAGGCATTGACCGCCCGTACCCGCAATGGTGAGCCGTCTGAATTTGATGTTTTCGTTTTCCTGAACCCACATAAACGAGCCGATGCGGAAAGAACTGAAGCGGTATCCCGACAACAACCCGAAAATCAAGTGTCCGGCTTCGTGAATAATCATATGAACAAATATCGCCAAATACATTCCGATGAACAACCCTACGAGGTATAGGATTTCTTCATGCACTGATTTACTGCCACTGCTATCGATATATGTAACCATAAGAACACCACAGACTGCACCAATCAACATCATAAACGCTGTTCCTATGTACTGTTGCCATACTACTTTCTTCTTTTTTGTTTTGTCGCTCATTATTTCTTCACCTCATAAGCGCATTTTGTAAATTTCCAATTTCCGATTTCAAACTTTTCGGCGCTGATACGCTTTGCAAGCTGACGGGTTTCTATAAATTCATCGGTTACGGTAACAAGGAACTGTTTTCTGTCCTTTTCTACAAGATAAAATTCCTTGTCCATATTCTTAAAGCTGTTGATAAGCTCTGGTGTACCAAACGGTGCATCGGTAAAGAATCCGAGTAGATTATCAATGACTTTTTCGCTTTTGGTCAGTTTGAGTTTGCCAAGTAAAGTATGTATCTCGGCATCGGGAAACTTTTCACGGATTACACGGTCTTTCTTCTTTTTCTTGATGCCTTTGCCATAATCGGAAAGATTGTAAGGCTCCCGCATTACCAATTCATCAATCACTTCACCGTCGTCCAACAGATAATCAATACTTACATTCAAAAGCTGCGCCAATGCTTTTAAATTATCTATATCGGGAAGTCCATTGTTCGCTTCCCACTTTGCAACAGCAGATCGTGATACCGCCATCTTTTCCGCAAGCTGCTCTTGGGAGAGACCGCATTGCTTTCTTGCTTCTTTAATTTTTTCTCCTAATGTCATTTTCATTACCTCCGGTATGATATATTTCGTATTCATTTTACGCCGGAGGGCACAAATGAACAATAAACTGCTTGTAACACCGATGTTACTCTCCGTAACAATATTAGATTTGTTTGTACCATTCCATAAAAGCAGTGATATTTTCTTCGCTAACGTAATTCTGATCATTCTTCAAAAGATAAATCATTCGCTCGTCATCTTCCGTCCGATCTTTTTTGGAGTCCATTCCTTTTGTCAGCATATTGATCATAATCTTGTTAATTCCGTGGAGCTTGGTTTTATTCATACCACCTTGCATAGTGAAAAGTGGTGTTTCTTCGGAAATAGCGTTTACCTTACGAACCTCTGCGATAGCTGTTCCGGTATCGCAAAGGCCAACTGCGCAAATGGCTGATATCTTGTATTGTTTTGCCGCCTTTTTATATCCCTTGATATTGTTAGCGAAAAGCCAACCGAGATATATGATTTCCGTTCCGTTTGATAATTGCTTTGCAGCTTCGCTCAAAGCATATACAGGCAACCCTGTTTGCTCGCCAAGTATTTTGGCATACTCAGCGGTGTGCCCTGTATTAGATGTATAAACGATTGCTTTCATATTCATTTCCCCAAATTATAATCATAGTTGTATAACACACCAGATAAACAGCGGTACATAACAACATATTAAAACAAGTCTTTGCCAAAGACCTCCGTATCTTAAAACAGTATTCGCGAACTTTTCTTTCTCTCCCATAATGAAAAAGCAAAAGAACACAAATGCAACGATGAAACACAAGAGCGAGATCAAACCAATAGCGACCTCTGAGATTTAAAACTGCAATATTGCTAAAAGCAACGGCACAACAAGTAATGTCATAAATCCAATAGCGGAAGCACCACCGTGAATTTTGGTTATAGTATCTTCCTCTTGTCTGTTTTCATTGAGTGGACAGAATCCCGAAACGATTTCACAGCCAATCCCATACATTGCAAGCAGTATCCATATTGCTACTGCCAAGCCACCGCTATTTACTTGATATAACGCATATGGAGCGATACAGAATACGATGCCCGATACTATGCACCACACGTTATATATCAACTTCACCGGACTTTGTCGTGAGCCGAGTACGGATAATGCCATTTCTTTATGCTTATAGTTTGGATAAAAGTGTGCAAGCACAAATGGCAGCACATTGTCGATAATGAGTGTAATAACCCATATATAACTCAGTATTTTCATCTTTTCCTCTTTTTTGGTTCGGGCAGTTCTGCGTACATTGCCTCAAACAGTTCTTTCAAAAAATCTCTATTCTCAATATCTTCTACGAGCAACATTTCCTTTGCTCCCTCGTAAGGCAATTGATACTCTGCATTTGGCATAAGTGTTTTAGCAGAGGGCGTAGGCTTTACAAGCAGACGGTTATCATATACACCACCAACCACCTTGCCGCCGTAGTATAAAATGTATTCGCCCATCATAGCACGGGCGGAAAGACCGTCACAATGGTCTATAACAAATTCTATGTATTCCTTACTGCTTGCCATATTCTCAATCCCTTCGTGAACACTTTTCTGCATCAATAGCCAGGACGAGCATCAACGCATATACAGCATCCTGCGGATTGCTCACGTCGATCACATAGGTATCCGTCCAGTTCCAGAGTTCTTTCGAGACGGAAGCAACATTCTGACCTGCGGAGTTGATGATCGAATAATCCCACTCAAACCAATCACCCTCCACGTGCCAACCGTTATAGTCGATGTTGTACTTTGGCGTGAAGAAGGTCAGTTCTTTACTGATGCAACCTGCATAACGGTCTCCAATATACATCTCGAACTTGGGGAGCCAAGTCAGAATCTTTTCTTTTATACATCCAATCTCATTGCCGTTGGCATCATAGATGCGAAGGAGATGTCCCCAGGCAAGCTCGCCCTTGACAACAAACAGTGTATTTCCCGCTTCATCGTAAATATCGTAGCTATCAAACCACGAGAAAAATCTTTGTTTAAATAATAGCTTCATTATTTTATCCCCTTATGTTTCCTGTCTCTCCGGCAAAACGATTTCAGCAATATCTCCGATATCGCAATTCAGAGCCAAACAAATACGAACAAGAACCTCTGTGTTAACGTTTTCGTTCTTGCCCATTTTGGTTACGGATGACTGACTTACACCTGAAATCGCCATAAGCTCTTTCTTTTTCATATCACGGTCAATGAGAAGTTTCCAAAGTTTCTTATAACTGATAGCCATTGTGTTTACCTCCGGTATTTCAGCATTTCAAATGATTTTATCTCATTATACCACAAAAACATTGCGTTCACAATGGTTCTGTCGTGATTGTTATAATAAGTTTACAGTTTCATTCTCGTTCGCAAGGTTGATTACGGTCTTGCCTTGTTTTATTGCATATTCTACCGTCTGCCAAGCACCGCCTTTTTCGTGCTCAATGTAGCAGATAATCAAATCAGCGCGGTCAACCATTTCACGGTTACGAATTTGGATGGCTGATTTTGGATGTGCCATTGATGCTGCGTGGGAGATTTCAATGTCGGTGTAATAGCCGTGAAAGTAATTTTCGTTATTAAGATACTCAGCCGTGGGATATGGTAGCACCAACACCAGGGCGCTGTTGTCGTCCCTGTAATTTTTTCGTACACGAAGTACCGAGGAAGATACACATTGATCAAAGTCTCCGTTACGTCCCACCAAAAAGTCCACATACTCATTTTCGTCAATAAGTTTCCGTATCTGTTCTTCCAGAAGGTTCTCTACTTTTATGATGTTGTCCACGTATCGGTGACCCAAAAACGCCACAGAATAAATCCTCATACCTTGCTCCTTATTAAAACGCCCACCGAACCGTTTGCGTCCGGTGGGCTATTCCAATGACTCAGCTATCTCATCATGCGTGTGTATAGCGGTCATTCAGAATCGTTTATAGTCTCAGTTCCTACATTTTCTCCATTATATCATATATAAACCAATATTGCAACACCTTTACAGCCTGTCAACCAATAATTTTGCCACCTGTATGGGGTACAATATTATAAAAGGCGGTGAGATTATGGACGAAAAGGATTTTGCTTTGCGATTAGCGCAACTGCGTGAAAAGAAAAACGTATCTGCACGGGAAATGAGTTTGGCTATTGGTCAGAATCCCGGCTACATCAATAACATTGAGTCGGGAAAGTCGTTGCCTTCCTTGGTGGGTATTTTCTATATCTGCGATTACTTAGGTATTTCGGTAAGTGAGTTCTTTGATCTCAATACCAAAAATCCTACTAAGCTCAACGGCATCATTAGCGATCTTAAAAAGCTGGATGACCAACAACTTGAGAGCATCGCCAATCTCGTTAAGGGGTTAACCAAGAAGTAAACCATATACGCAAAAGCACTAAACAAATTAAGGACGGTGACCAAAATTGGTTACCGTCCTTTTGACATATTCGTTTCAATAGATTTTCGTTATGAAAAAATCTTCGTCGGGAACAAAAGCACCTTCCAATCCGTGGAACCCATAAAGCTTTTTGCCGTTGGCTGTGCTTGTTATATCGTTCGTTATATCAACATTCCACCAAGTCCCGTCATAGTACACGGGGTTCCAAGTGTGCCGATCTGAGCAGTCTTTATAGGATATTCCGTCAACAGCATAGCAAGGGATATTTTGACTCCGGCAAAATGCGGCGAACAAGTGCGCGAAATCAAAACAAAGACCTTGTTTGGTTCGCAGCGTTTTTTGTACATCGAAATACTGAATGAAAGGATAGTAGTCATAGTCGTATTCAAAGTTTGATACGATCCAACCATAGAATGCCTGAACCTTTTCGGCATCGGTGTCGCAGTCTGCACAAATCTCGTCAGCAAGCTCTTCCGTTTGCGTATCCCACAGGGTTGCACCGCCGTTGCTAAGATAAAGAGCCTCCGGTTTGCATACGAAATTGTATGCGGAGATCAACGCGACCAAAATGAGTGCTGTTACTGCCAATACACAAATTTTCGTCACGAAACTGTCCTTGCGGGAACTTTTTACAAAGGCACCGAAATACAGCACCTCAAACATAAGAGAGATAACTGTTGGAAAGGCAATTACTCTACGGCAATTCAACGTATAGGCAATGTTCATCAGAAGGATCAATCCAACGCTGACGAAAATAACTGCTCTCATACTTTTGGATCGTACATCAATCAGTAAGAATAATGCTGGCAATGCCGAGAGCAAATAGAACGTCAATAGCATGGGTGAAAGAACAAGAAAGTCCTTCAGATACAAGCCAAGCAGTAGATTATATACTTCTGCGACAGAAAAGAAAATAAGTCTGGTTTTCGACTGCAATGTGATTGCAAACAATTTGGATATCTTCACGATAA
>JAZUSD010000065.1:0-1883 GCA_045606545.1 Acutalibacteraceae bacterium | reverse complement strand
TCACCAAATGCACCAACACCGGGAAGAATTATTCTGTCTGCCTCTTTTATTACATTTTCATCACTTGTTACAACTGCTTCAACACCTATTTTCTTAAGTGAACATTGAAGAGAGAACAAGTTACCAACACCATAGTCAATTATCGCAACCATTATAAAACTCCTTTTGATGAGGGTATCTCATTTTTCATTGTTTCGTCAATGGCAACTGCCTTTTTAAGAGTACGGGCTACGGAATTGAAAGCACCCTCAATCAAGTGGTGAGAGTTTACTCCGTCAAGCTGTTTAATGTGGAGCGTTATTGCGCTATTGAATGCAAACGCCACAAAAAACTCTCTTAAAAGCTCTGTATCAAAGTCCCCAACCATCGGTGCGGGAATGTTCATATAATATTGAAGATATGCTCTTCCGGAAATATCAACCGCAGAGAGAATAAGCGCCTCATCCATAGGAAGAATTGTGCTACCATAGCGGTGAATACCTCTTTTATCGCCAATTGCTTCTTTGAAAGCCTGACCGAGAGCAATGCCTATATCTTCTGTTGTGTGGTGTCCGTCAACCCATATATCACCACAGCATTTAACAGTTAAATCGAACCTTGAATGCTTTGCAAAAAGAATAAGCATATGGTCAAAAAAGCCGATACCCGAATCAATATCGCATTGACCTGTTCCGTCAAGGTTAAGCTTTACATATATATCAGTTTCTGCAGTTTTTCTTTTAATTTCTGCTATACGCATTTAAACTGCCTCCATAATTTCTTTGATTTTTTCTATAAGAATCTGCATTTCCTCGAAAGTTCCGATAGTTATGCGGTTAAAGTCTTTGATTCTGTCTTTAGTGAAATGACGAACAAGAACACCTTTATCTTTAAGCTTGAGATAAAGCTCTTCGCCATCAATTTTCTCTGACTTTGCAAAAACAAAATTAGCTTTTGACGGTAAAACCTTAAACCCAAGAGCTTCAAGCTCTTTTGTTGTGTAATCTCTTGTTTCAATAATTTTTCTGCAATTATCTGTGTAATAGCTCTGAGAATCTATTGCCGCCGAACCTAAAGAAAGAGTAAGTCGGTTTATATTATAAGGATTAGTTGAATAGCGGAGCTTGTGCAAATCATTGATAATATCTTTACTACCGATAGCAAAGCCTAAACGGGCACCCGCCATTGAGCGAGATTTCGAAAATGTCTGCACAACCAAAAGGTTGTCATATTTCTTAACAAGATTAACCGCGCTTTCTGCACCAAAATCAACATAAGCCTCATCAATTACAACAACATAATCAGGATTGGATTTAATTACCTTTTCAACTTCAGGGAGACTTAAAGCAAGTCCTGTTGGTGCATTGGGATTTGCAATAAACACACCACCATCAACACCGCAGAATTTTTCATAATCAATTGAAAAATCTTCTTCCAAAGGAATTTCTGTATAATCAGAGCCATGAAGATTTGCAAAAACACTATAAAATCCATAAGTTATATCAGCAAAATATGATTTTCTGCCGTTGGCACAATATGCCATAAATGCAAAGTTCAGAATATCATCCGAACCATTTGCAAGAAAAACATTTTCCGTTTCAACACCATAAAGGTCAGCAAGCTTTTTAGTAAGAATTTTACCATCGGGGTCGGGATAAAGTCTTAAAAGCTCTGCCTCACCCCTATTAGCCATTGCAAGCGTTTCAGGGCTAGGCGGATATGGTGACTCGTTAGTATTGAGTTTTATATATTTTTTATCCTGAGGCTGTTCACCGGGAACATACGCCGCAAGAGAATTATATCTATCGTCAAGGAATTTGCTCATAGGATTATTCTTCTCCTCTTATCGATACACTCTTTGCGTGAGCGTGTAAACCTTCTTCGGTAGCAAAACGAACCACTTT
>JAZUSD010000064.1:0-50494 GCA_045606545.1 Acutalibacteraceae bacterium | reverse complement strand
AAGGGGCTGTAAAAAAAGCGCAGACCGTATAAAACCAGATATAGTAAGGGGTTCTGTAGGTTTAATAAGCCTATAGAACCCCTTAAAGATATAAAAAATCTAAAATTGATGAAAAAAAATGTTTTATACTACGAACAAACTTCGCCACTCGACGTACCCTTGTACGCCTTCGGGCAAACAAAATCAAGTCTGAAGCCTTGATTTTGCTCAGTTTGTCCGTTCTGCATCTTTTTTTCCTATCCCCTAAAAAGAGGCTGTAAAAAACTTGCGTTTTTTACAGCCTCATAAGATTTGTTAAATTATTTATTTTTTCTCTTTCTTTCCGTTCATAAAGAACATACCAACAGCCATAATTACTGCAAAAACAATAAGGTAGAAGAGAACGGGGCAGGTAAAGCCCTGACCTGCTTCTTTAGCAGCAATGTAAGGAGCGTAGCCGTGTGAATAAAGTGCTGCAAATACCATAAATGCAGAACCGATAATACCGAGAGCGGGAAGAACAAATCTCTTGAGAGCAGGAAGTTCTTTTTCTTTTCTCATAAACTGAATGAACATTGGAATGTAAAGTCCGTAGATTGTAATAATGGGAAGCTCGGAAGAGTCAAAGCTGAATTTACCGAACCAGGGAGTTGTAAGGTTTGCGCCGTAGAAATAAACGAGCCAAGCAGCAACAATTACAAGACCAACGATACAGGAGTTTGAAGGCATGCCTGAACCGTTATCAACCTGTTTCATAAGGTTAACCTTGGGACCCATATCACGAACTGCAAGAGAATAGAAGCCACGGATACAACCGATAAGAAGACCGTTAAGAGTACCGAGGCAGGAAACTGCAACGAAAAGGTTAAGAATGTTACCGAAAACATTACCGAAAACAGTAATGAATGCGGGAGCAGTACCTTCGTCAATAAGTGTCTGAACGGGAGCACCACCTGCAACACCTATGTAATAGAAAAGGTAAATAGCAATAATGATAATACCGCCTAAAACAAGAGCGATGGGAAGGTTTCTCTTGGAGTTTTTGATTTCTGAGTTAATGGATGTAGCAAGAATCCAACCTTCATAAGCGAAAGCGGTAGCAACAACTGCACCAAAGAGAGGTGAGAAATCGCCTGTGCCTGTTCCGAAGTTGGAAGCAAGGATTGATGTGGATTCACCTGCAAAATTGTGAGTTAAGCCGTAAATTGTACCAACAACTGCCATCAAAAGAAGCGGGATGAGCTTAATGAATGTTGCACTGATCTGAAGCTTACCTGCAAGCTTTGAAGAAAGTGTGTTAACAGCGAAAACAAAAATAAGAATGAAGCCTGCTAAAAGGAAGGTTTCTGAGCTTGTAACAGGATTTCCGTTAAGCTGTAAATCGGGATTAACAGATGTTAAGAAAACAAGGAAATATCTTGCAGTGAGCCAAGCAAGAACAGATGTCATTGCAGGAGTGTAAATAACTGTTGAGAAAAATCCCATAAAATAAGCATATTTACCGCCTATTGTTGCTTCTGCATAGTCAACAAGACCGTTAACCTTCTCGTAGCGTTGAGCCATAACGCAGAAAGCGAGAACGCAGAAAATCATAACGGCGCCACCGATAATCCATGCAAGAATACCCATGGGCATATCGCCGTTAGTTTTTTGAAGAATTGCCTGTGCCTTGAAGAAAACACCGGAACCAACAACAGTACCTACAACCATGCAGATAGCCATTAAAAGTCCGTATTGTTTTTTAAGACCTTTTTCCATAAAAAACACCCTTTCGGATTAAATTTTGCTTTATTATACTACCGCACTAAAGCTTTGTAAATAGAAAAATGTAAAAAAATACACATTTTGTTGAAATTTATTCATTAAAAAAGTGTTTGTCTAAAATTTCTGCAGCAGTTACAACAAAATTTACACAGGGGCGAGTTTTGTAGTATTCTGCAGTTCGGGGAGCAGAAACATAAGTGCCTCTACCGATATTCCCTAAAAGCTCGTTACAATTATATGTTTGATAAAAGCTTTTGAATTCATTTGCAAGTTCTTGAATGAGCTTGTAATGGTTATCCTTTGCTCCTTTATCATCGGTATCTGAATATCCTTTAAGAAGACCTGCCACCATAAACATACCTGTTACCGCACCGCAGGTTTCACGGAGCCTGCCCATACCTCCGCCAAATGAGGAAGAAAGTCTGAGCGCAGTTTCAAAATCAATATCGCAATCCTCTGCAAATGCACCGAAAACTGCCTGAGAGCAGTTGCAGCCGCTGACGAACAATTCTGCCGCCTTTTCTGAATGGTTTTTCATTTTTTCACATCCCGGTTTTTAAAATTTTAACAATATGAATTATATCACAGTAAAACTACTATGTAAATCTAAAAACTTTTACAATATTTTGCTAAATATGATTTACTTAACGGAAGTTTTGTGATAAACTTACTTTAATTATGTAATAGGAAAGGACACTCATTATGTTACTTGACAAAACTTTATACATACCCGATTTAGGTGAGGTAGGCGTAGATAGCGGTTTCCACCTTCTTCCTGCAACCGAGGACGGAAAATTCGTTGCGGGTAAAAACGGAGTTGAATTTGTTGTTGCAACAGGTGACCAGAAGGTTGAATTTGTTTCTTTCGGAACTCATTCTCTTGCTTGTGTTAAATCTGCAATTGCTTATCCTGTCTATTATCCTGTTTATCCTGTGAAAACAGAATATCCGTTAAATGCAGTTCTTATGGATTTGGACGGAACAACAGTTCGCAGCGAGGAATTCTGGATTTGGATTATTGAAATGACAACTGCAAGTATGCTTGGTAACCCCAAATTCCAGCTTGAAGAAGCTGATATTCCATTTGTTTCAGGTCATAGCGTTTCAGAGCATCTTCAGTATTGTATTGATAAATATTGCCCGGGCGCATCTCTTGAAAAAGCAAGAAACTTCTATTTCGAGCATACTCACAGAGAAATGGAAGAAATTATGGCAGGTCGCGGTAAAGACGGTGCATTCACTCCCACAGAGGGCGTTAAGGATTTCCTTTTAGAGCTTAAAGATATGGGTATAAAAATCGGTCTTGTTACATCAGGACTTTATGAAAAAGCATGGCCCGAAATTCTTTCCGCATTTAAAACTCTCGGTATGGGCGACCCCAAAGATTTCTACGATGCAATTATTTCTGCAGGTTTTCCTCTTCGTAAAGGTAGCGTTGGTACTTTGGGTGAACTTTCTCCCAAGCCTCATCCCTGGCTTTATAGCGAAACATCAATTGTAGGTCTTGGTGAAGCATTTGCAGACAGAAACCGCGTTGTCGGTATTGAAGACAGTGGCGCAGGCGCTTGTTCTGTTCGTCTTGCAGGTTATACCACAATCGGTATTGCAGGCGGTAATATTGAATCAAGCGGAACAAAAGCCGTTTGCTCACATTTCTGCGATAATTTCCAGGAAATTATGAAGATTATTAAAGGTTAAGGTGATAAATATGGAAAACAAAGACAGAATCCAATGCCATTTTATATCTAACACACATTGGGACAGAGAATGGCGTTTCTCCGCAAGAAGAACCCAGTATATGCTCGGCTATATGCTTGATATGCTTCTTGATATTCTTGATAAAAATCCCGATTACAAGCATTTCCATTTAGATTCTCAGACAATGCCTGTTCAGGATTATCTTGAGGTGTATCCGGAAAAGAAAGAAAAACTTATAAAATACATTCAAGAGGGCAAAATTGCAGTAGGACCTTGGTTCTGCTTACCTGATGAATTTACTGTTGGTAGCGAAGCTCTTATCAGAAACCTCCTTTTAGGTCATAAAATCGGTCGCGAAATGGGCGGTATCAGCAAAACAGGTTATTCTCCCTTCGGTTGGGGACAGATTTCTCAGCTTCCTCAGATTTATTCAGGCTTTGGTATCAATTTCGCATCCTTCTATCGCGGAATCAACGAATATAAAGCACCTAATTCCGAATTTTTCTGGGAAAGTCCCGACGGAACTCGTATTTATGCTTCTCGTCTTGCAAAAAGACCTCGTTACAACATCTGGTATGTTGTTCAGCGACCTGTTTATTTCAATCAGACAGACGAAAACAACCGCGATATGCTCTGGAACGACAACAACGGTGTGTTCAAGTTCATAGACCGCGATTGGAAGCTTGACTATCAATATACTCATCCCTTCTATGAGTATCATAAAGAAAATGTTCAGGCAAGAGCAGAGCAGGCTATGAAGGAGCAGGACGGTGACTGGACAACCAATCATCGTTTCTGGTCTATTGGTCACGATTCCTCCTGTCCTGATGAAAGAGAAGTTCAGCTTGTTAACGACCTTAACGAAGCTCTTCCCGATGCAGATGTTTTCCATAGCACTCTTAAGGAGATGGAGCAGGGTATTATTGATAACTTCAAAGCAGATTCTCCCATTCTCAAAGGTGAAATGCGTGACCCATATACAAAAGGTAGCGTAAGTGAGCTTTGCGGTTGGATTCTTTCCGCAAGAACATACATCAAGCAGGAAAACTTTGATACTGAAAGAAGAATTATCAACTATGCAGAGCCTATGGCAGTTTTTGCAGCTCTTTCAGGCGCACCTTATCCTCAGAATTTCATTGACCTTTCCTATAACTATCTTCTTCAGAACCATGGCCACGATAGTATCGGTGCTTGCGGACGTGATGTTGTTTATGAAGATGTTATGTCCCGTTACAGACAAGCGAGAGAGCTTTCAATGTGCGTTTTTGAGCGTGCATTTATGGATATCGCAGGTGATATTAATCTCCGCACATTCTCTAAGGACGATGCAGCAGTTGTAGTATTCAACCCTGCACCCTTTAAGAGAACAGAAACTGTTAACCTTCGCCTTGAAATTCCTGCAGAGTGGAAAGCAGACAGCTTCAAAATTGAAGATGAAGAAGGCAATATTGTTAAATATCAGGTTATTTCCACTAACAAAGAAAATGCACAGATTATTCAGAACCCCAACGATACTGCAAACGTTCTTCACACTCAGCAGTATTATGTTGCAGCAGAGGTTAAAGATATTCCTGCAATGGGTTACAAAACCTTTAAGGTTAGTCCTCTTTACAATGTTCGTGCAACAACTCCCGTAACACTTGTTAAAACAACAAATGTTATGGAAAATGAATATCTCAAGGTTTCAATTAATCATAATGGTACATTTACCGTTCTTGATAAGGAAACAGGTAAAGTATTTGATAACCTTGGTTATTTCAAGGATAGCGGTGAAATCGGTAACCCCTGGCAGCATGTTGCTCCCGAAATTGATGAAACCTTCACAACTCTTGGTGAAAAAGCAACTGTTACTCTTGTTCACCACGGTGAATTTGAAACAACTTATAAAATCGCAATGCGTTGGGAACTTCCTGAAAAACGCGCATTTGATGAAAAATCAAGAAGTGAGCATAAGCTTCCCGTTGATATCGAAAGCCTTGTAACACTCCGCAAAGGTGCAAAGTTTGTTGAAATTGAAACAACAATCAACAACCGTTGCGAAGACCATTATCTTCAGGTTGCATTCCCAACAAATATCAAAGCAGAATATGCAGATGCACAGGGCCAGTTCGACGTTGTAAGAAGACCCATCAAAGCACCTGATTATTCACTTTATGATGAACCCCCGATGACAGAGCATCCTATGAACTCTTTCGTAAGCATCTCTGATGGCGAAAGCGGTGTTGCTCTTCTTAACACAGGTCTTAAGGCTTATGAAGCTGCGGACGACGAAACTAATACACTTCTTCTTTCACTTATCCGGGCATATCCCTTACGTATCTGTGTAACAAAAGATATGCAGAACTACAGCGATTGGGATAAGGGTTCACAGTGCATCGGCAAGAATACCTTCCGTTATGCTTTTATGCCTCATAAGGGTAACTGGGAAGAAGGCAATGTATGGCAGGAGAGCGAAAGATTTAACCTCTATCTCACAGTTGGTCAGATTGCTCCCACCGACCATGGTAAAAATCCTCTTACTCATTCCTTCCTTGAGCTTAAGGATGAAAAGCTCAATGTAAGTGCAGTTAAGAAGAGTGAGGACGGAACAGGTTATGTTGTTCGTCTCTTCAATCCCTCTGATAAAACTGTTAAAAATGCTATTCGTCTTAATGGTGGTATTGCTCCCATTGAAAAGGCACAGTCACCTGTTGAAAGACAGAGAGCAGAATTCGAGCTTCCTGCATATTCAGGCAAAAAGTGGAACGAGGTTAAGCTTGTTACGCTTGAAGAGCTTGATGATAAACCACTCACAATGGATAACGATGGCTTCGTAGAGTTCGAAATCACAGGCAAAAAGATTCTCACAATCAAATTCAACTAGTTTTATATTTTACCAAAATAATGCTGAAAGGGTAAGCCTATGAAATTATCACTTGTTGTTCCTTGTTATAATGAAGAGGCAAATGTCAAACGCTTCTTCGTTGAAGTAAACAAGGCTTTTGAAAATAAAGTTTCTGATTTTGAGTTTGTTTTCGTTAATGACGGAAGCAAGGATGGAACATACCCTGAACTCAAAAAGCTTTATAAAGAAAACACAACTTCTAATATTCAGGTTTTAACTTTCAGCAGGAATTTCGGTAAAGAAGCGGCAATTTATGCAGGTCTTTCCAACGCAAAAGGGGATTTGGTCTGCATAATTGATGCGGATTTACAACAACGTCCCGAAGTAGTTCTTGAAATGCTTGATAAGATTGAAAAAGATGATAGTCTTGATTGTGTTGCGGCATATCAGGAAAACCGAAAGGAAAGTAAAACCCTTTCAGGTATGAAATCTGCATTCTATAAAGTTATTAATAAAATCACAGATGTTGATTTTGTTAACGGTGCATCGGATTTCCGCCTTTTAAAAAGAACAATGGTGGATGCTATTTTGGAAATGACGGAATATCACCGATTTTCAAAAGGTATTTTCAGTTGGGTAGGTTTTAACACGAAATATATTCCATATACTGTTGAAGAACGTCAGTTCGGTGAAACCAAATGGTCCTACGGAAAGCTTTTTAAATATGCTTTTGATGGTATCATTTCTTTCTCAACCTTTCCTCTTAAATTGGCAACAGGCGTAGGTCTTGTAACCGCTTTCGCTTCAATAATCTATCTTATTGTTGTTATACTTCAGAAACTGATTTTCGGAATAGATGTGCCCGGTTATGCAACAATAGTTGTGCTTGTTCTTTTCCTTGGTGGTATGCAGCTTTTCTGCCTCGGAATTTTGGGCGAATATCTCTCAAAAATCTATGTTCAGGTTAAGAACAGACCAATTTATATTTTAAAGGAGCATCTTGGCAAGGATGACTAAAATTAAAGAACTTATTGTTAAGTATAAGGAACTGCTTTTGTATCTGGTTTTCGGCGTTCTTACAACTCTTGTGAATTTTTTTACCTTTTGGATTTTTACGAAAATTCTCGGAGAAGAGCTTTATCTTATAAACAATGCAATTGCCTGGGTAGTCGGAGTAATATTCGCTTTTGTTACCAATAAGCTTTTTGTGTTTGAATCAAAAAGCTGGAAAAGTAAAAACGCAGGTAAAGAGTTTGTAGAATTTGTTGGCGCAAGGCTTTTCAGCTTTGGCGTTGAAGAGGGCGGAATGTGGCTTTTTGTTGATATCCTCGCTTTCGGTGAAAAATCTTTAAGTTTTTTCGGTTTTATAATTACAGGACAGATTATTGCAAAGCTTGCTCTTGCAGTAATAGTGGTTATCCTAAACTACTTTTTCAGTAAGTTTATTATTTTTAAGAAATCAAAAAATCAAGGTGACAGATAATTCTGTCACCTTGACAAACTAAATAATTTTGATATAATACCAAAAGTAAAATTTAATATTTGCCCGCATAGTTCAATGGATAGAATAAATCCCTCCTAAGGATTAGATATAGGTTCGATTCCTATTGCGGGTGCCAAAAGGGGCTGTAAAAAAAGCGCAGACCGTATAAAACCAGATATAGCAAGGGGTTCTGTAGGTTTAATAAGCCTATAGAACCCCTTAAAGATATAGAAAATCTAAAATTGATGAAGAAAATGTTTTATACTACGAACAAACTTCGCCACTCGACGTACCCTTGTACGCCTTCGGGCAAACAAAATCAAGTCTGAAGCCTTGATTTTGCTCAGTTTGTCTGTTCTGCATCTTTTTTTCCTATCCCCTAAAAAGAGGCTGTAAAAACTTACGTTTTTTTACAGCCTCTTTTTATCCATTGCGAAAGCAATGTTATATGGTTTAAAACAAGAAAAACAAATTTCAGAACTCGCTCAGTATTTTGAGCGAGTTTTTTGTGACAATTTCATACTATTTTATATAAATAATACCACAAATGCGTTGATTTTTGTTGAATGTTATGGTAAAATTCATATTTGGATAGGTGTGTCATAATACCTTGATGAAATCTCGAATGTATAATGAATAAATCCGGGAGAAGTGCTTGATATGAATGATAAATTTTCAAAGGATTTGTATAGATATTATGGTGATGAAGGTGAAGGTCTTTTTCGTCGGTTTTTCAGAACTCCGGAATTGAAATATATTGCGCTGTTCAGAAAAACCAACGCGTGTAAATTTTCTCCTTTGAAGATGTTTTATACCCTTAGATTGAAAAAAATTGCATGGAAAACGCATATACAAATACCTGCTCGCACCAGCATAGATGAAGGGTTTTACATAGGTCATAGTGGCAGAGTTATAATTCATCCTGATGCAAAGCTTGGTAAAAATATCAATGTTGGCACAGGTGTTACAATCGGTCAGGAAAACAGAGGTAAAAGGAAAGGAACACCAACATTAAAAGGTGATTGCTGGATAGGAACAAATTCTGTTGTTGTCGGAAATATTCAGATTGGTAAGGATGTTCTGATTGCACCGTTAACTTTCGTGAATTTTGATGTGCCGGACCATTCTGTTGTTATTGGAAATCCTGCTAAAATAATATCTAAGGAAAATGCGACTGAAGGTTATATTCATAATCGTGTTTAAAATGTTGCAATTAAATTTGTCAAATAATTAATCTAAATAAAACTTATATCGTGTGGTGAGATAAAATGGCGCGAAAAGACTCAAGAATTAAATATAATGTTATGTCAGGTTTTTTGTATCAGGTAGTCTATATTGCGCTTAGTTTCATTTTGCCAAGACTTTATCTGGATAATTTCGGTTCTGAAGTTAATGGTGTGCTTGCAACAATTAGGCAGATTTTTATGTATTTGTTGTTGATAGAGGCAGGTGCCGGCACAGCAACAATTCAGGCTCTTTATAAACCGATTGCACAAAAGCAATACGATATATCAAATTCTATTCTTTCTGCAACGAAAAAGTTTTATGCCAGAACAGGCGTGGTCTATACAGCTGTTGTTCTTTTGTTTGCGGTTATTTATTCATTTTTTGTGCCCACAAGCATTAATAGCTGGACCTTGTTTGTTATTATCATTTTGACAGCGCTTCCTGTAATTTTCAGTTATTTTGTGCAAACAAAATACAGACTGCTTATGGAAGTGGATGGAAGAAACTATGTTATCACAACCTCTGAAACAGTTCTTCAGTTGTTATCAAATGTAGGTAAGATATTGGTTTTACTTTTAACTGATAGTCTGGTTCTTATTCAGGTTGTTTATTGTGTATTGTCGCTTATTCAAATGTCATATATCTGCATATATGCAAAACGAAAGTATAAATGGCTGGATTTTAAGGTTAAACCGAATTTTGAAGCAATCTCTCAAAAAAACTCAGTGCTTGTTCACCATATATCAGGTATGGTTTTTAACAATACTGATGTTATTTTGATTTCCATTATGTGCGATTTCAAAAACGCAAGTGTTTATTCGATCTATAATTTGTTTTTTTCTCAGATTCAGAATTTTGCAACCAGATTGACCTCCGGTTTCAATTTTGCGCTGGGTCAGATGTTCCAGGTGAATAAAGAAAAATTTCAAAAAATTTATTCTATGTATGAAACTCTGTATATGATGTGCACGTTTATTGTTTTCACAATAATGGCAGTCTTTTTATTACCGGTTATTCAGCTTTATACAGCAGGTATAGACGATGCTGAATATACCAACGCAGCATTGTTATTCTTGTTTGTTATAATGAATATTTTAGCAAACGGAAAAACACCCATACAGCAGGTTATGAGCTATGCAGGCAAATTTAAAGAAACCCGTTCACACGCGATTATTGAAATGGTATTAAATTTATCTATCTCTATTGTTGCTATATTGATGTGGGGCGTATGCGGTGCGATTTTAGGTTCTGTAGTTGCATTGCTTGTCAGAGCGGTTATAACATCATATTATGTTAATAAAAAAATTCTGGAAAGAAGCCAGATGAAAATGTACAAGTTGTGGATAATCAATAGTGCTGTTTTTGCTTTGATTATGGCAATATTCTTTGTTGATAACTTCAGCGGATTTGGCTTGGGTGAGCTTATTCTTAAGGGGATAATTCATTCCGTATGGATAGTGAGCTCATACATAGCTGTTAACTTTATTTTTCAAAGAAGTGCATTCCGCACATTATTTGAGATTATCAAGGGGGATGAGAAGATATGAGCATCCCAAAAATAATACATTATTGCTGGTTCGGTAACAATGAAATGCCGAAAATGGCAAAGAAATGTATTGAAAGCTGGAAAAAGTATTGCCCTGATTATGAAATAATCTGTTGGAATGAAGAGAACTTTGATTTCAGTCAGAATCAATATGCAAAAGAAGCTTATGAAGCAGGGAAATGGGCATTTGTAAGCGATTATGTGCGATTGAAAGTAGTCTATGACTATGGCGGCATATATCTTGATACCGATGTAAAGCTGATTAAACCTATCGAACCTTTATTGGAATATAAAGGCTATATGGGATTTCAGAAAAATGGTCTGGTTGCAACGGGTCTTGGCTTTGGTGCAGAGAAGGGCAACGAAATAATCGGTAGAATGCTGGAAGATTATAACAATATAAACTTTATAAAACCCGATGGCAGTTATGATTTAACTCCTTGCCCTGACAGAAATTCAGCAGTATTGACTGAGTTAGGGATGGATTTAAAGAATACTGACCAGGTTTTTGAGGGAGTAAGGTTTCTTCCGTGGGAATATCTTTCACCTGTGGATTACCATACCGGGAAAAAAGATATAACCCCAAACACATATTCAATACATTATTACGCGGCATCATGGACTTCTTCAGGTGCCAGAAGAGCAAGATATATTAAAAGAATTATTGGTTTAGAGATGTATGATAAGCTTTACGGAAAGTTTTTATACAGATTAAAATTTTTAGATTGGTAAAAAGGGAAAATATAGAGGAAATGAAATAGGGGTGGATGAAATGCCATATGTTGATTATGAAAAAGTTGATTTAAAAACAAAAGAGAAATTGGATGAGTTCTATTCAAAATCATATAAGAAGTATTGGGCTAAAAAAAGGATTTTTGATATAGTTTTTTCGGGATTATTGCTTTTAGTTTCCTTACCGTTCTTGCTAATAATTGCACTTATTATATACATAGATGACCCAAAGGGTAGTCCTATTTTCAAACAAACAAGAGTAGGCCGTCACGGAGAAGAGTTCTGTATGTATAAATTCCGTACAATGAGAGTGAATGCGGAAGACCTTTTAGAATCATTACAAGATAAAAATGAAATGGATGGTCCTGTCTTTAAAATAAAAAATGACCCTCGTATAACAAGAGTAGGTCACATTTTAAGAAAAACAGCTTTGGATGAAACCTTGCAATTCATTAATGTTTTAAAAGGCGATATGACAATGGTAGGACCTCGTCCTCCTCTTCCCCGAGAGGTTGCACTTTATTCAGATTATCATAAGCTCAGACTTATGGTTACACCCGGTATTACAGGTGCTTGGCAAATTCATCCTAACAGAAATGACATTCCTTTTGAAAAATGGATGGAAATGGATTTGGATTACATATTAAATCGTAGTTTTAAATACGATTTCAAAATTATTTTTAAAACCCCTTGGGTTATGATTACCGCAACAGGAAGATAAACTGTTTGATTGGAGAAAAAAGTATGAAAGTTGCAATGATTGGTCATAAGGTTGTTCCCTCAAGAAGAGGCGGAATAGAAAATGTGCTAACAACATTGTGTCCGTTGTTGGTGAATAATGGTGCAGATGTAACTTGCTATAACCGTTCTTCTGATAAGGTTGAAAATGAGTATATCGGCACAGTTGTTGATAATAAATATCAGGGCGTTTTTATAAAAAAAGCACCGACCATTGATTTCAAGGGTGTCGCAGCAATGGTAGCCTCATTTACGGCGGCTATAAGTGCTGCATTCAGCAAATATGATATTGTTCATTTTCATGCTGAAGGACCCTGCGCAGCTTTATGGATTCCAAAATTATTCGGAAAAAAATGTGTTGCAACTGTTCATGGCTTGGATTGGCAAAGAGAAAAATGGGGTAGTGGTTTCGCTTCTAAATATATAAAATTCGGTGAGAAAGTTCTTGTGAAATATGCAGATGAAGTTATTGTTTTAAGCAAGAGTGCCCAGGACTATTTTAAAGAAACCTATAACAGAGATACTGTTATAATCCACAACGGCATAAATAAACCAAACCAAAAAGAAGCAGAAAAAATAACTGAACTTTATGGTTTAGAGAAAAATGAATATATATGTATTATTTCGAGATTAACATCCGAAAAAGGTATCCATTATCTGATAGATGCATATAACAACATTAAAACTGATAAAAAGCTTGTTATAGCAGGTGATACCAGCGATACAGATGATTACGTTGCCATGCTTAAAGAAAAAGCAAAAGATAATCCTAATATTATCTTTACAGGATTTATTTCAGGCGATGTGCTTGATGAAATGTATAGTAATGCGTATTTTGTTACCTTGCCATCCGATCTTGAAGGAATGTCGCTTAGTTTATTGGAGGCATTAGCCTATGGCAATGCAGTTGTATGCTCCGATATACCTGAAAACACATTAGTTGCCGATGACAGAGCACTGTATTTCAAGAAAAGTGATGTTAATGATTTAGCAGAAAAAATGCAGATGCTGTGCGATGATGAATCAAAGGTATCTGAAATGAAAAATGGTGTGGGTGATTATATCACTCAAAAATACAGTTGGAATGATGTAGCAAGTGCTACTTGTGAATTATATAAACGTGTTTTGACAGAAAAACGGAAGGACTAATTTGATATGGATGAATTTATGTCGATTCTGACTGCATCAGATGAGATGAACAATCAGGATATTAAATTGCATCTTAAAGAGACTATGCCTCAGGATGTTTATGATAAATGGATTGCGCATTTTGTTATTGAGTATTTTGATGATGAGCAGATAACAATCGGCTATTATGGCACAGCATCTTTGAGAAAGTTTGAAAAAAAATATAAAAGAATGGTGTGGCTTGAAATCTGTTCGTATATCGGTTGCGTAAAAAAACTGAATATATATAAGCGAAAAGGGCAAGCACCTGTGGATTTTGTTGAAGAAGTAGCCCCTCAAAAGACTATAGAAGAATCAGTTCAACAAATATCCGGAGAAGAGCTTTCTCAGAAATCGATGAAAAAAATAAATGCTCATATATCTGTAGAAACGGTAGTTTTCCCAAAGGATGCAGAAGAGCTTTCAAACAAAGCGAAAAGCAAAGAAGTTGTTTTGAGAAAAACTTTAAAGTTAATAAGGTTGTTTATTGTTATTGGTATAGTGGCAGGCTTGGTTTCAATAGCAACATTGTTTGGTTGTAACCATATCAGTAACAGAACTTTTTCTGAAGTTTTTTATAATGTAGGCAATATTAAAGCTAACGAAAAAATCAGAATTATTCAGATTACGGACTTACATAACAGTACCTATGGTGAAAATAATGCCCAACTGATCGAACGTGTAAAAAAATTAAAACCTGATGTTATTATTTACACCGGCGATTGTGTTGAGCCCAATGAAGAGTCTGTAACATCAACTGTAAAATTGTGTTCAAGCTTATCTGATGTTGCACCGTCTTATTATATTTACGGAAATAATGAGGTAGAGTTAGTTTATGGCTATGCATTAACCGAGAGTGCCTTGGATGAAAAATTAGGATTTAATGACGATAATCGTGAACCTGAAAAACTATTGGAAATAAAGGATAGTTTTGAAGAAAAGCTTGAAAAAGTCGGAGTAAAGGTTTTGAAAAACAAAACCGATAGTGTTTTAGTTGGTTCAACAATGATTGATATATATGGTTCGCTTACTTCAAATCCTTCTTCTTTCTGGTCTTATGGTGGAGAAAGCTTTGGTGATTTCCTTTATTCAAAAGAAAATCATTTAAAAATATTTGCAATCCACGAACCATTTGTTTTTGAGGCGTATGAGGAAGATTTCTGGGGTGACCTTATGGTATCCGGTCATACCCACGGAGGAGTGGTAAGAGTACCGATTTTAGGACCCTTATATACCCACGAAGGCGGTTTGTTTCCTGAAAGAAAAGAATGTTACGTTAGCGGAAGATACAGCTTTTCAGATGGTACATTAATCGTAAGTCCGGGATTAGATAACGGCAATCCTTTCCGTATTAACAATAAACCGGAGTTAAGTATTATTGACATTAACAGATTTTGATATATAAAGGAAGATTAGAATGGTTTGGACCTCAGTGTTACAAAAATTGCCCATGGCAATAGTTGCAGTGTTTCTTTTAGTAGCTGTTGTAACAATGTATTTTCGATTTAAAAATTTAACCTTTCATCAGTTTATAAACATATTAAAAAAGACAAATTATGTTCAAGCTTGGGTATTACTTTTTGTGTTTTTTATTACCGGAATTTTTGGGCTTTTTAACCACTTTTATGCAAAGCAATATTCATCTGCTATTATATCACTGAATTATTCCGATGCATCTCAGGCGAAGAATTCCAACGGAACAAGATATAGTATGGCAGAAATAACCAGCGAGCCGGTTATAAAAAAAGCAATTGAGTTGGGTGCTCTTGAAGATGTTAACGCTAAGCAGCTCCAGGAGTGTTTAACTGTTAAACCTTATGTGCAGGGCGATGCTTTTGATAAAACCAAGTATCATATTTCAACAGAGTTTAAAGTTGAATATAGTGCTTCTAAATATACTCAGCACCTGAATGCTGAAAATGTAATCAATTTGCTAACAAATGCATATAAGGAGTTTTATATAGAGAAATATACCGATGATTTCAGTCTTGATACATTGGATGAAAAACCTGACTACAGCAAAATGGAATATATGGATATTGTTGCTTATCTGAACAAGGAAACAACATCTATATTGAATTATCTTTATGGTATGGCAAAGAAAAGTTCCAGTTTTGCAACAGAAAACAATACAACATTTAACTCTATTGCAGGTAAGGTTACTCAATTCAAAAAAACTATTATTCAGGAAAACCTGAAATCTTTGATTTTACAAAACGGAATAACAAGAGAAAAAGCATCATATATTGACAGACTCAATTATCAGAATAAAAATACTGACTTCACCAGAAGAAAAAATCTAGCATCTTTCAATCTTTGTAATGATGCAATAGATATGTATTCTGAAGAAATGACGAGAATTGTTCTGGTGCCAACCTGGGACCAGAGCGGTAAATATTATATGGGTAGAACTAAAGTCGGAATTGATGAATTGTCTGTAATGGCTACTGAATTCAGTAACTATGTTGCAACAAATGAGAAATCCATAATGGATAATGAGCTTATTATGGAAAAGATAAAAAATGCTCCAAAGAAAAAGGATGCAAAAGCTGCAGCAGATGAATTGATTTTATCAATTGATAAAACAATTGATGAATTTGCTGATGAAGCGGTTTCAGCCGGCCGTGAATATTTGAATCATACTATGAATCAATGTATCGCTGTTAGTTTTTCAGGTGGTAGCATTTTCTGGGAAATAAGAACAATAGTAATGTTTGCTGCGTTCAGTTATATTTCTGTAATGCTATATGTAATATCAAAAAAATTCCCCAAAAAGAAAGCTAAATAACCATATTGGAGTATATATAAATGAAAAATTCCCAAATTTTGAAATATGTCAGAAAGCTTTTGCCTTTAATATTGATATTTTGTTTTTTGGCAACCGGTGTAGTATACATTAAACTTAACGCTTCAAATACTTACACCGCTTCTGAAGTTATACATTACAATGACCCGATGACAGAGCAGGGCTTTTCACCAACAGGCGAGAAGTTTGATGTCAATGAGATAAAATCATCTTCTGTTCTTTCAAAGGTTGTTGACCGAATGGGTCTTGAAGGAACATATTCTGTTGATACTCTTATTTCAAGAGTGTCAATTCTCTCTGTTCCGGATGAAGATAAAATGGCTCAGAAGGAAGCAAAGTTAGAAGAAGGCGAAGAATATATTTATGAACCCAGTACATTTGTGGTTTCCTTTACTGCTGAAAGCGGTGAAGGTGAAGAGTTCGCAAGAGCTGTTCTGGATGAAATTCTGGATGTTTATTTTGCTGAATATAGTCAGAAATATGTTAATGTTGCTCCTGCAAATAATGTTGTTGAGAATTTGAACAAGGGGAATTATGACTATATTGAAGTTCTTGAGCTTATTGATAAAGGCATAGATGATACATTAAAAGTATTGTATCAGCGAATAGAACAAAACCCCAATTACAGATCAACCCAGACAGGTGTTTCAATTGCCGATTTAGCTGATGAATTTTCTTACCTTCGTCAAGTAAAGGTTTCAGAGCTTTTTTCGAAAGTATATAAATATCAAATAACAAAAGATAAACATGTTTTGGTTTCTGACTATACAACAAGAATCGATAACAACGATATATCAAATGTAAAGGAAGAAAGCCTTGTTGATGACATTGTTACCGTTGTTGATGCTTATGTTGAAAAAATGAGAGAGTCGGGTAACACCAATATTACATATGAATATATCTTAGAAGAGGTTTATGATAAAAATCTTTATGCGGAAAATTTTGTAGGTGACCAGACTGTAACTTACGATGAATTGATTTATGGTTGGCGTGATCATAACGAAATAAAAGAACATTCTATAATTGACACTGCTTATTGCAATTACGTAATCAATACATTTGAGAAGTGCACTGGTAAATGCAAGAACGAAGAATGTAAGTCCTCTCATCTGACATGTACAGAAATTCATAATAAAAAATATGATGCAATAGAGGCGGAAATTGATGAAGAAATTGGCGCACTTATTGATGAATTATCAAGGCTTTATGAATTGACCAAGGAAACAAACGATGAGTATAACGAATTTTTAGGTGCAAGTTATATTTCAGTTTTATCTACAGCTTCTGTAAAAGAAGGTATTAATGTTACCCTTTATACTTTACTTGTATTTGTTTTCCTTGTAATTATTTGTTGTGGGGGAACGGTTGTTATTGTAAGATTGGCAGATATAATCAGTTATATGTTCTATCGTGACCATCTTACCGGCTTTAATAATCGCGCGTTTTATGACAGATATGTTAAATCACATGATAAAAAACGTCTTGATAACGGTGAAGTTTATTGTGTGATTGATATTAATAATTATGATGATATCAGTACTCAGTTTAATCCAAAAACTTGTGATGAAATCATTAAAGCTTTTGCTTCTTGCCTGAAGAATGCATTCGGAAAAATGAATGCTACATATGTATATAACGGTAACGGAAGCTTTGTAATTTTTGTAAAAAAATCAGATGCTGAAACAGTAAGAGATATAATGAGTTTATTTGAACTCTCTCTCAGCGAAAGAGATGTTCATCGTGATGTGGAAATTGAGTATAAAGTTGGTATAGCAGAAGATATCAGCGGAACAAAAACTATAAGAAAATTACTTTCTGAAGCAATAAAAGATAAAAAAACAGTTGAATCTGAGATTGATTTGTAAAACACAATATAAATATATTTGAGAAGGGAGGGCGAGTATGCCTGGTTCTAAAAACACCGGTAAGATAATAATAGGATTCTATTTTATGGCGGTGACAGTGCTTATGTATTACTTCCTGACGGAAGTATTTGAATTTGCAGTGCACGTAACTTACAGACATGTTTTCGCCCTCGTTATTGCTTTTTCAGCTGTTTTGTGTTTTTTGATTAAACCTAATATTGCAAGAGGTATAACATCCTTTAAATCGGCTTGTGTATATAGTGCACCTTTATTAGTAACAATTGCAATTTCATTAGTTATATGGACAGTTAATTTAGAGGATTTTGATGTTATTTCTCGTGGCTTGTCAATGGCTTTCTTTTATATAAATATGTTTTCTTGTGCACTTGCTGCCGTTGCATTACTATATATTTTTGGTGAAAAAGCTATTTGGCTTAATCTTATTGCAATTCTGATATCCAATTTAGTAATGCTTTTTATGATTGTTCTGGAATATGGTTTAGCCAGCTTTATTTCTGAATTGGTGACTTTGATTGTAACCTTTGCCGGTGAAACAGGAGATATTATTAAACACGCAGAAATCCATGAACTTGCTTTCTGCATTGGTGCATATCTTGTTTATATGGCTTTCAAACCAAAAAAGAAAATAATGTTCTGGGTTTTGTTTGCGCTTTCAGGTTTTTGTTTTATAGCCGCATTTAAAAGAATTGCTATTGCTGCTATTGCAGTTGCATTAGTATTAGGCTGGGGTTTAAAATTACTCTCTAAGTTTAACGATAAATTGGCTTTTCGATTAATCCGGATATTAACAATCTTTATTATTGTTATATTAATTGCATATATAGCTATAATTAAAATGGATCTTTTTACTCTTCTTCAGGAATCAGGTGTTGAAACAAGCGGACGCTCTTATGTTTATACTGTTGTTGATAGGTTTTATGAGTTTTCTCCGGAATTTTTTGGACATGGAATAGGATTTCTTACTTATCAATTGAATTCCGGTAGTATTGTGGGCACAGGTGTTACTGCAGTTCATAATGACTTCTTGCAGCATTATATTGACTTGGGATTTTGGGGTTATATAGTGTGGCTTGTTTCAATGACACTTACGAGAATTAATTATTTTGGTAAAAACGGCAAAACAGAAAGTGCGATTGTAGCATTTATGTTGATTGTTTATTTTTTCATTTCATCTTCAACTGATAATACAATGAACTATCCTTTGTTTATGACGGTTATTGCTATTATAATGATTGGTCACGGATATGATGATAATGTCAGGGAAACAGAATTAAAAATGTTCGGCTATATATCTGAGGCGAACAGAAAGGTTGAGAGTAGGTCGATTTTATGAAAATTTTAATGGTTAATAAGTTTCTGTACCCAAGAGGCGGTTCTGAAAGTTATATGTTAAAATTAGGTGATTGCTTAAAAAAACAAGGTCATCAGGTTGAGTATTTCGGTATGTATGATGAGAAAAATACCGTTTCTAATTCTCAGAATATCACAACTCAGAATATGGATTTTCATTCAAGTGCCGTAAGCAGATATTTATACCCATTTAAGATTATCTATTCTTTTGAAGCAAATAAAAAAATCGGACAGGTTCTTGATGAATTCAAGCCTGATATTGTGCATATGAACAATATCAATTTTCAGTTGACACCATCTATAATATATGCTGTAAAAAAGAGGGGAATACCGCTTGTTCAGACAGTGCATGATTATCAGATGATTTGCCCCAACCATTTATTTTACAGCTTCAGTGAAAATAAACCTTGTGAAAGATGTCTTGGCGGTTCAAAGCTTAATTGCATAAAATATAATTGTATTCATGATTCAAAGGTGAAAAGTATTTTAGGTGTAGTTGAAGCTAAATTATATTCAGTTTTAAAAACATATAAATTAGTTGATTTATATGTTTGTCCGAGTAACTTCCTTGAAAATAAATTACTGGCTTCAAGCGATATTTATGAAGGGAAAACTTATACAATACATAACTTTATTGAGAAGAAAAACGATTATAAAATTATAGAAAATAATGAGCCTTATATTGTTTTTGTTGGAAGATTATCAAAGGAAAAGGGCGTTGAGCTTTTAGCGGAAACCGCAAAGCTTTTGCCACAGTATAAATTCCTTGTTGTTGGTAATGGCCCTGATGAAGAGGTTTTGCATAATGTTCCCAATATCGTGTTGACAGGTTTCCTTACAGGACAAGCCTTGACCGATACAATGGCAAATGCAAAAATTCTTCTTGCGCCATCTGTATGCTACGAAAATTGCCCGTTGTCAATTTTAGAAGCTCATTCAATGGGGGTTCCCGTTGTGACTATGAATAGCGGTGGTATGGCAGAATTGGTCAAGGACGGTGTTACAGGCACATTAGTTCAGGCACCTACTGCTGATTCTGTTGCACAAGCAATTGAAAAAACTCTTGGTAACGAAGAGTATTATAATAGCTTGAAGAAAAACTGTGAAAACGAATGTGAAAATATAGCGGATGTAGAAAGCTACTGCGAAGATTTGCTTCTTAAATATAATGAACTCATAAACCGGAGGTGAATATTATGTCAATCCCGAAAGTCAGCATTATAGTGCCCATATACAAAACAGAACAGTACCTGGAAAGATGTATGACTACAATTAGAAATCAGACTTTAGAGGATATTGAAATAATTCTTGTTGATGATGGTTCGCCCGATGGTGCACCCGAACTTTGCGATAAATATGCACAAGAGGATTCCAGAATCAAGGTTGTTCATAAAAAGAACGCAGGTTTGGGTATGGCTAGAAATACAGGTCTGGAAAATGCAACCGGGGAATATGTAGGCTTTGTGGATTCAGATGACTATATCGACCTCCAGATGTATGAAGTGCTTTACAATACTGCAAAAAAATTTGATGCCGAGCTTGCAATGTCAGGTTGCCGTTTTGTTGGCGGAAATATGTTTAATCAGTCAGGGGAGCGTATAGAAAAGCCTTATTTCAGTGAGGAAACTCCTTTCACAGAAGACGACATAAAAGATTTGTTGCTTGGAGTTGCAGGTGCTTTACCCCATGAACCTGATGACAGCCGTTATGGTGTCAGTGTATGGAAAAACATATTTAAACGAAGTGTTATAGAAGACTATAATGTGCGGTTCTTATCTGAAAGAATTATTTTATCTGAAGATACATTGTTTATGATGGATTATATACATTATATAAAAAGCGCAGTTGGTGTTCCCGGGACATATTATAATTATTGCAGAAATGGTGATTCGCTTTCTAAAGCTTATAAAAAAGAGCGGTTCCCTAAAAGCCTCGTATTTTTAAAGGAACTTGAAATGCGATTAGCAAAAGATGTTTCTAAAGAAGAATATCAGATTTATTTAGATAGATTGACCCAGGGCTTTGGAAGAATTTTGTGTTCTCAGGAAATTATGCACGCGCAAGAAAACAAAATAAAGTTTTGGGATTTAAGAAAACGCTTAAAAGAGATTTGCACTTGTCAGGAAATTTCAGGAGCGTTAAAGAAATTTCCTTGGTATAAACTGCCCATTAAACAGGCAGTGTTTGCATTTACAATAAAATACAGATTGTATTTATTGCAAAAAATAATCGTTGTTTTCAGGGGCCGGTAGAGTGGATACGCTTTACCCACTCTAAGGAGTTGAAAAAATGTTTTTTTCTGTTATAGTTCCTATTTATAAGGTTGAAAAATATCTTGTTCGTTGTATTGAAGGTGTCCTTTCTCAGACCTTCAGTGATTTTGAACTTATATTGGTTGATGACGGTTCTCCTGATAACTGCCCTGCAATCTGCGATGAATATGCAAAAAAAGATAACCGCATTACCGTAATTCACAAAGAAAACGGCGGTTTGGTAAGTGCAAGGCAAGCAGGTATTAAAATTGCAAAAGGTGAGTATGTTTTCCATCTTGATGCGGATGATGGAGTTGAAAAGGATGCACTTGAAAGTGCTTTTGAAATAATCAGCAAAACAGATGCAGATATAGTATCTTTTTCATATAGAAACTATAAAAACGGTCAGGTCAGCGAACCTGTGAATGACGTTCTGGACGAAGGTCTTTATAATAAAAAAGATATAGAAGAGCATATTTTTCCGAAACTATTAGCAGATAAAAATATGCAACACAGTTTGTATTTTCTATGGGGGAGAGCAATAAAACGTTCTCTTGCAACTGAAAATCAACTTAATGTCAGCACAGAAATATCTCTCGGTGAGGATTTAGTGTGTATTGTTCCTTGTATGTTACAGGCCCAAAAGGTTTATGTGAGCCACAAACCAATCTATTTATATACAATAAGAGACGAGTCAATGTCAAAAAGCTTCAATACACGTCAGATTACGCTGATTTCATCTGTTGTGGAATTTCTTCGGAAGCTTGAAGTTCCGCAAGACATTGATTTTGATGGGCAGATTGCAAGATATTCGTTTTTTATGAGCTTTGCTATATTAGCTGCAGCTGCTGAAGGTAATCATTTTGATGCGATTGAAGAACTGGAAAAGCTTATATTAAACAGCGAATTAAACAGCGGAATACAGAAAGCTGAATTTAATTGGTTAACAAAGAAAAGTCGGATCGGCTTATATTTGATGAAAAAACAAAAGTATAAACAGACTTTTTATTTTCTTTATGTTTGTAAAGAAATTAAACGGGTTTTAAAAAGAGAGGGGAGATAATTTGAAAGAAACACCTGCAATATCGGTAATAATGAGTGTTTATAATGGTGAAGATTATCTAGCAGAAACTCTCGATAGTATTTGCAATCAGAGCTTTAAGGATTGGGAATTAATTGCTATTAATGATTGCTCAACAGATACAAGCCTTAGTATTTTAGAAAAATATTCGGCTCTTGATGAACGAATTAAGGTTTATTCAAATGAGGTTAATTTAAAGCTTCCTTCTTCTCTGAATAAAGCATTATCACTTGCTGAGGGGAAATATATTGCCAGAATTGATGCGGATGATATATGCCTTCTTGACAGATTTGAAAAGCAATATCAGTTTATGGAAAACAATCCCGATGTTTCCCTTTCTTCCTGCAGATATATGACCCTGAAAAAAGGTGTTTATGCTTCAGGTGGTTGCGGCGGCAGATGTGATTTTGAATTTGTAAAAGCAAGACTTTTGTTTACAAATCCAATTCTTCATCCGGGACTTATTGCAAAAGCTGATGTTATGAAAAAATTAAGGTATGACACTACCTTAACCTGCACAGAAGATTTGGAATTATGGACAAGAGCTGTAAAAGAGGGTTATAAAATTCAGCTTCAACCGGAATATCTGATGATATACAGACTTCACGATAAACAAATTACCCAGACAAGCCTTGAAATTCAACATAAAGAGGTTATGAAAATAGCACAGGATTACTTTTCGTGTTTTCTTGAACCAATAAACGAGAAAAAAACTGGTTTTTATATTAAAGGCTTATATTTCAAAGAAGAAATGAATGCAGATAAATTCTGTGGATTTTATAAATGGCTCAGAGCTGTAAATAAAAAGACAAAAAGCTTTGAAACTTATGCTCTTGACTATTCTGCATTTGAAGTTTTGGCAGAGTATAAGAGGCATGGTATGAGTAAAATAGAATTAATTAAATCTATGGCTTATTTTAATCTTTTGTTCTTGCTAAAGGAGTTACCTGACAGAAATAAAACTATTAAAGAGGATGGCTTGAGATGCATTGCTACAGCTGAAAAAATTGGCTTAAAGCATGTAAGCGGTCCGGTAGAATTCCCTGTATTTTCTAAAAAGTAAATATAAACATTAAGCCCCCCAACAATAATGGTTCAGATTATTGTTGGGGGGCTTGTTATACTTATATTAATGGAAGTTTAACAACCGCTTTGAACATATCACCGTCAATTTCAATGTTGAAAATACCGTTTTGAAGCTCTGCGAAGCTTCTTGCGATGGAAAGACCGAGACCGCTTCCGTCTGTTGTTCGGGAGTTGTCACCGCGAACAAATCTTTCCGTTAGTTCATCAGGGTCAATGTTCAATTTTTCACGGCTTATATTTTTCATTTCGAAAACACCGTAGCCGTTTTCTTTATAAACATCAACATAAACTCTTGTTCCCGTAAGGGAATATTTTTTTGCATTTGAGAAAAGGTTATCAATAATTCTGAAAGTATGCTGACTGTCAGCAGTTACAATGATTTCCTTATCTCTTTCAGTGAGAATAACATCAAGACCGGCATTTTCAAGTACATCGCTGTTTTCACCAACTGCCTGAAGAGCCATTTCATTGAGATTAACCTGAGCCACATTCATTTTTATGTTACCAGAATTTGCTTTGCTGGCTTCCGTTAAATCCTCGATAAGTCTTTTCAGCTTCTTTGATTTCTCATCAAGAATTTCAATATATTTTCTTTCTTCCTCGCCCTCAATGTTTCCCATTTTCAGAAGAGAAACGTAATTAATAATAGAGGTCAGGGGAGTTTTTAAATCGTGGGAAACGTTTGTTATAAGCTCGGTTTTTAGGTGTTCGCCCTTAATAGCCTCGTTAATGGCATTTTCAATACCGTCACGACAAGCATCAAGGTCTGATGCAAATTTTCGCAAAGGAGCAACAAAGGTTTTAGAATTGATTTTTTGCTTGTAATTGCCGTTTCTTATTTCCTCTGCAATTTTCCCCAGTCTTAAAACATCGCTTAAATAAAGAATAGCATAAACCATTGCCAGTGCATTGAAAATAATAAGAGCGATAACTGCAACAGGGTAGGCATCAGTGAAAGAAACTATATACAAGAACAGGTTCATTGCCACATAAACTGCAAGAGGTATTATTGTCTGCCGTTTAATTTGCCTTTTTATCTGGTCGGGTGATAACTCCCTTTCGGTCGCTTTGATTTTTGCTTTTTCCTTTGCTTTTTTTATACCATTTTTGATTTTTCGGGTAAGGAAAATTGTTATAAATCTGTTTCCGAAAGTTCCTGCCTTAATATTTCTTGCAATGTAAAGGACAAAGGCTAAAAGGAAAAGGGAAATAAGAGCAAAGCCAAGACCGATTACATTGCGGATAAAATCAGGTGTTAACAGCCATTGTAGCCCGGGATATTGTTGCCTGATTTCTTCGGGAAAAAAGTCTATAAATGCTAAGGTGCCAACACCGAAGCCTACCGCGCCAACAAGAGCAACTGTAAAGGCAAGATAAATCACAAACGGAACCTTATCATTAACGGCTAATTTAACACTACCATCTTTTTGCCTTCCGCTTATAATACAGCACCAAACAAAACAGAGAATAGAAAGCACTGCAAATATTATAGTGAGATATAAATAAGTATCGCAATCAGTATCAGACAGAGCGTTGTAGGTTTGTATAATCTGGTAATAGGCATCACCCTCTGCAGGTACAAGTGTTTCACCGCCTATTTTCAGATATAATGAATAACCCTTAAAATAATTAAGAAGGTAGCTTTCTGTGATTGCTGTATCTGCAAGAAAACCTGTTTCTGATAAGAATTTCAAGAGATTTGTTGAAGAATTTCGGACAGTAGGTTGAGAATGAAGCTTATTTCCGTCAAATTCGATGTGGAAAATGCCACCAACATCTATATTATTTATGAAATCTTTCCTGTCGGCTTTTTCTACATTGGAAATAACATTACCACTTTTGTTATTTTTAAGAATGAATTTAACATTTTTTAATTTATTCAGTCTGGCAGTGTTTTCTACAAAATCCTCATAATAGCTTTCGTGAAGATATTCTTTAGCCTCAAACTGAATATCGTCTCTTATTTGCTCCTCGTTTATTGCATTATCAACAATATCGAAAATAGCAGTTCTCAACTGTCGGTATTTATAATTCCAATCAGAAAAGGATGTGTATTCATCCTTTAAAGTGAAAAGCTCTTCATCATTAGTAGGGAGGATAATGTCGTTATCGTATTCATCATTATAAACAACATAAGTAACCTGTTCTGAATATTCGCCTTCGTAGTAATAATCGTTGTAATAATCATAGAATACAGTTGCATCAACATATTCGTTTATTTCATCAAAATAAACATAACCGTTTTCTTCTATTTCATAAATTCCGTTCTTGGTTTCGATAACATCAGGGCGAAGCTTTTTTAATTCTTGAATTACATTAAAGAGCTTTACCGCTCTTTCTTCTTTTTCGTTATATTCCTTGATTATTTTTTTAGCTTTATCTGTTTTCAGATATTCCTCTTCGCTTAAATCCTCTTCATAAATTTCCGTAGCTTCTTTTAGTGCGGAAATATCTCTTATTGTGTTCCTGAGTTCGTTTGCAAATGCAGGTGTGCTTTTAATATCGTTTGTTGTATCAGCATAAAAAACCGCTTTTCTTAAATAAGATAAAGCATTAACACCTGCTAAAAACGCAAATGTGATTGTTAAAAGCACCGCCACCAATTTTATGAGCGGATGATATTTAGAGTTTTTCAATTTTGTATCCAATGCCCCACACCACCTTTAAATATTTTGGCTCCTTCGGGTTAATCTCAATTTTTTCACGTATGCGCCTGATGTGAACAGTAACGGTTTTATCGCCAACCATACATGGTTCACCCCATACTGCTTCGTAAATCTGTGTTGTGGAAAGAATGCACCCGAGATTTTTCATAAGATGCTCAACAATGCCGTATTCCGTTGCAGTAAGCTTAACCGGTTCTCCATCAACAGTTACCTCGTGGGCAATTGTGTCAACTGAAAGACCACCGTTAACAATAACGCCTTGCTTTTTTTCAAGACTACCGAGAGAGCAGTATCGCCTTATCTGGCTTTTTACTCTTGCAGTAAGTTCAAGGGGGTTAAAGGGTTTTGTAACATAATCATCTGCGCCAAAGCCAAGACCTGTGATTTTATCTGTATCTTCGCTTTTTGCGGAAAGAAGAATTATCGGAATGTTCTTTGATTTTCTGATTTCCAGAGTTGTCTGCAGACCATCAAGCTCGGGCATCATAATATCGAGAACAATGCAATGAACCTCGTTTTCCTCAATGATTTTAAGAGCCTCTCTGCCGTTGGTGGCAAGAAAGGGCTTGTAGCCCTCCATATTAAGATAAATTTCAATGGAGTTAAGTATAGCTACATCATCATCGCAAATAAGAACATTATACATTATTTTACCCTCCTGATTTCTTATTGCACCTTAATTGTAAGATGGGTATATTACAAAATAATAAATAAAATTATTACAAAATTCTTAAGAAATAAAAACATATTTCTTTTTTCGTCTTTTTTCGTTTTATTTAGTTTAATTATAGCATAAAACAGTATAAAAGTACACCATACTGTGACCTGTTTTTCAACTGCTTGTCCTTACAATATTTTTAGAGTATTTTGTAAAAATTGGAGATTTTTTATGAGCGTAAAAGTTGCAGAGCGTGTGGGGAAAAGCAGATGGGAGAAAACAAAAAATGTAGAATTTAAAGGCTTTTTTATAAGGCATTCCGTAACCTTTGTTTTAGGTGTTCTTTTCAGTCTTGCAGGCTTTAATAACGAGTTTTCACCCTTCGGTGTGGCTTTCTGTGGTAGCGTTCCCAAAGATTTGACAATAACAGCCGCTTTAGGTGCAACTGTAGGTTGGTTTTTCAGCCTCGATTCCGTTTCTGCTTTGCGCTATACATCGGCGGTTCTGGCACTTTGTGTCATAATGAGCGCTTTGAAACCCTTCAGGCAGATTCGTGATAATGCAGTAACTCCGTTAATCACAGTTTTTATCTGCCTTTTTGTTACAGGTCTTGCTATTGTTTTTGCAGAAGATGTAACAGTTCTTTCTTTGCTTATTTCATTTGCGGAGGGGGCAATCGGTGCGGCAACTGCTCACTTGCTTTTTAAAAGTCAGGGCGTTCTCTCGCTAAAAGGCGGACTTACAATGCTTACATCAAAAGAAGCAACTGCGGTAATAATAAGTGTTATGCTTTTGCTTCTTTCTATAAGAAAAGTTGATTTGTTCGGTGTTCATCCTACAAATATCATCACAACATTCTTGATCCTTGTTTGCGCCTTTTATTGCAAAGAGGCAGGTGGTGCAATTGTGGGAATCTGTGGCGGATTAACAACCGCATTAGGTAGCTCCGATATATTGCTTTTGAGCTTTTATTCTTTCGGTGGACTTTTAGCAGGTGTTTTTTCCGCTTATGGAAGAATAGCGTCATTTTTATCATTTATCTTTTCGGGTGTTGCGGTGACTGTTGTTTCTTATGATAATTCCACTTTACCAACAATGTTGATTGAAACTGCGGTTGCAGGTGCTTTGTTTTTTGTTATAACTAATCTTTTTGATGAAAGAATAAGAACAATTCTGAAACCCAATGTAACCTCACCAATAATTGATACAATAAAAAATGATATTTTCAATAAATTGAAATATGCTTCAAAAACCTCTGCGGAAATCTGTTCATCTCTCACAAGTGTCAGCGATGCTTTAAGTAAATCCGAAAAATCCGATATAGGAAATGTTGGAAAAAAAACCAAAGAGCGTGTTTGTGGTTCTTGCGGGCTTTATGATGTTTGCTGGAAAGAAAAAGGGGAGGAAACACAAGATATATTCAATACTCTTTTAAATATGAAAAAAGAGGGAATACACCTTGAATACAGAACAGTACCCCAACAATTTGCCGCAAAATGCATAAGAACGGAAAATGTAAGCAGTTGCTTTAATAAGTTGTATGGAGAGTTTAAAACCCGAGAGCGTTTTCAGATGAGATTTAATGAAATGCATAAATTAGCATCGGAGCAGTTTGTAAATGTTTCATCTCTTCTTGATTCTCTGTGCAGTAAAATTGATGAAGAGATACGGTTTGATATAGATTGTGCCAATAGAATAAAAGCCGCAGCAGTCACTTGCGGATTTGAAAATGTTGATTGTTGTGCGTTTATAAAATCAATGGAAAAGATGACAGTTGAAATAAAGGTTAATCCTGTTAAAAATAAGCCGGATTTGAGCTCGTTGAGTAGCCAGATAGGTATAATTACCGATAGAAAATTCGAATTGCCGTTAATTGAACGAAATGAAGATTTCACAAAAATTATTTATAAAGAAAAATCCGATTATAAAATTGTCAGTTCAGGAGTTCAGCATTGTGCAAACGGAGAAAGATATTCGGGTGATACCTTTACAACATTTGAAGATGGTGACGGTATATTTTATGCAGTGATATGCGATGGAATGGGGACAGGAACAAAAGCCGCACTTTCATCAGGTCTTGCAGTAACTCTTTTAGAAAAGCTTATAAAAGCAGGGTTTGGTGTTAAAGCGGCAATAAATACCGTTAATACATCTTTAATTTCAAGGTCAGGAGAAGAGTGCTCCGTAACCCTTGATTTAACGGCAGTAGATCTTTTCACGGGGCATATAGAGTTCTATAAATGCGGTGCGTCAAATACAGTTGTAAGGAAAAACGGAAAAATTCTTGAGGTTGGTTTTTCTTCTTTGCCGTTAGGTATTTTAAACGATACAGAAATCAGTTGCGGAACAGGAACTCTCTCTTTCGGTGATGTTCTTGTGATGTCATCGGATGGCGTAAGAGAAGAGGATTTGCCGTTTTTACAAAAAGAATTAAAAGCTTTTTCGGGTGGTAACGTAAGAGGTTTCACAACAGAGCTTTGCGAGAATATCCGCCGTCTTCAACCTGAAAAACAGGATGACTTAACAGTCCTTACATTAGCAATCACAAGAAACGAATAGGAGTTTTTATATATAATGTATAAATTTACAGGCTTTACTCAAAGTGCGAACAATGCGCTTAATTATTCAATTGAGGCTGCAGAAAATTTCGGACACACATACATTGGCAGTGAACATATTTTATTGGGTCTTTTATCAGATTCAAGAATGGTTTCTTCTGCTGTTCTGGGCGGTAAAAAGGTTACTTTAAAAAAGGCTGAAGAGCAGATCAGAAGCGTTGTTGGGATAGGTTTACCAACTACTCTGACACCCGATGATATAACTCCTCGTTGCAGAAAAATCATTGAAAACGCTCTTGCATTAGGAAGAAATGCACCTTTAGGTGAGTCAGGAACACAACAGCTTTTAATCTCGTTACTGAGAGAACCTCAATGTGCAGGATGCAAGATTTTAAATTCTCTCGGTGTTTCACCTTACGACATAAATTCAGATGTTCTGAATACCGGTGATGTTACTGATAATAAAAACAGTAAAATTTCAGAACAGAAAAAAACAATGATTAGCAAGTATGGTAAGGATTTAACTAGCCTTGCAGAGAATGGTGGTATTGACCCGGTAATCGGCAGAAATAAGGAAATAAGCAGAGTTATTGAAATACTTTGCCGAAGAACTAAAAACAACCCTTGCCTGATTGGTGAGCCGGGGGTGGGTAAAACAGCTGTTGCAGAAGGTCTTGCCTTGCAGATTGCAAACGGAAATGTTCCAGAGCTTTTAAAAAATAAAAGAATTATAAGCGTTGATTTAACCTGTATGGTGGCAGGAACAAAATACCGGGGCGATTTTGAAGAACGTATCAAAAATATAATTGATGAGGTTTGCGCCGATGGTAATATAATTCTTTTTATTGATGAGCTTCATAATATTGTTGGAGCCGGGTCTGCCGAGGGTGCGGTTGATGCGGCAAATATTTTAAAACCATCTCTTGCAAGAGGTGAATTGCAGGTGGTTGGAGCAACAACAATTGATGAATACAGAAAGTATATTGAAAAGGATGCGGCATTGGAAAGGCGTTTTCAGACTGTAAGCGTTGATGAGCCAAACAGAGAAAATACCGTGTTGATGCTTCAGGGGTTAAAAGAACGCTATGAAAAACACCATGGAGTAAAAATCAGCGATGAAGCAATAAATGCTGCAGTGGATTTAAGTGAACGCTATATCACGGATAGATTTTTGCCCGATAAAGCTATTGATTTGATTGATGAGGCATCTTCAAAAATCAGGTTAAAAAGCTATACTCCGCCTGCTTATATAAGAGAGCTTGAAAACAGGCTTAAAGAAATCTCTAATCAAAAGCATCAGGCAATTGAAAAACAGAATTTTGAAAAGGCAGCAACTCTTCGTGATAAAGAAAAAGAAACAACAAGCCTTTTAAGAGTGAAAACCCAACAATGGAAAGACCTTGCAAAAACTGAAATAAAGACGATAACAGGAGAAAATGTTGCTGATGTGGTTTCTGCTTGGACGGGTGTTCCTGTTTCTCAATTAACCGAGGAAGAAAGTCAGAAACTTTTAAAGCTTGATGAGTTCCTTCATAAAAGAATCGTAGGACAGGAGGAAGCGGTACAAGCGGTTTCAAAAGCCGTCAGAAGAGGTCGCTCCGCTTTTAAAAATCCTAAAAGACCAATTGGTTCATTTTTGTTTTTAGGACCAACCGGTGTCGGTAAAACCGAGCTTACAAAAGCCCTGGCCGAAAGTCTTTTTGGGTCGGAACAACAAATAATAAGAATTGATATGTCCGAATATATGGAAAAACATTCCGTTTCTCGCCTTGTTGGTTCGCCACCCGGTTATGTTGGCTTTGAAGAGGGTGGACAACTGACAGAAAAAGTAAGAAGAAATCCATATTCGATAGTTCTTTTTGATGAAATTGAAAAGGCAGACAATGATGTTTTCAATATTCTTTTGCAGATAATGGAAGATGGTGTTTTAACAGATTCCAACGGCAAAAAAGCGGATTTTAAAAACTGCGTTGTTATAATGACATCAAATATTGGTGCAGAATTGATTTCAAACAATAAAAGCACCATGGGATTTGCAGGAGAAAGTGCTGAAAAAGGCAGAAGAGAGAGAATAAAAAAATTAGTTAATGAAGAAATAAAAAAATACTTCAAGCCTGAATTTATAAACCGAATTGATGAAATAATTATTTTTGATTCTCTTAATGAAAACGAAATAAAAGAAATTGCAAGGCGTATGCTTTCGGAGCTTCAGAAAAGATGTGATAACGGTGGTGTTAAAATAACTTTTGATGAAAGTATAGTTGAAGCGGTTTCAAAGAAGGGGTTTGATACAATTTATGGTGCAAGACCCCTAAGAAGAGCAGTTACCTCAATGGTTGAGGATGTTCTTGCAGAAAAATATCTTATGGGTGAATTTAAAGATAAAACTTCTGTGATTTGCAAATGGGACGGAGAAAAAATAACCATATCATAAAAAGAAAGAAAACAGCGTATTAACCGTTGTTTTCTTTTTCCTTTTATTGACTTTTCCGCTACATAATAATATAATTACAATAGAGAAATAATTATCAAAAGGAGAGGTGTTTATGAAAAAGTTAATTTCAATTGTCTTAACGTTTGTAATGTGCGTAAGCTTGTGCACATCTTTGATAACATCTGCTTCAGCAGGACTTTTTACTGAAACCGGTCAGATGCAGGACACCTCCTCAGATGATAATGGTGTTATTTATTGGGAATTAACAAAGACGAATCTGACTACGGCATCTCTTAAAATAAGCGGTGACGGTTATATGCCTAATGGAACCGATCAATGCTGGAAAACTGCCCTTGGAAATCGTTACATTACTGAACTGATAATTGAAGATGGCGTAAAGAGTATTATGGAAGGTGCATTTTACGGTGAAGAATACCTTGAAAGCGTTACCTTGCCGGATTCAATAGAGTTTATAGGAGATTCGGCTTTTGCAGATACTGCCATTACTTCTGTAACTTTACCTAAAAATATTCAAGGCTTTGATGGTACTATTTTTAATTCTCAAAGCATTAAGGAGTATAAAGTTCATCCCGAAAACCCATATTTTACTGCAGTTGACGGTGTTGTTTATTCAAAAGATATGACCCAATTGGTTGCATATCCAATAGGTAGATATGCAGCGGGCGGTGAAAATAATTTCGTAATACCCCAAACAGTTACTCAAATCGGGAACTATGCTTTTTTGAATTGTAAGCATACTGCTTTTACAATTCCTTCAAATGTAAAAAGCATAGGTATGCAGGCATTTGCAGGTAATACAAACCTTTCAACGCTTGATATAGTAAATGGTCTTGAAAGTATCTATGATGGAGCATTTCTTGCTTGTAATAATCTGACCGCTATTCATTTACCTACATCGGTCAACTATATTGGTTATTGCTCTTTAGGGTATGGCTATGCCTTTGATTTTGAAGGTCTTGAATTTATGCTTGACCAAAAAGGTATTCAACACGAAGAAATTACAGAAGAAAATGCGGTTTATTATGCATCTCAGACAGGTTTCCCTGTTGATAGCTTTATTATCTGCGTTGTAAATGAAGATGTGAAAATTTACGCTCCAACAGATTCTGCAGGGCATAAATATTGCAATATGTTTGGTGTCAGATACCGTTCCTCACAAGCTATAACACCAAAACTTTTTTCTGCAAAGCAAACCGCTTCGGGTGTTGAAATCAAGTGGTCTGTTTCTTCCGATGCAGATGGTTATTACATATACCGTAAAAATAAAACAGGTGATTATGTAAAAATAGGAACTGTAAGTGATAAAAATAAAACTTCTTACACAGATAAAAAAGCGTACTCATCATATACAAATACATATACTGTAAAGGCTTATAACAAAGCCGGCGTCAGCAGATATGTTAAAAAAGGCATTTCAGCATATTATATACAGACTCCTGAGCTTTCTTCTGCCAAAAATGTTTTAGGTGGAATTAAAGTTACATGGGAGAAAGTTTCAACAGCTACTAATTATAATATTTATAGAAGGAAAAAGGGGGAAACTTATTGGGAACATATCGGTAGTGTGAAAAAATCTAAACTTTATTTCACTGATACAGATGTATCCAATAAAAGTACATATTATTATACCGTTCGCGCCTACGATAAAAATAGTATTAGTGAATATGATACAAATGGTGTTGGCACTAAATATGTTTCTGCACCAAAAATTTCCTCTGTAAAAAATGTATCCTCAGGTGTCAAGGTTAGCTGGAAAAAGGTTAGTGGGGCAACTTCTTATCGTGTATATAGAAAAAAAGGTAACGGTAGTTGGGTATTGTTGAAAAAACTTGATAACGAAACCTTCAGTTATACTGATAAGTCTGCAAAAAGCGGTGTTAAATACAGTTACTCAGTAAGAGCAGTTAACAGACCTTCTGTAAGCGGGTATAATTACAAGACTATAGAGTACCTGAAGGAGCCTGTTGTTACAAGAGCAAAAAGCACTAAATCAGGAATAACTATTAAATACAGTAAATCTTCAGGTGCAGAAAAATATCGTATTTATCGCAAACTTAATGGTGAGGATGAATGGACAAGAATTGCAACTGTAAAAGGCGCTTCAAATCTTTCTTATACCGATAAAACCGCTAAAAAAGGAAAAACCTATCGTTATACTGTAAGAGCTTACAGCGGTTCTTACAAAAGTGCTTACGATACAAAAGGTTACAGAATAAAGGACAAATATTAATATGTTTGATTTTTTGAAAAAGAAAAAAGAACCTCAGGGTTATGTTCATAAACCCAGAAATTTTGACAGGGATGAAAGAATAGAAATTCAAAAAATTGTTTCATCAATTCCTGTTACAAGAAAATTGCTTTCTCAAGATTTACTTATAACGGCAATTAATAATTATGTTGTTAAAAACATTAAAATCGGTTCAACAGCCGCAAGAAATGTCAACACAACAAAATATCCTCAGGTGTTTTTCAGTTCTTTTAAGGATTTGATTGATAGCACTGAAAACCTAATGAAAATCGAGCCATATTGGCGGTTTGAGGGTAATGGTCCAACAGATCAGATGAACGATATAAATACCCGAAGAGACAGGATTATTCGTGGCTTTATAAATGAGTCCTTCAATGATTTGGTAAAGCAAATTGAAGCTCAGCGCAGTCCTGCAAAAAAACAGAAGCTTTTTGATGATTATCAGAACTCGCTGATTAATAATATTGATATTTGCGGTGAAGAGAATTTTGATTTTTTTAAAAACCTCTGCCGTGAGAAATTAAATATACAAGAATAATTATTTTTAAAATAGAGGAGAAAGAAAAAATGGCATATCTTACCGACATTGAAATTGCACAGAGCTGTAAAATGAAACCCATTACCGAAATTGCTGAAAAAGCTGGTGTGGGTAAAGAGTACCTTGAACCTTACGGTTGGTACAAAGCAAAAATTGATTTATCTTATCTTAAGAAGAGTGAAAAGCAAGGAAAGCTTGTTCTTGTTACCGCTATTACTCCTACCCCTGCAGGTGAGGGTAAAACAACAACCACAATCGGTCTTGCAGATGCAATGAACCTTTGCGGTTATAATACTTGCGTTGCTCTTCGTGCGCCCTCTCTTGGTCCCGTTTTCGGTGTTAAGGGCGGTGCCGCAGGTGGCGGTTATGCTCAGGTTGTTCCTATGGAGGATATTAACCTTCATTTTACAGGCGATTTCCATGCAATCGGTGCTGCAAACAACCTTCTTGCTGCTATGCTTGATAACCATATTCAGCAAGGTAATGCTCTCGGTATTGATGTTAAGCGTATTACATGGAAACGTTGCGTTGATATGAACGACAGACAGCTTCGCAATATCGTTGACGGTCTTGGCGGAAGAATGCAGGGTGTTCCTCGTGAAGATGGTTTTGATATTACAGTTGCAAGTGAAATCATGGCTGTTTTCTGCCTTGCAACATCTGTAACGGACCTTAAAGAAAGACTTGCAAGAATAGTAGTTGCTTATGATTATTCAGGCAAACCCGTTACTTGCGGTGATATTAAAGCTCAGGGCGCAATGACCGCGCTTCTTGTTGATGCAGTTAAACCCAACCTTGTTCAGACTCTTGAAGGTACACCTGCTTTCGTTCATGGCGGACCTTTCGCAAATATTGCTCACGGATGTAATACAGTTCTTGCAACAAAAATGGCAATGAGCACAGCAGATTATGCAATTACAGAAGCAGGCTTCGATGCTGATCTTGGCGCAGAAAAATTCCTTGACATCAAATGCCGTGCCGCAGGTATTAAACCCAATGCAGTTGTAGTTGTTGCAACAGTAAGAGCTCTTAAAATGCACGGTGGTCTTAAGAAAGACCAGCTAGGTGAAGAAAATCTTGAAGCGCTTGAAAAGGGTATTCCAAACCTTCTTCGTCATGTTTCAAATATTAAAAATGTATATAAGCTTCCTTGCGTTGTTGCAGTTAACCGTTTCCCAACAGATACAGATAACGAAATTGATTTCATTATTAACAAATGTAAAGAGCTTGGTGTTAATACTGTTCTTTCAACTGTTTGGGCAGATGGCGGTAAAGGTGGCGTAGAGCTTGCTAAAGAGGTTGTTCGCCTTTGCGAAGAGGAAGATAATTCAAACTTCACTTTCTCTTATGAAACAGAGTCTTCAATTGAAGAAAAAATCGAAGCAGTTGTAACAAAGGTATATGGCGGCGACGGTATTGAATTTACAACAAACGCACAGAAACAGCTTGACCAGCTTAAAGCAGATGGTTTCGGAAATCTCCCCGTATGTATTGCTAAAACACAGTATAGCTTTTCCGATGACCCGTTGAAGCTTGGTGCTCCCGAAAACTTCAAGGTTACAGTAAGAAATCTTAAGGTTTCAGCAGGTGCAGGCTTTATTGTTGTTCTCACAGGTGACATTATGACTATGCCCGGTCTTCCCAAGAGCCCTGCAGCAGAGCGTATTGATGTTGATGAGAACGGCAAAATCACAGGACTTTTCTAAGAAATAAATATAATCAACGGAGTAAATACAAATGGAAAACCAGACACCCGAAAGAAAGAAAATAGTTTTGAGTTGCATTCAGCCAACAGGTACACCCACCTTGGGTAACTACCTTGGTGCACTCAAAAACTGGAAAAATATGTGTGAGGATTATGACTGCCTTTATGGTGTTGCGGATTTGCACTCAATAACAGTGCCAACCTTCCGCGAAAATCCCCAGCAGCTTAAAAAGAATACCCTTGAGCTTTATGCACTTCTTTTAGCTCTCGGTATTGACCCTGAAAAGAATATTGTTTTCGTTCAGAGCCATGTTCCCACCCACGCTCAGTTAGGTTGGATTCTCAATTGCTATACTCAGTTTGGCGAAGCTGCAAGAATGACTCAGTTCAAGGAAAAAAGTCAGAAGTTAGGCGGTAATATTTCTGTAGGACTTTTTGATTATCCTGTGCTTATGGCGGCAGATATTCTTGTTTATGGGGCGGATTTCGTGCCAATTGGCGCAGACCAGAAGCAACACCTTGAGCTTGCAAGAAACATTGTTGAACGTTTCAATACAATTTATGGCAATGTTCTTAAAATGCCCGAACCCTTTATCGGCAAAGCAGGTGCAAAAATTTGCTCTCTTCAGGACCCAACTCATAAAATGAGCAAATCTGATGATAACCCGAAATCATATATTTCAATGCTTGATGAACCCAATGTGATTATGAAGAAAATCAAAAGCGCGGTTACAGACAGCGAGGCTTGTGTTAAATATGCAGAGGGTAAGGACGGCATCAATAACCTTATGACAATTTACTCCTGCTGCACAGGCAAATCTTTTGAGGAGATTGAAAAAGAATTTGAGGGCAAAGGCTACGGTGACTTTAAAACCGCAGTTGGTCAGGCAGTAATTGACGAGCTTGCACCCGTTCAGGCTCGTTATAAAGAGCTTATCAACGATAAAAAATACCTTGAAGAATGTATGAAAAAAGGCGCTGACCTTGCAACAAGAATTTCTCAACGTACACTTGACAAAGTTATGAAAAAGGTAGGCTTCTACCAGACAAAATAAGGGATTAAGCAGGGGGCGTAAGATATAAAATTGCCCTCTGCTATGTTTTTGGTGAGGTGTGACAATATGAATAACATTTCTGAAATAATAAAAGAAAATGAAAATGCTTATATGACACCAATAACTCAATTTACCTATAAAAATTTACGAGAAAAGTTGTTTGAGTTGGCTAATTTAGGTATTGAAGTTGGTTGTAAACAAGATTATTTTGAAACAGCTCTTTCAAATATGATAACAACAGAAATGTTTTCAAAATACTCTTCATCTATATGGGGATTTTTTACTCCTATTCTTGATGAGTTTGTTATTGTAAATGTGAAAAGACCTAAGCGATTGTATAAATCGATTTCCAAAGAAGCTTATTATTATCAATATCTTTTTGCAGATGATAAATTGGTGTGTATTAATTCTCAAAACAAAGATAAAAACTTTTCAAAAAAGTATTTGTATAATTATAAAAATTCAATTTATAGTTTTAATTTTTTTGACTGCAAAAATCGTGTTGATATTTGTCAGGCTGTTTACAATGAAAAAGGTGATATATTAAGCTTTGCTTCAATAATTACAGCAGGAATACCGGAAGAGGAGCTTTCTGAAGAAAAAGTCAAAAAGATCATTGATAGCAGTATTTTAGATTTTCAATATTATCATTATGATGAAAATGGAAAGCTTGATTATGCTGATTATTATCGGAGGGTTTATAATTTCTCACCACAATTGTTGGGTATGCCTTTAGGAAAAAGATACAAATTTATATATGATGAAAATAGCAAAATTATTGATGCAGAACTTGATGAAACTGTAGTTCCTTGCGTCTTTGAATTGGAACATCCCGAAGATGAAAAGTTTGATCCAACAGGCAGGAGTTATGAGTTCTTAAAGAAAATGAAATTTCTTTAAATAATGTAGAGTTCAGTCAAGAACGTACCCTACATTAACTGGCATCTGGCGACTGGTAGCTTGTAATTGCCAACCGCAGGTCCTGGCACCGGCATCTATAAAAATGCCGTGCGCAGCACCCGAAACTTGCCACTTGTCACTTTTAACTTGCAATTTGACAAAAAGAAACCCCACAGCATTTTGCTGTGGGGTTTCTTTTGTCCAACAATTAGTTGGATTTGTTAAGCTTGTTAACGAGCTGTGATTTCTTGTGAGCAGCATTGTTCTTGTGAAGAAGACCTTTAGCAGCAGCCTGGTCAAGTTTCTTAACAGCAACCTTAACAGCATCAGCTTTTGCTGCATCGTTAGCTTCGATAGCTGCATTAGCTTTTTTAATTGCAGTTTTAAGAGCAGAGTTTGTAGCTTTGTTTCTTGCAGCCTTTGTTGCATTAACAACAACTCTCTTCTTAGCAGATTTAATGTTGGGCATTACGGCACCTCCTTGTCATTATTTTCGTATCATACAGTCATATATAATAACACAAACGCATTTTAAATGCAAGAGATTTTTTAACAAATTTGGATTATTTTCCGAATTTTTCATCGTAGGCTTTTATAGCTTCTTCAATAATTGAAACCGCATCAAGAACACCCTTAACCTCATCAATTGCAGTGTCCTTGCTTTCCAATGTTTTATATACAGAGAAGAAATGCTTCATCTCGTCAAAAACGTGGGAAGGAAGCTGACTGATGTCCTTATATGAGCTATAAGTTGGGTCATTAAAGGGTATTGAAATGATTTTATCATCAGGTGCACCATTATCAAGCATTGTAATAACGCCTATGGGATAGCATTCAACAAGTGACATAGGTTGAATATTTCCTGAGCAAAGCACAAGAACGTCAAGTGGGTCATTGTCTTTGGCATAGGTTCTTGGAATAAAACCATAGTTAGCAGGGTAGTGAGTAGATGTATAAAGAACGCGGTCAAGCCTTAAAAGACCGGTTTCCTTATCAAGCTCATATTTCATTTTACTGCCCTTGCTGATTTCAATAACAGCAACATAAGAAGAACGTGAAATTCTTTCAGGGTTAATATCGTGCCAGATATTCATAAAATCGCCTCGATTTTTATAATTAGTCAAATAAAAATTTCTTGAAAGTTTCAATATATTCTTTTGCTCTTACGGGATTGGTGCTTTCTGCAAAAATTCTGAGGAGAGGTTCGGTTCCTGAGAAACGGCAGATAACAAAACCATCTTCAAAATAAACCTTGCATCCGTCTTCATAATTAACCTTAACAATTTCATCCTTGAAAACAGGAAGACGTTTTTCAACCATAAGAGTTTTTTCAACAACGGGTTTGATTGCAGGGTCAAAGCGCATATCATCCTCAACCATTGAAAAATCACCGAATACTTTGCGAAGTTTTTCAAGAGTCTGTGAGGGTGATTCACCTGTAACGCTTACCATTTCTGCAAAAAGTGATGCCGCATAAACAGAGTCTTTGCCGTGAATATGACCTCTTACTGTAAGACCGCCCGAGGATTCACCGCCAAGAACCGCATCAACCTCGTCAATTTTTGAAGAAATATATTTAAAGCCAACGGGAACTTCATAGCATTTTTCACCGAAGCTTTCAGCAATTTTATCAAGCATATGAGTTGTTGCAAGGTTTCTTACAACAGGACCGCGCCAACCTTTATATTTAACAAGATAGTAATATAAAAGGCAAAGTATTTCGTTTGCATTGATATAGTTGCCGTTAGCATCAATAATGCCAAGTCTGTCGCCATCGCCATCCATCGCAATACCGAAATCATAGCCACCGTTTACAACGGAGTTTTTTAGGTTTGTAAGACTTTTTTCAGATGGAGCAGGCATAACACCGCCAAAATAAGCATCTTTGTTAACGTTCATTGTATCAATGGTGCATCTTGCGGTATAGAAAATAACAAGGAGAGGATATGTTCCCGAACCGTGCATTGTGTCAAAAAGAACACGAAGTCCTCTGTTGCGAAGAGCCTCCATATCAATAACATTGATAATATCATCAAGGAATTTGTTGAAAGGGTTGTTGATATATTCAACAAGACCTTTTTCTACTGCAATTGAAAATTCTGTGAATTCAACCTCACCAATATTTTCAATGAGCTTTTCAAGGCGAGAGGTTGTTTCAACAGGAGCATCTCTACCTTCTTCAACAATAAGCTTAATTCCGTTGTAGTTTGATGGATTGTGACTTGCGGTGATTTCAATACCAAAATCAAGACCTCTGTCCTTAACTGTGTGCATAACAAGGGGGGTAGGCGCAGAACGGTCCATAAAAAGAACCTTTATGCCGTCATTGGTAAGCACTTCAGCAACCCATTTTGCCGCATTTTCGGAGAGAAAACGCCTGTCAAAGCCAATAATAACAGGCTTGTCCGTTTTGTTTTCTTCTTTCATAAGAAGACTGATACCTTTTGCAACACGGCGGATGTTATAGCAGATGAAATCCTCACCGATAATCGCACGCCAACCGCCTGTACCAAATAAAATTTTATCCATTAAAACCACCTCGGAGATAGTATATATTCATAATAACAAAAAAGAAAAATCTTGTAAATAGAAAAAGCGATAGTTTTTAAGGCTTTATTTAACTTGTTTTTATTGAAAATTTTATATATAATAAAAGCAATAAATCAAAGGAGTTAATTATGAAAATTTTAGTTCTTAATGGTAGTCCAAAAGGGGATTACAGTATAACTCTTCAAACCTCAATATATCTTTCAAAATTGTACCCGGAATATGAATTCCTATATCTCAATGTGGGGCAAAGAATAAAGGCTCTTGAAAAGGATTTTTCGGAAGCAGAAAAAATGATAAATGAAGCAGATTTATTAATTTTTTCTTATCCTGTTTATACATTTCTCGCACCATATCAGTTACACAAGTTTATTTCACTTTTAAAAGAAAATGGAATTAAAATGAATGGTAAATTTGCAACGCAGATTTCAACATCAAAGCATTTTTATGATGTAACTGCTCATAAATATATTCAGGACAACTGTCAGGAAATGGGCCTTAAATTTATAAAGGGGCTTTCTGCTGATATGGAAGATTTGCCATTAGAAAAAGGGCAGAAAGAAGCAAAAGCATTTTTTGAGTACCTTATATGGTCTGTTGAAAATGATATCGTTGAACCTGATTTGAATTCTTTCACAACTCCTAAAAATGTTAAAATTGATATACCACAGGAAACCCAAGATAATAAAAAAGGCGATGTTGTTATAATTGCGGATTTCGGTGAAAAAGATATGCAAATTCAGAATATGATTTCTCGTTTTCAAAAGGTAATCAACCGTAAAACAAGAGTTGTTAATATAAGAGATTATCAGTTTAAAGGCGGATGTTTAGGTTGCCTTAATTGTGCAACAAGCGGAGAATGTGTTTATAAAGACGGCTTTGCGGAATATCTCCGAAAAGAACTTAACTCTGCCGAAGCCAGAGTTTTTGCTTTTACAATTAAAGACCATTCTTTAGGTACTCAGTTTAAGCTTTATGACGACCGCTCTTTTTGTAACGGGCACCGCTCTGTTACTATGGGAATGCCCGTAGGCTATCTTGTCAGCGGAAATTACAGCGAAGAGAAAAATCTTCAGACCGTTCTCGAAGCAAGAGCAAGTGTGGGCGAAAATTTCCTTTGCGGTGTTGCTACTGATGAATTCAATCCCAATGAAGAAATTGATAAATTGGCGAAAACATTGGAATATGCATTGGAAAATAAACATACCCAACCCCAGAATTTCTATGGGGTTGGCGGTATGAAAATCTTCCGCGATCTTATCTGGATTATGCAAGGCTTTATGAAAGAGGACCATAAATTCTATAAAGCGCATAATCAATATGATTTCCCACAAAAGAAAAAAGGTATGATGCTTTTAATGTACCTTTTAGGCGGAGCTCTTTCTTCACCTAAAATCAAATCCAAAATGGGAAACAAAATGAACGAGGGTATGCTCATGCCCTATAAAAAGGTTATTGATGATTTAGATAAAAATAAATAATACGAAAATGAACACCAACTGAAAAAGTCGGTGTTCATTGTTTTTTATAAAACTATTTCAAATTTGTTCTCACCTTGTGTGAGGGCAATTTCTTTGTTTTTATATCTAAAAACAGCTTTTGTGTTTTGGGGGATTTTGATTTCGAAGTTTACTTTTTGGTCATTGCTTTTGTAGCTGATTGCCACATTACCCTGAACAGTTTCAATACTACCGCTCATTCTTCCAAAGCGTGAAATACCTTGGGGTTCAATAATAAGTGACTTGTAGCCTGCTGAGCCTTCTTCTTGTTTTATGCCTAAAAGATATTCAAAAAGATATGCAACAGGTGCGCCGAACATCGGGTGTGAGTGGGAACGGCTACGATTTGAATCCCAATATTCGTGGAAAGTGGTAGCACCGTTTTTTCGCCAATGTTCGTAACCTTGGTCTCCGTCGTGGGTGAGAAGGTCAATTGCAAGGTCACTGTTGCCCTTTTGGAAAAGTAGGCGTGTTACAATATCAGTTGCAAAAATACCTGTATCATAATAGCCTAGCTTTTTATAATAACTTACCATATTTCTATAGGTGTTTTCTGTTCCAAGACCTAAATCAACTGCAAAGGAGTTAGCACCCTGAACATTCATAATGAAATTATCGTCAAATGCGTTGAAATATGCAGCAGTTATTGCACCCTTGCGGTATTCTATTTTTTTCTCATATTCGGGTATATCTTCATCCTTACCGATGACTTTCGCGATTTCGCACATCTGGTTTAAGGATTTAACCATAAAATATGTGTTAACCATAGGAGCAGGAAGAACAACCTGCTGATTATGAGATGTAATATCTCTGTCAGGGTAGAGAATATTCGGTCCGCACCAATCACCTAAGCACCAGTTACCTTCCTTGTCGCTTGTAACAAGTCCGTAATCGGAATGGTCTTCAAGGTAGTCTATATACCGTCTCATATTGTGATAATATTTAGAGAGAATTTCTTTATCGCCGTAATGCTTGTATAGCTGATAAGGTACTTCAACAATAGCGCATCCCCAACCGCCGGGACCACCACCGCTATGGAGATATGGTGCGGTATATTGAATATGACCGCTTAAAACATCCTGACAGTCGCCAATGTCCTGCATCCATTTTTCGTAGAATGCTCTTGCATCAAGGGTAGTTAAAACTGCGTGGCATGTAAGCTGGCCGTCACCTGTATAACCTCTTCTTTCAAGGTGGGGGCAGTCTGAGGGATGACCTGTGTGCATATTGCAAAGCATTGTATGAGTAAAGGTTTTATAAATCCAGTTAAGTGTTTCGTTATCGCAATCAAAGGTTGAAGAAACCGGTACATCAGCAAAAATAACCTTAACGCATTTGGGTTTAGCTTTACCAATAACCTCAAAATATCTGAAGCCGAACCAAGTGAATTCGGGTTGGGCTAAAGTGACTTTGCCATTGGACACTATAGAAAACTCCTGACCTTGCTTGTGTTCGGGGTCCAAACTGCCGTCGGGTAAAATCTCTTCAGAGAAGTTAACAATAATCTTTTCGCCTTTCTCTGCGTTGATTTTTAAAAGGGGATAACCTGTTGTATTCTCACCACAATCATAGATAACGGAATTTTCAGTTTTTTTAATAACTTTAACCGAACGCTCTTCAAAAAGCTTGTCAATAGGGCAAGCTGTTGTGCAGTATTCTGTGTCAAGCTTTTCTGTTAATACTGCATTTTCCCAAGAGGAATCATCAAAATCTTCGCCGAAGCAATCAGCGTAATTACATAGAATATGATGTTCACCAAAAGTGAAAGTATATTCTTCAACAAAGCTTTTACCGATTTTGCAGTTTTCGTCTGATACGAAATTATCTGTACCATTTTCACTTTCAGAAGTGATGCAGTAAATTGCCTTTGGCAAACCAAAGGTGCGATTTTCGAATGTGTACCAACCGCCACCATAATGAATTGCGATGGTGTTTTTACCAGTTTTTACAAAAGGTGTAATATCAAACTGAGGAACGTAAATTCTATGTGCAGAAATAACCTCGTCAACAGGGTCACAACCGCTTTCGAAATCCGATGAAAGAGGCAAAAATGTGTCGGGATTGATGCATTTCCCATTTATGTAGCACTTAAAAAATCCAAGACCTAATATATTAAGATTTACCTTTTCAAAAGCACTAAGTTCAAACTTTCCTCTTAAAACAGAAAATGTTTTTGAGGTGCGATTTTTTGCCCCAACCCATCCGGCATTTTTGAAATAATATTCCTGATTCATTATTAAATACCCCTTTATATAAGTAGGGGACGGATTAATCCGTCCCGAATTTATTTCTCTTCGTGATATTCTTTCTCCGTGTTAACATTCCAGATGTTATCTTTTTTCGTTTCACCTGAAAGAATATTTTTAACCGCTTCAAAGGATGTGCACATACTATGGTCAATGTTGTTGTAGCGGTGCTGACCGTTTCTGCCAACGCAGAAAAGATTAGGAATGGTATTAAGATATTCTCTTAAATCATCCATCTTTTCATAAGTGTCAAAATAAGCTGGGTAAGCTTTTTTTACTCTTTCAACATGAGTGTCAAGAACATCGCTTTCGCTGTCAATCAGACCCATAGTAACCATTTCTTTAACAGCAGATTTTGCAAACTCTTCATCCGTTTGTGACCACATTTCGTCACCCTCGTTGCAGAAATATTCCAAGCCTATCCACACAGTGTTCTGCAGGTCTTTAACCATATATGGCGACCAGTTGTTATAAATCTGAAAGCGACCCATTTTTACATTTTTATCGTGAACATAAACCCAGTTATCAGGCACAATATTGCCGATGGTTTTTGTTTTTGTTTCATTTTTGAGGTTAAGCTTTGGAATAAGAACACCAACAGTCATATAATCGCGATAGGGAAGACCATTTGCAATTTTTCTATATTCTTCGGGTACATCATTCATACCGAGAACCAAGTCTTTAACAGGCATTGAAGAGATTATATAATCGCCATCAACCGGAATTTTTTTATCGTTTTTTTCATAAACGAGGCCTGTAATTTTGTTATCGGCAGCTTTTATAATTTCAGTAACTTTGGCGTTTTTTATAATCTTACCACCCAATTTCTCAAACTCTGAGGCGGTTAATTCCCAAAGCTGACCGGGACCCAGTTTAGGATAAGCAAATTCTTCAATAAGCGAGGTTTCAACAGTTCTGTTTTTCTTGTTGAAAATTTTCCCGAAAATATCTTTGAGAACTGCCATAATGGAAAGACCTTTAACTCTTTGGGCACCCCATTCCGGAGAAATATCCGAAGGATGCCTGCCCCAAAGGTTTTCTGTGTAGTTTTCAAAGAACATTGAATAAAGCTTTTTGCCGAAGCGGTTAATATAAAAATCTTCAAGCGATTTTTCTTCTCGCTTGTAAACAAGAGTTTTAAGATAACTGAAACCAACTATAACAGTTGTTACCAAACCCATATTTTTTACAGTGTCAAATTTTAATGAAACAGGGTAGTCGAAGAATTTGTTTTTAAAGAAAATTCTTGAAAGGCGGTTTCGCCTTAACATAACTCTGTCTGTTTTTTCAGGGTCAGGACCGCCATCAACTGTTGTTGACTCTCTGCCTAAAGCGATATCATCAAAAGGCTTACTGCCTTGGGTGGGAAGCATTTTCTCCCACCATTCATTTACTTCAGGAACTTTTGAAAAAAAACGATGACCGCCCATATCCATTCGGTTACCTTTATAATTAACAGTTCTGGAAATACCGCCAAGAGCACCGCTTTCTTCGAAAACGATGATTTCAAAATCTTTTGACTTTTCTGCTAATTCATAAGCTGCAGTAAGACCGGCAGGTCCTGCACCTATAATTAAAATTTTCTTCATTTACTTTCCAAAACCGTGTTAACGGCAACTCCTTGTATTTGAATGAAATTATATTATGTATAAATAATTCCCATAATTATTCTGTATATTTAAAATAATATACCAAAAGGAGAGAAATATCAATGTTTTTTGAAATTCAACTTATTAAGAATTTATAAACATTTATTAAAACTCAATAATTTTAATTGCAAATAAAAAATGATTGATAATTGTTGATGTTTTGCAGAACCAATGATATAATTATCATAATAATATTTTTTGAAAGAAGGCTGTTAGGATGCCAAGTGTTGAAAAAATAAAAAAAATATTGGCTGCCAGGAACTACCCAAGAACACTTCCTGTTTATTTATGCGTATTGTGTTCCAAGCAGAAGCATTTGGTTGAAATGGATGTAGCCCGATGGAATGCTATTACCAAGGTGCATTATAATTTGTTCAAATCACTTAATTGGCATTTAACAGAAACTAAAGAATTTCGCAATTTACTTCAACATCGTCTGAAAAATCCATCACGTACAGTTATTTCATGGTTGCATTTTTTTATTGCTCGCATACTTTGGAAACCTTTGGATAGTTTATATTTGAACACGTTTGATATTGGTGGAGGTTTGTATATTCAACATGGTTTTTCAACTATTGTAACTGCTAAAAGAATCGGTGAGAATTGCAGAATATTTCAGCAGGTGACTATTGGTTTTAAAGATAATGATACTCCTGTTTTGGAAGATAATGTTTCAGTTGCCTGCGGTGCAAAAGTCCTGGGCGGTATTACTATGCATTCTAATAGCATTGCTGCTGCGGGAGCTGTTGTTATATCAGAGGTTCCTGAAAACGCAATCGTAGGAGGCGTTCCTGCAAAAATAATTCGATATAAAGATGAAAGTGAAATAAGCTTTCAAGGATAAACACAAGTTTATAAAAAGGCAAACAAAAAAGACATCCGATGGGATGTCTTTCTTTTTGGCTCGTAGCACCGAAAAAGATATCGGCAAATTAAATTATAAACCGGTGTCCCAGAAAATCCACCATATCGTCCGATGGATTCTCTTCAAATTCCTTGCGTACCGTAACAATACTAAGCGTATCATATCCTAACTCGCGGTACAAATGCAACGCCGAACTATTTCTGGGAGCCACATCCATGCAGACTGCAGTATACCCGGGTTTTCCCCGAATGATCTTTTCTGCTTCGGTAATCGCTTGGGTTCCTACGCCCTTCCCACGATAGTCTTCCGCTACAAATACATCCTCGATCCACGCTACGTTTCCGCCCCGATACCCGATATGCAGAAACCCTATCGGCATATCATCTTCCTGGATGATATATAGTTCATGATCTTTCCCGGTCCATGCTGCGAGGTTTTCTTTTGCTTGTCGATCATCCGGTCTCCCAGTCTTTCCGTTCAAAGCAATATGAAACCCGAAAAACGCAATAATATAGTCTATTATCGTGGGTTCAAAGGCATCATCATATTTTTGAAGCTTTATCATTTCACATTCTCCTTGGCGGTGTTGATGGATGCCACAAGCATTGCTCGTAGTCCTCTGCAAGACATTTCTAAATCTTTATATTGTTTTTCGTTTATGTAATTGGTTTTTAAAAGCAATTCTAACCAATATCCTGTTTCATTTGCTTCTTTAAGTGCAATTTGTAATTTTGCTATAAAGTCTGCCTTCCCATGGGCGTACTGTGCTTCCCGAATATTTGCACCTATGCTTGTGCCACTTCTGCCGACTTGATTAGAAATAATGTGTTCTTTATTTTCTTTAAGGAACTTTACAAGATTTATAATAGAAACGGCAAAGTCCATCGATTGAACTGATAGTTTGTCATTGCGCATAATAGCACCTACTTTCCAGATAAAGTATACCATAACCAGAAAGCCTTTTCAATGAAAAATGAAGCATTGACTTACGCCAATATGAAGCACGAGCTATCGCTCGTATGAAGCGAAGCGCACGATTTTTTTAATGTGCCGAAGGCACACTTCATAAGCCCGTAGGGCGACTTCATTCTTCATGCACCGCAGGTGCGCTTCATTGCAACCAAAACGAAAAAGCAGATGCAAACGCATCTGCTTTTCCTGTTTTGGTTGCGGAGGTGGGATTTGAACCACACGGCCTCCGGGTTATGAGCCCGACGAGCTACCAGGCTGCTCTACTCCGCGATATTTACTTGCACCCTCTCTTGAGTGCTTGAGTATTATAACACTATAATTATATGTTGTCAAGTGTTTTTTATGCAAAAATCAAGACTTTTTTTAAGGTTGTTTAATTCAATGTAGGGGAGGGTCTTGACCCTCCCACAATGTGAATAGTAAATTGGCGGTACGGTCAAGACTGTACCCTACATTGTGTATCAGTAATACTACATTATTGCTCAATGCTATTATAAGTGTTTACAATGATTTGCTGTTGTGGTAGTATTAACACGATTTGTTATAACTAATATAATGGCAGAAAGGAAATAGTTATGACCCAAGAACAATATTTGAAAAATTTATCAGTTCCACAGGGGAAAATTGATGTTGTGTTGGATACAGATGCATACAACGAGATTGACGATCAGTTTGCCATCGGTTATATGCTTAAATCCCATGACAAACTTTGCGTCAAAGGCATTTGTGCCGCACCTTTTTTGAATACAAGGTCTGAAACTGCTGCGGAAGGTATGCATAAGAGCTATGATGAAATTATACAGTTACTGAAATTAACCAAAAGAGAAGATTTGCTGTCAGTTGTTTTTAAAGGTTCAGAAAGCTTTTTGAAAGATGAAACAACACCAATAGAATCTCAGGCAGCAGATTTTATGGCAAGCTTAGCTGATCGATATTCACCGGAAAATCCTCTTTATATTATTGCAATCGGAGCTATTACCAATGTTGCATCGGCTATATTGAAAAATCCTGAGATGAAAGAAAATTGTGTTGTCGTTTGGCTTGGCGGTCACGCTACATGGGAAGAATTTGGAGCATCTGAATTCAATATGAAGCAGGATATCGCTGCTGCAAGAGTAGTTCTGGGTTGCGGAATACCGGTGGTGCAGTTACCCTGCAAAGGTGTTGTTGACCGGTTTGCAGCCTCTAAATATGAACTTCAGCATTGGCTCAAAGGGGAAAATCAGTTGTGTGATTATTTATATGAAAACACAGTAGCGGAAGCAGATTCTTATGCTGAGGGAAAGCCCTGGACCAGAGTTATCTGGGATGTTACCGCAGTTGCCTGGCTTTTAAATGATAATAACAGATTTATGTATGCGAAGCTTATTTCAAGTCCTGTTCCTGAATATGACGGCACTTATTCATTTGACGAAAACAGACATTTTATAAAATGTGTTTGTGACATTAATCGGGATGCATTGTTTGAGGATTTGTTCAGAGTGTTAGGGGAATAAAAATTCCTTGTTTTATGTAAATTATCTATTTACAAAATAAAACTCTGTGATAAAATGGTATGTAGAATTATTTTCCTACGGAGGTATTATTATGGAAAAGATTAAATTCGGTATATTCGGTTTAGGTCGCGGTAGCGGATTCTATGACGGCGTTTCTGCTAACAACGGTGAGGTTGTTGCCGTTTGCGATTTTGATGAGAAAAAGCTCGCAAAAGCAAAAGCAGACCATCCTGATGTTACTACATACACTGATTTCGAAGAATTTATAAATCACGAGGGATTAGAGGCAGTTTTCCTTTGCAACTATTTCCACGAGCATACTCCCTATGCTATTAAAGCATTGGAGAAAAATATTCACGTTTTAAGTGAATGTACATCTAATATTTCAATGGGTGAGGGCGTTCAGCTTGTAAGAGCAGTTGAAAAAAGCGATGCTTTCTATATGATTGCTGAAAACTATCCCTTTATGAAATTCAATCAGGAAATGCGTAAGGTTTATCAGTCAGGTGTTCTTGGTAAAGCATTGTTCTGCGAGGGTGAGTATAACCACCCCATTATTTCTCAAAGAGAAATCGCTCATTATTGCCCCACTTCAAAACACTGGAGATACCATATTCCCAGAATTTATTATATCACTCACTCTCTCGGCCCACTTATGTATATAACAGGTGCTTTCCCCAAACGAGTTACTGCGATGCCTATTTTCGGACCCCTTAACGAGGAAAATGGTGGTGGCGACCTTTATTGGAGATTGCCTGACAGAAGTGCGGTTGTTACCTGCCTTAACGATGATGACTCTGTTTTCCGTGTAACAGGCT
>JAZUSD010000063.1:0-7820 GCA_045606545.1 Acutalibacteraceae bacterium | reverse complement strand
TCATAGCTTGCAGTTTCTATTTGTTTAACAGCTTCTTGCTCAGGGTCTTCATTCAAAATAGCGTTCACAAGTACCTGATAGTCATTTACATCAACTGTTCCGTCACCGTTTGTATCACCAACATTTGCAACGGAGTAGTTACCTGTTTCACCTACTGTTACAACCTTGTAAAGCTCATTATCTGTTATAATTGGGAGTGAGCCTTCTGTATTGCTCATCTGTCCCCATGCTTCGCCTAAGAGATATGCAACCTCGCCCGAAAGGAGCTGTGCTTTGGTTACACTTGTGATCTCTACGTTATCACTCCCGAGTTTCAGATCCGAATCGCTGTGTACAGCCTCAAGACCGTCATCACCGAGATAATAGCAATTCTTGATTGCATTAACGCTACGAAGCGTGCCAAATGCGCCAAGACGAGCTTCATCGGTCAAATTTTCACCACGCTCAAACTTACCTGCAAACAGGCAGTTTTCAAGGACAGTCTGTGCCTTCGTATTGGAAAAGCTCAGGAATCCGCCCATATAAATGGTTGCAGTGTTATTATAGCTGTTCTTTGCGTAATTTGTCTTTATTGTACCGTATGCGCCGCAGTTGCGGATGGTCACTACACTGGTATTCTCCTGAATCTTGCCGATAAAGCCACCGGCGCCGGAGTCCACACGGTACTCGCCTGCATCAAAGGTGCCGTACCAGGAGCAGTTTTCAATAAGGCTCTCGTGGTTTGCATATCCAACAAAGCCGCCTATCATACCTATGCCGTGGGTCTTTGCGGTAAGGTTTACGTAAGAGGTGATATTCTGAATGATCGCGCCGTTGCGCTCAAGGTCGTTGTCACCATTCAAGCCACAAGCCGAACCGATGACACCGCCAATGTAATTGACATCAGTGTTAGCAACCACCTCACCGTAGATGGTAAAGTTCTTGACTGTACCGGTTCTTACCTCACCGAAGAAGCCGAGACCTGCTCTGCCACCTTCTACATAGAGACCTTTGATGGTGTGATTCTGTCCGTCAAAGATACCACGGAAGTTGTGGCTATTTTCACCTGTGGAGCCGATAGGTGTCCAGGGTCTGTTTTCAAGGTCAATATCTGCTGTGAGAACTGCATTTGCTGTTCTGTCAACAGTGTTTATGTAGTTTGCAAACCAGAAGAGCTGACCTGCGTTGGAGATTTCATAGTAGCCTTTTGCGTTAAGTTTAGCAGGCTCGCAGGCATCGCAAACAGAGCAAAATCCGTTGTCTATGTAATCACATTCACCTAATCTTTCTTCACAAAGATCGCATAAATGATCAGCCGGATTATTATCAATATGCAGCAGTGCTTGGTTTTCATTTGAGAAAACCACTGTAGTCTGGTCGCAAGCGACTGTTTTATAAACCTTCTTACCGTTGATTTCCGGGTATGAGCCTTTTACTGATAAATCCTGTCCCCATATATCAGTAGTTTGTTCACCCTGAAGGAGATACGCAACCTCACCGGAAGCGAACTGTTCAGCCCACATAGGCGTACCGCGTCCTTCGGCTCTGCCATCTAAATAATAGCAATTTGTAACAGTAACATTGCCGCTATTAGTACTTATACCGTAAATTTCACTCATACTTTTAATTTTACCTGCGTTGTAACAGTTTTCAATAGTATCGTAGTTTATAAAAGCAATACCACAAGCCTTTTTTGTACTTGCATTACCTATTATACCGATGTTATAGCAATTCTTAATAAGAGAATAGTTATAGTATGAAATTCCGCATGAATTAAATCCACCTATGATAGTACTGTTATTGAAGCAGTTTTCAATAGTACCATAGTTTGCATAGGCTATGCTTGATGCATCATACATTCCAAAGAAATAACTATCTATAATACCTAAATTCTTAACATAAGAATCAGTACAATTTTCGTTACCTATCTGAACGAATAATGCGAGATTACTACTGCTCCTGTCATTTATATATAACCCACTTATTGTATGTCCCTGACCGTTAAAGTTACCTATATACCCTACATCAACGGTACCGATTGGTGACCATACTTTTAAATCAGAGGTATTATAATTCAAAGTTCCATCAGAATTTAAAACATTTTTGTTAACTACAATATCATCTGTCAGCACAGCACAAGCGGCGTTATTTTGTGCGGTATTACCATATCCGTTGTTAACAACAGCGGCAAACCAATAAAGCTGCCCTGCATTGGAAATCTGATATGGATCTTCATCTGTACCGCTACCTACTGCAGATTGATAACCGCCACAGTTATCGCAAAAGCCGTTGCCGGTACTACTGAATGTGTGGTCAGATACAGTTCTTTCTGTATTATTATAGCCTATAATAGTTTCACCGTTACAAGCAAAAGCAGGATAAACAATCTTCCCCGTAAATTCAGGACAACCTTTTCCGCATGTCTGATACCACACAAGCTCGCCTTCGTGATTTGAGTAATTGAGTTCGTATGCTACCCTACCGCTTGCCATTGTCTTCGTATCAACCCCAAAAGCTTCAAAGGTTTCTCCGCTGAGAACTGTTTTCTCATTGTCGTATGCAACGATACTATTGATATGATAATTGTTTCTGAAGGTATTTATTTTGTGAGCGTTCAGTCTGCCAACTATGGCAGCCACATTTGAGCCACCAGTTACGCTACCTGTATTTAAACAGCTGCTGACCCCTTCAAAACTTGCATTATTTATGTAACCAAGTATGCCACCCACATAGCTTGCACCCACAGCACTGACATTACCATAGTTTGCACAATTTTCAATTTTGCCGTACTGCTGTTGATAAGCAACGACACCCGCAAAAAGCTCTTTGCCTCCGCTCACAGTTATATCCCCGTAGTTGGCACAATTTGTTACAACAGTACCAATAGTGTCAGAAGCACAACCGTCACCTACAACACCTGCAACAGAACGACCTTGAGCAGTGGTACCGGATATAATAACACGGCTTATACAGCCTGTAATTGTTGCACCCTCTGCCCTTCCTACAATACCGCCAACACCACTGATAACATTTGAAGAATCAGTACCATTCAAGGAAATAGTTCCCTCCACGGTCAGATTTTTGATTGTTGAAATACCAACAAGTGAGAAGAAACCGCCGTGTCCTGAGGTTACGGTAAGGCTCATTCCACTGATTGTTTTACCGTTTCCGTCAAAGATACCGCTATATTTATTGCCAATCGGTGTCCACACCTTGCCTGCAAGACTAATATCATCCATCAATATACAGTCAGCCATATTATTGCCGGTGTTTACAAGCTTTGCAAACCAGAAAAGCTGAGCCACATTATAAATCTCATAATATCCTTCTTCATTAAGCTGAGGTGCTTTATACTCACCGCATACGGTACAAACATCGTTTAACATATTATGAGGGTCAGTATTTGTGAAACCTGATTCTTCATTACAGTAATAAACCGTAGCACCATCAAATACAGGATACGCGTGCGTACCGATAGTCTGCTTCCACACACCGTATGATAAGGAAGAATTAAGCTTATATGCAATTTCGCCGGAAGAAAGCTGTTCAGCAGTAACAGAGGTCATTTCGCATACCGAAGGAGCTGCTGCTCCGGCATTTGTATTGGGAACGGAAGCTTTAAGATAATAGCAATTATCAACAGAACCGATAGCATTCCAATAACCAAAGGCAGAAACATTACTCTTATCAGTGAAGTCTGCGCCTAATTCAAGGGCACCTGCAAAAATGCAGTTCTTTATATGGTCCTTGGCGCTACCGATATAGCCTGCAAAGCCACCAAGATTCATGCTTGATTTGCTATTGTAGCTGCTTTGTTTATAATTTGAAATAATTTTGCCGTAGGAAGCACAATTATTAATTATAACAGCGGAGCTCGTCTGAATTCTGCCTATAAAACCACCGAGGTCTTCAACCCATTGAACACCTGCATTGATTTCTCCATCCCATAAGCAGTTTTCAATTACGGTGCTGTGATTTGCATAGCCTGCAAAGCCACCCACATATTTTGCACCATTCACGCCCTCTGCAATTTCCATATCAACATGAGAAATAACATTTAAAAGCTTTGTACCGTTTCCTGTTGTACCGGGGGCAGAACCAACAACACCACCCACATAGCTAATTGCAGATGTTATAACAACCTTACCTGAAACCTCAAGATTTTTAATCGTCGCATTTCTCGCTTCACCGAAAAGACCTGCAAGATTTTTACCTGCTTTCACATTAAAACCTTTAATGTGGTAGCCCTGACCATCAAAAACACCCTGGAAGCTGCCATTCTCATTTGCTTCGTCACCAATAGGAGTAAATTCCTTGTTTTTCAGGTCAATATCATTTTTTAGTATGGCGTTTATGTAGTTATAATCTCCGCCCTTATTTACTTCGCGAGCAAACCAGAAAAGGTTTCCTGCAGTATAAATTTCATAATAGCCGTTTGTATTTCTTTCAGGCTCTTTGTAGTCACCGCATAAAGTACAAAAACCATCAGTGAAAGTTTTGTGTTCGCACGGCACACCGCATCTTTCGCATGTGTAATTTACGTAGTTTGTATGAGGGCAGGCGTAACCGCAAAGACATAAACCTGACTCGAATGAATGAGCTTCCTCGTTACTTGTTTTTGTACAATCCGGCTCATCGCACTCAATCCAATGCACTTCATCGTTATACACATAATTATCAGAAAAAGAGCAGGAATGCATAACCATATTACATTCTTGACAAATAAAATCAACCACCGTTTCATGTGGACAATTATATTTGCAGTACTCACAAATACCCTTTGTATAATTATGTTTTTCTGTTAAATCTATATGAGAACATTTAGAGCATATGTGATTATGTGTTGTTTTATCCTCGTCATTGAGAGAATATTTATATTCGTGCAGAAGCATTTCAACCACCGCACCGCAACAATCGTAATAGCAGTCGTGCTTAGTCGAGTCAGTGGAATTAACCTGATAAGTCGGTGATTTATCCACATGATTTTCGAGGTCTTTCTCTGAAATTTTATTTCCACAAAGCTCACATACCGATTCTTCCAGACAGGTAGCTTCCGTTTTGTTGCCGTTATGAGCACAAACAGAGCCCTCTCCACTATAAAAATATGTTTCTCCGCCTATGGTTATTGATTCAACCTCTTCATTTTCGGGTATTGCAATATAAAGCTTTTTATTAACAGTAGAAACGTCTTTAACTCCGTATTTTTCTCCGTCAGATAAAAGAATTTCTGATACCACAGCATCCTTACTTAAGCCTATAATGTTTAATATATTTAATATAAGACTTTCGTTTTTCTCATTTTTAGGTGCAGTGATACCATTATTTGTAACAATATTACCGCCGGTTATAATGACTGAACCGGTTATCGTGGAAGCATCTTCATTATACACACCGCCTCTGCCCACGCCATTTGCACCATTAGCGTTGTTTCCGCTATCGCCAACAGCAGTAATATTACCACCGGTAATGGTTATTTCACCATAATGAACCTCTGAACCGTCTATATGGCCGTACCAGCCACCACCGATTGCTGCGGCACTATTTGTCTGACCTGCATATACAGTACCGCCTGTGATTGTGATAGCTTCAAGATAACCCGCAATACCGCCGCCGATTGCTGCAGCACCGTTAACACCATCGCCGGGATTATATACATTTGCAGTTATGTTGCCGCCATTTATAGTTACAGAGCCTGTAGTAGATTCACCTGCTCCACCTATACCTGCGCCATCAATACCACCCAGGGCACTGATAGTTCCGCCATTTATAATAATACCGCCCACAGTTCTTTTTTTCTCATTGGTTATTTCGTATGTTGTCTGACCATCTGCACCGATACCTGCACCGCCGTGTCCTGACAGCCGACTGTCTTTGGCTACTACTGTAAGATTACCTGTGGTTTCGGAATCGCCATCAAATGAGGAGATTGTCAGCATTGCGCCTTCCGGAACTGATATTCCTGCAGAACAAATGCCGCCTTCAATATAGTTATCGCCTGCAAGAAGCAAGGTAACCTCAGCACCGCTTTCAATTACAAATCCCGCTTGTTGGGTAGTTTCTCTGACATTCAAATTAACATCATCAAGAATTATGTTTGCAGTAACGCCGTTTTTTACCAGAATTTTAGCATCTTTCTGAGTACATGTACCATAAACATAATAATTACCGTTCTGGCTTATGGTAAGTGTAGGCAGACCATAACCATCAGCGGACAATCCACCTTCAATATTATAAGCGGTGTAACCCGACGGAACCGATAGTGTTTTTGCACTTACGGGAATGCTCACAACAGGCACATAGCTCATAACAAGAGCAAGGCACAGAGCTATACTCAATATCTTTCTTAATGTTCTGTTAGTTTTGATTTTCATAGTATCTTCCTTTCCGGAATATAGTCGCCAGTCCCCAGTCGCCAGTCTCCAGAATTCTTATCTGGCAGCTGGTAGCTATTTTATTCTTTTCAAAAGTCCATTTATCATTTTGCCAATTTCATAGCAATTATTTGATATATTTGTCATTTGTTCTTGATTTATATAATCTAAGTTTTTGGCTATTATAAGTTGAGTTTCCAATTCTGCTAAAGATCCTCTTGCAACACACAAAAACTGGCTAAACTCTTTATCTGAGTTTCTATCGTGTCCTTCTGCAATATTGCTCGGTATGGACACTGCCGCTCTTTGCATTTGTGAAACCAAACCATAAATCTCTTCTTTTGGAAGAGTTTTTGAAAGTCTATAAATTTCAGTAACAAGTTGTATGGATTTTTGCCATACTAATAAATCTTTATAGCTACTCATATGTTCACCTCACTCAAAGCTGGCAGCCGGCGACTGGCGACCGGTAGCCTTTTTTGCATCTATGAGCATTTATTCAAAGGCTTCCTCTGTTGTTTTATCAACATATTCTTTAAACTCTTTGAAAATTCGTTCTCCGATATGTTTATAATCATAGCTTAATGCTTTTTTGATTTTGGTTTCACGAATTTTTTTCGGAACATTATATACATATAATATTTTATCAAGAGCTTCTGCTATTCGTGTTTCAAGAGGAATATCCTCATCAAGACTCATAAGAGTTGCATATTCTATGCCCGAAACTAAAACTTCCGCTTCTGCGAATTGTTCGTCCGTCCAGCGTTTGCAATATTCTTTATAAACCTCTTTTGAGCGTTCAGTATCGTTTTCACGAATTATTTTTAGTGTTACAGGACTTTGGTAGGAAGAAATAAAGAAATCCTTTGCAATCGGATTGCTTTCACAAGCTGATACCATTGACATAAGCTCAAGGCAAACTGCCATTACCGAGCTTATTCCGTCCTCTGCTTCATCCTCTATGAGCTTTCGTTGAAATTTGCAAAGTGAATTAACAAGAATACTTAACAAATCATCCTTTGAAGGATAATAATATGTTATATTACCGGGACTCATATTAAGTTCAGCTGCTACCATTTTGGTGGACATATCAGAATATCCTTTTTCCCAAATCAATCGAGTTGTTGTTTGAACAATTTCGAGTTTAGTTCCAATTGATTTATGCCTTGCCAAAACAAAAACCTCCAACCACACATTTTTGTTTTTTGTTCGAGTACAATTTTTGTACTGAAACAATAGTAACATACCGATATATACCATTGCAATACCTTTTTGAAAAAATCTGATAATTTTTTAACATTGTTTTTTATCAAACCATTTCTTCTGCTTTTCTTTGACTTATGCAGTAAAGTTTTTACATATTAATCAAAAACAACAAGCCGACTGATTTTACTCAGCCGACTTGTTGTTTTTATATTTGGAAAGAAAATGAATCTTATTGAGCAATTAGCGGTTAGCAATTAGCAAATA
>JAZUSD010000062.1:0-79716 GCA_045606545.1 Acutalibacteraceae bacterium | reverse complement strand
AGTTTGTTCGTAGTATAAAACATTTTTTTTCATCAATTTTAGATTTTTTATATCTTTAAGGGGTTCTATAGGCTTATTAAACCTACAGAACCCCTTACTATATCTGGTTTTATACGGTCTGCGCTTTTTTTACAGCCCCTTTTAATACATCGCTTCGCGTTTTTTCTTTTTTATGAATTTATAAACTGCATAAATCACTACCAGTATCGCAGTAGCAGAAAGTCCGATATAAGCATCAAGATTTGAGTTGCCCTCGATTTTAAGCTCGTTCCAGAGCATATTCATATAATTCTGAGTTTCGTAATCAAGATTTTCGAACATTTCTGTTCTTGGAGTGTTTTCTTTATCGGGGTAAAGAACAGGATTACCCTTTAAATCATAATCATCAGATTCGAGAACATTTGAATGAGGTGTTGCATAGCAGATATAGTTAGCATTTGCAACTGCAATTTCCTCTTCAAGCATAAAGTTTATATAAAGTTCAGCTGCTTCCTTGTTTTCTGCATTTTTAGGAACGCACATTGCATCAACGAAGAAGTTAACGCCTTCTTGGGGATAAACAAAAGCAAGGTCGGGATTTGTGTCGTACATTGTAAGGAAGTCACCTGCATAATAAGGTGCAAGGGCGGCCTCACCGTTTTCCATCTTGTTGAAAACCTCGTCCATTACATAGGACGAAACAAGGTGGTTTTGCTCTTTTAAAGCGTTAATAGCTTTGTCCCAATCCTCAATGGATTCTGTGTTTACGCTTTGACCTAAATAGCACTGCGCAATACCGAAAGCATCTCTGGGGTTATTGAACATAAGAATTTCATCCTTGTAGCGTTCATCCCAAAGTGCCCCCCAGCTATCAGGAGCCTCTTCAACCATTGTGGTGTTGTAGATAAGACCAACCATACCAACTGTAAATGGTACGGAGTATTTATTATCAGGGTCATAATAAAGATTGCGATATTTTTTGAGAATGTATTTGTAGTTGGGGATGTTAGAAAAATCGAGCTCTGCCAGCATATCCTCGTCAATAAGCTTTGCAATCATATAATCTGACGGAATTATGACATCATAGTTTGCACCGCCTGATTGAAGCTTGTTATACATATTCTCGTTGCTCTCAAAGTTTGAATAGTTAACAGTTATACCATAACACTTTTCGAACTCTTTGTTAACGTCCAGCGTTCCGTCAGAACCGTCAGAAATATATTCTCCCCAGTTATACACGTTGAGAGTCGTGCCTTCAAGGTGAGAGTAATCTTTTTTTTCTCTTGCAAAACAGGGAATTACCGTAAGACCAAGAATGATTAAACAGAATAATACTGAAAAAAAGCGTTTCATTATTTTGCACCGCCTTTTTTAGCATTTTTCTTATCGCCTCTCGAAGAAATTACATTTGAAATAATCAAAAGTACAAGAATTGCAAGGAAAATAAGAGTTGAAAGGGCATACATATCAGGTGTAACACGGCGCTTTGTCATAGAGAAAATTCTGATTGGCAAGGTTTGTGAACTTGTACCGCTTACAAAGTAACTGATAATAAAATCATCAATTGAAAGGGTGAATGCCATCATAAAACCTGAAACAATGCCGGGCATAATTGCAGGAAGAACTACCTTGTAAAACGCCTGGAAAGGAGTGCAACCTAAATCCTGTGCAGCTTCTGAAAGATGGGCATCCGTTTGCTTAAGTTTCGGAAGAACATTTAAAATAACATAGGGTAGTTCAAATGTTACATGAGCAATTGTAAGAGTAGTAAAGCCTAATGTACCTGTCTTGCCGAACATACCACCGATGAACACGAAAAGGAGCATCATAGCAATACCTGTAACAATTTCAGGATTCATCATGGGAATGTTAGTAACAGTCATAACGCCGGTTTTTAAAAGTTTATTCTTGTACCCAAAAATCGCAGTTGCTGCTGCAGTGCCCATAACTGTTGAGATAATTGAGGAAACAACCGCAATTATCAAGGAATTCTTAAATGCGGTAAGGGTTGCGGCATCGCGGAAAAGCTCCTCATACCAATGAAGAGAAAAGCCTTCAAAAACTGCCGTGCTCTTACCGGAGTTGAAGCTGAAAAGAATAAGAACTGCAATAGGCGCATAAAGGAAAAGAAAAACAAGTGTGGTATAAAGCTTACCACCGAAAGAGGTTTTCTTTGTCATATTATAACACCTCCATCGTCATCGGAGAACTTATTCATAACTGCAAGGCAAATGAAAATAAGTATCATCAGAACAAATGAAAGAGATGCACCTAAATTAAAGTTGTTTGCAGTCTGAAACTGAGTTTCAATTATATCACCGATGAGAGTTGTGCCGGTACCACCTAATTTCTGTGAAATGTAGAATGTACTTACAGATGGCACAAAAACCATTGTGAAGCCTGAAACTACACCGGGAACGCTTAATGGAATTGTTACATTCTTGAAAACATCAAGCTTGTTTCCGCCCAGATCCTGCGCCGCTTCAACAAGAGAATGGTCTGCTTTGAGCATAACAGTATAGATAGGCAAAATCATATAGGGTAGGAAGTTATATACCATACCAAGAACAACTGCTCCGCGCGTGTTGATTAGTTGAAGAGGCTCGTTTAAACCTAAGTTCATAAGAAAGGTATTTATAAGACCATTATCTTCAAGAATTGTCATCCATGAATATGTTCTTAAAAGAAAATTCATCCACATAGGAAGCATAATGAGCATTGTCATTCTGCTTTGTTTTTCAGGACCCTTTGAAGCCATAATCATTGCAAGAGGGTACGCAACAACAAGGCTTATTACAGTAGCCAGAAGCCCTAACCATATAGAAAGAATTATTGTATCGGTATATTTGCCGATACTGAGCATATTGTCAAAAGTAAAATTACCGCTTTTGTCGGTAAAAGCATAGTAGGCAACCATACAGAGAGGAACGATAATAAAGAGAATCGCCCAGACAATGTAGGGAGAACCTGCTAAATGTGTCATAAGAGAAGATTTTTTCTTCATTACAAGCACTCCTTTCAAAAATGGGTAGAAAGAATTATTCGTCCTCTTCCTCATAAGTGGCGTCAGAAAGCTCATCAAACTCTTCGCTGAATGAACTATAGTCGCCGTAAAGACCGGAGTACTTTGATTTTTTCATAATGTGAATTGCATCGGGAATAATGTTAAGACCGATAGTTGAGCCAACAGTCTGATTGTGGGTTGATTCAATCATCCATTTGAAGCCTTTGATTTCAACGATAATTTCATAATAATCGCCTTTAAAGGTTGTTGAGGTAACAACACCTGAAATCATAGCGTCTTCTACGGGAACAACATCAACATCTTCGGGGCGGACAACAACGTCAACCTCTTCATCAACGCCGAAGCCCTTATCAAGGCATTTGAATTTATGACCTGCCATTTCAACCCAGAAGTCAGCTCGCATAACACCCTCAATGATATTACTTTCGCCGATGAAATCTGCAACGAAAGCATTTTTAGGTTCATTGTAAATATCGGTGGGTGTACCTATCTGCTGAATAACGCCTGAGTCCATAACAACAATTGTATCGGACATTGAAAGGGCTTCTTCCTGGTCATGGGTAACATAAATAAATGTGATTCCCAAACGCTTCTGAATATTTTTAAGTTCAACCTGCATATCCTTACGGAGCTTAAGGTCAAGAGCGCCTAAGGGCTCGTCAAGGAGAAGAACTCGGGGTTTAACAACAAGCGCTCTTGCAATTGCAACTCGCTGCTGCTGACCGCCTGAAAGAGAAGATATATTTCTACGCTCAAAGCCCTTAAGGTTTACAAGAGCAAGCATTTCTGTTACAGCTTCTTTAATTTCCTTTTCAGGAGTCTTTTTAAGGCGTAAGCCGAATGCAATATTCTCATAAACATTCAGATGAGGGAAAAGAGCGTAACGCTGAAAAATGGTGTTCAATTGCCTTTTGTGAGGCGGAACACCATTTATTACTTTACCATCAAAGATAACATCGCCCGAATCGGGTTGCTGGAATCCTGCAATAATTCGGAGCGTAGTTGTTTTACCGCAACCTGAGGGTCCTAAAAAGGTGATAAACTCTTTGTCACGGATATATAAATTCATATTATCAATAATTGTTTCACCATCGAATGAAACGGAAATATTTTTTAAATCAATAATGTTGTTGGACAATTATGCAGCCCCTTTCCGCAAATTAAGAATAGAAAAATCACCTACCCAAAGAATTTTCAATATAATTCTTCAAATTGGTGAGTTTTTCGCTCGTTTGCACTATACATATATATGTATAAATTTTTAATTTGCAATTTTAAATATATATATATTTAAGTAAAATGTCAATATTTTTTTAAAATTGTTGTAAAATAAATTTTAATAAATTTTTAAGAGACTTTTTGAAATTTAAACACAATAAAATAAAGTGTCCCAGGCAGGAATATATGGGTGATGACGTAAGTGGATTTTATAAGCAGGATTTATATTTTTTATGAGTATCGGTAACTTGAAAATGTCTTCGCTTTTATGATATGCGGCAACATTTAATTTAGGCTTAAATTCTTTTAAAATTTCTTCTCCACCCTTTAAAATTTCAAGCTCACAGCCTTCGGAATCAATCTTTATAAAGCTTGGTTCGATGCTCTTACAAAGAGTGGGTAAGGAAAGAGCGTTTATCATTTTTTCTCCGCCAACTGCAGACTGCCTGCCTGCAAGAGAAGAAAAGCCGATTTCTCCATCAAAGCTTGTGATTGCGGCATTAAAACTTGTGAAATTTGATAGGTTTTCGCAGTTTTTAATAAGCTTCTGATATGTTTTATAATCAGGCTCGGCGGCGATTATTTTTTTATAGTGTCCTTTTGTGTGTTTAACAAAATTTTCTACCGTATCACCACGATATGCGCCAATGTCAATAAAAATTTCTGCCTGATTGAATTTTAAAATACTTTCATATATTTCGCTTTCAGGGGTTTCAATTTCTTTTAAAAGCTCTATTCTTCCGCCGAACTGAAAATTAATATAACCCTCAAAAACTTTTCTTGAAAAATTATCTGCTAAAAGAGAATGTGCAAGATTAATTTCTTCTAAGTGAGCATTTAAGAATACCCGATCAAAAATTTCTGTTCCTATAACAGGAACGCAAGGTACAAGAACTCTATGTTTTTTGGCTATGTTAAAAATATTATTCATAACATCGGGTATTGATGAGCCGAATGTTATGACAACAGTAAAATTATCATATTTTTCTTCAAAAAACTCTAAAGGTTTAACGGGAAAACCTCTGAATAAACGCTCTCTTACAAAACCGCTGCTTGCAGTAATGCCTGAAAGCTTAATGCCATGTTTTTCGAATATGTCAACGACTTTATCGGCACCGTTACCGGTACCGTACATGATTATGGGTTCAGTAGTTTCTTGAAGGCTTTCCCAAACTGATAGATTGTCAATTTTGAAATTTAACATTGAAATCACCAAAAAATATTTTATCATAAACCTATTTCTTCTTCAATACAAAAAACCACTTCCGTCAAAGGACAGAAGTGGTAATTTTGATGGAACAGTTAGTGAATTATGCAACAATGTTTCCGCAATAATCGCGTAGGCCTAAACACATTTCATAGAGAACCATTAACTGTTCTGCTCTGAATTTATGAAAGTCTTCACGGTTAAGTGTGCTTACATAGGTTTCGTGGCGGGTTCTTTTTCGCAAACAGTCAACGCGCCACCAATGGTATTCGATGAGAATGGCAAGTAGTTTCAGTTTAAGGCTTTTCATAAAACAGCGTCTCCTTTTCTTTATATTTAGAGTGAAAAATCAATATATTGTGGTTGTTTTTTGTTTTTCCCTCTTTAACTACATTATACATATTTACTTTGTCGAAAACTGTCCCAATGTGGCGAGGATAAAACTTTTTTATGTTTTTTTATTTTAATTTGATGGTTTTTGTGTTTTGGGATTAAAAAGCAGAAACCCATCGCCTTTCGACGATGGGTTTCCGCTGTGGATGTGGGGTGTGAAAGAGAAAGATATGGCTGTGGCTTTTGCCACTATATATAAACTCCAAAAGGAGATTATATCGCTTGTGTGGTCACGGCAATCATATTCGCTTCTTCAGGTTTTGAGATCCTTATTACATATTCAAAATAAGTATCCGTTTCGCTTTTTGCAGTATCTGCTTCAATTCCTGCTTTTCTGATAATATCAACAGCATGGTTTAATGTGTTGAGGAAAATCCGCATATCTTTATATGCTTTTGTTTGGGGCTTTTTCGCACCTTTTCGTCTGCGATGAACATCTGCAATAAGTCTTTCTGTTTCCGCAACTGTAAGATGCCGTTCAATTACGATATCAAGAACTTTTTTTCTTGTGTTGTTATCGGGTAGTGTAAGTAGTGCTCTGGCATGGCGTTCTGAAAGTCCCGCATAGGAAATTTTATCTCGTATTTCATCAGGAAGTCTTAAAAGACGAAGTTTATTTGAAAGAGTAGAGGGAGCTTTACCTAATTTCTCGGAGATTTCATCCTGGGAAAGACCATATTCTGTCATGAGCCTTTCAATTGCAACAGCTTCTTCGAAAAAATCAAGATTTTCTCTTTGGATATTTTCGATGATTGCGAAAAGTGCGGATTGCTGGTCAGAAACATTCATAACCACACAAGGGATTTTTGTCATTCCAATCATCCTTGCGGCTCTCAGTCTGCGCTCGCCCGATATCAGCTCAAACTCACCGTTTTCCAGGGTTCTCACATTTATGGGTTGCAGTAATCCGTTAGCACGAATTGAACAGGCTAATCCTTCTAATTCGTTGTAATCAAATCTTACTCGGGGTTGCTGCGGATTCGGTTTTATAAGGTCGTGGGGAATGAACTGTATTTGATTGTTTGCTTTGTTTTTTGAAGATTTAATCATTGGTTTTCCTTTCTTTAAATACATTCATCCACAAAGCCTTGTCCGTCTCTCTTTGACAACACTATACCACCAAAACATAAAAAAAGAAAGCATTTTCGGTCGGGGTAATTCGACTGAAAATGCTTTGATTTGATAGATTTATAAAGGCTTTTTGGCGATTTGTGCCGAAGGGCGCGGGTATTTTGGCGAAGATTGCGAAATCTTTTTCACTTTTATTATTGCTCTTTTATCTCCGCCCGGCAAAGTAAAGTCATTTGTACTGTCAATTTTGCCTCCCAGAGTTTTTAAAGAATTGCCGGCGCCATCAATTTCCTCTTTTGCAGTTGCACCTTTAAGAGATAAAAATGAACCACCGACTTTAACAAAGGGGAGAGTGTATTCCAGAAGAATACGAAGTTCTGCAACTGCCCGAGCAGTAGCAAAATCGTACTTTTCACGGAATACAGGATTTTTGCCTGCATCTTCTGCTCTCGAATGAACGATTTTAACATTTTTCACGCCCATTTCCTCTGCCATATTTTCAACAGCCTTTAATTTCTTGCCTGTCGAATCAAGAAGAGTTACATTAACATTGGGGTAAGCAGCAGCAATAACAAGACCGGGAAAACCGGCTCCTGTGCCAACATCAATAACATTCATACCATCCTTGAAATCGGCGATCTTGCTGACGAGAAGGCAATCAAGAAAATGCTTGACCGCGATACCTTCATCGTCTTTTATAGCAGTAAGGTTTATTTTATCGTTCCATTCTTTTAAAAGTCTGCCGTAAATCTCTAATTTTTCAGCTAAATCCTTACTGATTTCAATATCATAATCAGTAGCATTAGCCTTTAATATATCAATAATTGACATAACTCAAATCCTTTCAAAATTTACAATTTAATAAAATGCCGTGCGTAGCACCCGATAATTCTGCATTTTGCATTTTACATTTTGCATTTTTGAAATTATCCTCTGTAAAGTGCAAGAATTTCTTCAATTGGTCCTGAGAAATTATCTGCCATTGGTGGCAAGGGTTTCTCAGTCTTAAGGAATTCTGTGAAGAGAAGACCTTTTTTATCATTACCCATCTGATACTTTGCAATTGTTTCTGTAAGCGCTTGCTTCTTATCAATGTTTGTAAGATATTCGCAGTCAAGGAGTTCAATTTCAACTGTATCTGTGGGAGCGATACCGTCAAGAAGAACTGTTATTGTTTTCCCTTTTTCAGTTTTAAGTGCACGTTTTCTGCCGTTGACTTTAACAGTAATTTCTGCGCTTACGATATCTTTGAAGAAGAGCTTGTAATTTCTCTTTTCGGGAACAACGCTTATATCACCTTCGCCTTTGTCAATTGTAAAGAAAACAGAAGAACCATCTTCTTTAATTGTAAAGGGAGTTTTGCAGAAAGCACCGTTCTGATATGAAAGGCTTTCGCCATCGTCCTCGTAAAGCTTGAAGGTGTTGTTGCCTCTGTAAATGAGGAGCTCCATATCAACCGGGTTGGAGCAGTCATTTGTTCTGTCGTTTGCGCTCATAGGAATAATTGCACCTGCTTTTGCAAGCACGGGGATATTTTCAATATCACGATACATTCTTACGAAGCGCTTACCGCTGTAAATTCTGCCTGTAAAAATATCTGTATATCTTCCTTCGGGAATCCATACATTAACACTTGCCATATTGTTGTCAGTTGAAGTGTGTTCTGTGATGGGGGCAACAATAAGCTCTGTTCCGAAGAAGAATTGGTTCTTACATTCGTAAGCACTTTTTCTTTCGGGGTATGCGTAATACATAGGCTCGCAAATTGCACGGCAATCTGTATGAGTGCGGTAGTTCATTGTGTAAATATATGGAAGAAGCTTGTGACGAAGACGAAGATAGCTTTTTGCGGTTCTTTCAACGGGACCGCTGTAATTCCAGGGCTCTTTACCTGCAAATTCATTGTTTGTGGAGTGAAGTCGCATAATAGGACTGAAAACGCCCAATTGTACCCAACGGATATAAAGCTCGTCATCTTTTTTGCCCATGCAATGACCGCCGATATCATGGCTCCACCAGGGATAGCCGATGTTTGATGCAGTTGCGGTAAATCCGGGTTGGAAATCAAGGGCGGACCAGGTCTGAGTTGTGTCACCGCTGAAGCCTAAGGGGTAACGTTGTGAGCCTGCACCTGCAAAACGGGAAAGAATAAGGGGTCTGTTGTTGTTTTTGGCACTATCATAGAAATGATAGTGGTTTAATGCCCAAAGGGGATCAAGACCGGGAACGGGAGTTTTTGTACCCTGCTGCCAGTCGATCCACCAGAAATCAATACCCATTTTTTCATAAGGATGATGAAGAATTTTAAAGTAGTTTTCTGTGAATTTTTTATCAGTGATATCAAACTTAACAGGTTGCTTCTTTGAAGGATCCTGTCCCATAGCCTGACACATTTCCTCGTATTGATCTTCGAACCAACGAACACCCTGAGAGGGGTGAAGGTTAAATGTTACTTTGTACCCATCATCCTTAAGCTTTTTAAGGAAGCCTGCAGGGTCGGGGAAAAGGTCTGTGTTGAAGCTGTAGCCGGTCCAGCCTGCTGACCAAACATCATAAACATATTCCCAAAGGTTCTGATGCATAAATACCTTGTGGCTGTCCTTACCGAATTTTTCTTTAATATCAACCCAATGCCAGTCCATATCAACTGTTGCAACGGTAATCGGAACCTCTTCTTCTTTGAAGCGGTCCATAAGATTGAGATATTCTTCCTGAGTATATGCTTTATATCTGCTCCACCAGTTAGAAAGAGCATAACGGGGAATAAGCGGAACTTTACCGGTTAATTTATAAAGGTCGGTTGTTGCTCCGATATAGTCGTTGCCGTAAGCGAAATAATATTCGTCAGATTCTTTATGCTTGCGAGGAAGAATTGCACCATCCTCTTTAAGAACAAGAGTATCACTGTCGTCAAGAATCGCAACGCCGTTTTTAGAGCATACACCATCACCGAGAGTAATAACACCTGCGGTAATATCAAGAGTACGGCAAGTACCTTTAAGGTTACCTGCTTTATAATTGGTTACAACTCTACCGTCACGAAGTTTAATGCGAACCATTTTTTTTGTTTTAAGATTATAAAGGAAATTTGCCTTAGTTGTTTTAATTTCGATTGTACCGCTGGATTCATTTACTTTGAATTCGGGTTTATCGAAATCTCTGAACCATACACTTTGAGTGGGTTCATCGCAGAATTTGCCTTTGCTCTGGAGTTCAACACGCAAAAGGCAGGGGGTGAGCACAGTAAACCTTACACCGCTACGAACTAATGTATGGCTGTTATGTGCCACGGGTGAGCAGTCAATTTTAAATCTGTCAAAAAACTGTTCCATATATATACTCCTTTAAATTCGATTTTTTAAAGTGCAAATTACTCTATTTTAATAATACAACTTATACAAATTAAAGTCAATAAATCAGTCGGTTTTTACGTTGACAAAATACACGTGTAATGCTAAAATTATATTTTGTGAAAGGGTGGTATTTATGGTTTTTGAGAAGAAAATCGGTTTCGACAACGATATGTATATCGAAAAACAGTCTGAACAGATTATGAAGCGTATTGACGAATTCGGCGGTAAGCTTTACCTTGAGTTCGGCGGTAAGCTTTTTGACGATTTTCACGCATCACGCGTTCTTCCCGGCTTTAAGCCTGACAGTAAATTACAGATGCTTTTAAACCTTAAAGACCACGCAGAAATTGTAATTGTTATCTCTGCTGGAGATATAGAAAGCAATAAAATTCGTGGCGATTATGGTATCACTTACGATAGTGACGTTTTGCGCCTTATGGACGCTTTTGCAAGTGCAGGTCTTTTTGTTGGCAGCGTTGTTATTAATCAGTTCAGCGGACAGCCTGCCGCAATTAAATTTAAAGAGAAGCTTGAAACTCTAGGAATCAAAGCTTTTGTTCATTACACTATTGATGGCTACCCTTACAATGTAAAGAAAATTGTCAGTGATGAAGGCTTTGGCAAAAACGATTATATTGAAACCACTCGTCCCCTTGTTGTTATTACTGCTCCCGGTCCCGGTAGCGGAAAAATGTCCGCCTGCCTTTCACAGCTTTATCACGAAAATGCCAGAGGCAACAAAGCAGGTTATGCTAAATTCGAAACATTCCCTATATGGAATTTACCTCTCAAACACCCTGTTAACCTTGCTTATGAAGCAGCAACAGCAGATCTTAATGACGTTAATATGATAGACCCTTATCACCTTGAAGCATACGGCAAAACTACCGTAAACTACAATCGTGATGTTGAAGTTTTTCCTGTTCTTAATGCGATTTTTGAAAAAATTGAAGGTGTCAGCCCATATAAATCACCCACAGATATGGGCGTTAATATGGTTGGCTACTGCATTTCTGATGATTTGATTTGCAGAAAGGCCTCTTATGAAGAAATTGTAAGAAGATATTTTGCAGCTCTTTGTGATAAGAAAACAGGTCACAAGAATGATGAGGCAATTGCAAAGCTTGAAAGTCTTATGAATCAGGCGGGTATTTCCGTTGAAACAGAGCGCCCGACAGTTAAAGCTGCTCTTCTCAAAAGCGAAACAACAGGAAACAGACCTGCAGTAGCAATTGAACTTCCTGACGGAACAATTGTTACCGGCAAAACCAGCGACCTTTTAGGTTCTGCTTCTGCGGCACTTCTCAATGCTTTAAAGGTAGTTGCAGGAATTGATGACAGCGCTCTTCTTATTGAAAGGAAAATTATTGAACCTATTCAGGATTTAAAAACAAGCATTTTAGGTAATCATAACCCAAGGCTTCATACTGATGAGGTTCTTATTGCTCTCACAATGAGTGCGGTTGAAAGTGCAGATGCTAAAAAAGCATTTGATGCACTTAAATCGCTTAAAGGTAGCGAGGCTCACGCCACAGTTATTCTTTCCCAGGTTGACAGAGATACATTCAGAAAACTTGGAATTAACCTCACATGCGAACCTCATTACGAAAGTAAAAAGCTTTATCATAAATAAAATATATTTAATAACACCGCGAAACATTTTTTCGCGGTGTTATTGCTAAAGAGTGGTTTTATAATGTTTAAAGAACTATTAAATAACAAATATATTCTTCTCGATGGTGGCTTCGGAACAGAACTTATGAAAAAAGGTCTTTTGCCCGAAGAAGATACTGTTAATGCAGTTTTTGACCATCCTCAGTGGGTAAAAGAAATTCACAAAGCCTATATAGATGCCGGAAGCAATATTATTATGGCTGATACCTTCGGTGCTAATGTGTTTAAATTGGAAAAATCAGAGCATAGCGTAGAAGAATGTATAAAGAAAGCGATTTCTCTTGCAAAAGAGGCGGTAGAGGGAACAGAAACTCTTGTTGCTCTTGATGTGAGTACAACAGGGAAACTCCTTGCACCTGCGGGTGATTTGACTTTTGAAAGTGCTTATGAATGCTATAAAGAGGTTTGCATCTGCGGTGAAAAAGCAGGTGCAGATATAATTTGCCTTGAAACCTTTACGGATTTAAGAGAGGCAAGAATTGCACTTTTAGCCGCAAAGGAAAATACTAATCTTCCCGTAACAGTAACTCTTTCCTTTGATGAAAACGGACTTACAATGAACGGAAGCACCGCTTCTTGTGTTGCGGTTACTCTTATTGCCATAGGTGCAGATGCAGTTGGACTTAATTGCTCTTTAGGTCCTGACAAATTATCAGGAGTTGTAGAAGAATTTTTGAAATATTCTTCTGTTCCCGTAATTGTAAAGCCAAATGCAGGGCTTCCCGATTTGAAAACAGGAAAATATTCAATGAATGCAGAAGAGTTTTCTGCCCTTATGGCAAAATTCTATGAAAAAGGTGCGGTAATTTTAGGCGGTTGTTGCGGAACAAGCCCTGAATATATCGAAACTCTGAGAAAGCATCTTCAAAAAACAGAAATAAAAGAAAAAACTGAAATTATAAAAGATGTAATCAGTGGCGCAACAACGTCAGTTACAATTAATGAACCAAGAGTTATCGGTGAAAGAATAAATCCCACAGGCAAAAAGAAATTCAAGGAAGCTCTTGAAAGAAATGACCTTGACTATATTCTTAATGAAGGACTTTCTCAGGTAGAAGCAGGAGCAGATATACTCGATGTTAATGTAGGTCATAGCGAAATTGATGAAGAGGAAATGATGCAAAAGGTTGTTACTTCTTTGCAGGGTTCAATTGGTATTCCGTTACAGCTTGATTCCACCTCTCCCGATGTTCTTGAAAAAGCATTGAGACTTTATACAGGTAAAGCGATTATAAACTCTGTTAACGGTGAAGAAAAATCCCTTTCTTCTGTTCTTCCTCTTGCCAAAAAATATGGTGCAGCAATTGTTGGGCTCACTCTTGATGAAGAGGGTATCCCTGAAACTGCAGAAAAACGCGTTCAAATAGCAGAAAAAATAATAAGTCGTGCAATTCAAATGGGTATTCCTAAAGAAGATATTATTATTGACTGCCTTACAATGACAGTCAGCGCAAAGCAATCTGCGGCGCAAATTACTTTAGATGCTATGAAGCAGGTTAAAGAAAAATTCGGAGTTAAAACAACTTTAGGTGTTTCAAATGTTTCCTTTGGTTTGCCTCAAAGAGAGGTCGTAAATACCGCATTTGTAACTCTTGCTCTTGAAAATGGTCTTGATTTGCCCATTATGAACCCTAACGCTGATTCAATGATTGGCGCAGTAAGAGCCTATAAGGTTCTGAAATCTATTGATAAAGATTCTGTTCAGTATATTTCTGCCTTTGCAGGAGAGAAAACACCTGTTCAGGAGAAAAGAGAAGTGACCTTAGGAGAATGTATTGAAAAAGGTCTTAAAAATCAAGGAGCAGAATTAACCGAAAAAGCTCTTAAAGATATTGATGCACAAGACCTTATAAATAATGTTTTAATTCCCGCCCTTGATAATGTCGGTGCAGGCTTTGAAAGCGGAAAGCTCTTTCTTCCTCAGCTTATGAGAGCTGCGGATGCGGCAGGTGCTTGCTTTGAGGTTATTAAAGAAACAATGAAAAAGAACAACACCCAAGCAGAAAGTAAAGGCAAGATTATTCTTGCAACGGTTAAAGGTGATGTTCACGATATTGGTAAGAATATTGTTAAAACAGTTCTTGAAAATTATGGCTACGATGTAATTGATCTGGGCAGAGATGTTGACCCGAAGGAAATTGTTAAGGCTCAAAAAAAGTATAATGTTAAATTAGTGGGTCTTTCTGCTCTTATGACAACGACTCTTCCTGCAATGGAAAATACCGTTAAAGAATTGAAAAATGCAAAAGCAGACTGCAAAATTATGGTTGGCGGAGCGGTTTTGACCCCTGAATATGCAGAGAAGATCGGTGCAGATTTTTATGCCAAGGATGCTAAAATGAGCGCAGATATTGCAAAATCAGTATTATAAGGTTATACTTAAACTAATAAATTTAAAGGTAGTGATGTATTGGAAAACAAAATCAAAAATCCATTAGAACAAAATCACATTAAAAACAAGGAAATGATATTCTACCTTGCCGCCATTTTCTTCTATACAATGATGACAGGTATGGTTGGCTCTTATCGTCAGGCGTATCTTGTTAATGTTCTGAGAATGGGTGAGGACCAGGTTTCTTTCTACAATGGCTTTTTAAGTGTTGCAGGATTTGTAATGAGCTTTGTTTATGCGCTTATTATTGATAACCGTAAAATCGGTAAACGAGGTAAATTTATACCCATTGTAAATGCAGTTGCAATTCCTATGGGTATTGTAACGATGCTCCTTTTCTATACTCCCGACGGTCTTGCAGGCACTCTTCTTATGATTTACCTTATAACGATCGGTATGCTTCACGGTGCTTGTTGCAGCTTCGGCAACGCTATTAACCTTGTATCTTTTGTTATGACGCCCAATAACAAAGAACGCGATAAAATGATCTCTTTCCGCAGTATTTCAAGTGCAGTTGGTAACTCTGCACCATTGGTTGTTGTTCTTGTTATTGGTGAAATTATTAAAAAGGTTTCACCCGATAACCCCAACAGAGAATATCTTGAATATATAATTGGTGCATCTGTTATCAGCGTTGTGGGTACAATGATAACTCTTATGGGTATGCGCTTTATGAAAGAGCGTATGGCATACAGCGAAGAAAAGAAAAATCCTCTTGTTGGTATCGCGGATATTCTTAAAAATAAATATGCCTGGATAATTATTATCAGCGAAACCCTTAAAAACTTCCGTGGTATTGCAAACTATATGGGTGTTTTCCTTGCAGCAGCACTTCTCGGTAGTACAAGTAAATTCTTGCTTTTTGGTCTTCCAACAGGTATCGGTACTGCAGTTGGTATGCTTATTATCAATGCGCTTCTTAAAAAATTTAATGCAAAACAGCTTTATATTGCTTCGGGTATTTATTCAATAATTGCAAATACAATTGCATTTATAATTGGTTATACATATTTCAATTCACCCTCGAATGTTTTGCAGATTCTCTTTATTGCTTGTTTGTTCCTTATAGGTCTTCAGTTCGGTGCGTCAAACCTTCTTCCCTCAATGTTCCAGGCAGACGTTCTTGAGGTTATTGAGCTTAAAACAAGCAAACGTCTTGATGCAACCCTTCCCTTCGTTATTGGTATCGGTACAATGATAAGCGGTACTATTGCAACTTCACTTTCACCGAAAATTCTTTATGGCGAGGGTTCAATTATTCAATATATTCAACCCTCTGACCTTAACCCTGACCCTGAACAATCACTTAACACAAAGATTATGATGCTTTTCTTCTACACCATTTTCCACGGTATTATGATGTTCCTTGCAGGTGTTCCCTTCTTCTTCTATAAGCTTACAGGCAAAACAAAAGAAGATATTCACAATCAGGTTGTCGCAAAGAGAGAACAAATGTAAAATTTTACATTCTAAAACAGAAAAGAGAAGTCTCTTCCACACGGAGAGCCTTCTCTTTCTTTTTGTGTTTATATAAGTGATATGCTAACTTCGTTAGCGTGATATTTTTGCTTTGCAAAAGTGATATTGAAACCGTAAAGGTTTCAGTGATATTTTATTCGCCATTAAACTCGCGAAGCGAATAACACTCGGCATCAGCCGAATACCACTGCGAAGCAATAAAACTCGCGGGAAACGCGAATAAAACTTTTAATACATTCCGCCACCCTGAGCTGCTGCCATTGCTGCTGCATTAGCTGCGTCTGCTGCGGGGTCGGGTTTATCTGTTACAAGGCTCTCTGTTGTAAGAACCATTGCTGCAACGCTTGAAGCATTCTGAAGAGCTGAACGGGTAACTTTAGTGGGATCAAGAATACCTGCTTTAGCCATATCGGTGTATTCTTCCTTTGCAAAGTCGAAGCCGTAGCCAACTTTTTCGGAACGGAGGATACCATCGATAATAACTGAACCCTCAAGACCTGCGTTAGCCGCAATCTGACGAACGGGTTCTTCAATAGCCTTACGAACGATTTTTGCACCTGTTTTTACATCTGCATCTTCAAGAGAAGCAATGTAAGCATCAAGAGCAGGAATTGCATTGAGAAGAGCAACACCGCCACCTGCAACGTAGCCTTCTTCAACGGCTGCCTTTGTTGCTGCGAGAGCATCTTCGATACGAAGCTTCATTTCTTTCATTTCTGTTTCTGTTGCCGCACCAACGCGGATAACAGCAACACCGCCTGAAAGCTTTGCAAGTCTTTCTTGAAGCTTTTCTCTGTCAAAATCAGAAGTTGTTGTTTCAATCTGTGCTTTAATCTGCTGAACTCTTGCGCTGATTTCGTTGTTGTCGCCTGCGCCGTCAACGATGATTGTGTTTTCCTTAGAAATTTTAATCTGACGAGCTCTACCAAGCTGAGTAACAGCTGCATCCTTAAGGTCAAGTCCAAGCTCTTCTGTGATAACTTCGCCACCTGTGAGAATTGCAATATCGCGGAGCATTTCTTTTCTTCTGTCGCCAAAACCGGGAGCTTTAACACCAACGCAGGTGAATGTGCCACGGAGTTTGTTTACAAGAAGAGTTGCAAGAGCTTCGCCCTCAATATCTTCTGCGATAATAACAAGCTTTTTGCCAGCCTGAACGATCTGCTCAAGAAGAGGGAGAATTTCCTGAATGTTGGAAATCTTCTTGTCTGTAATAAGAATGAAGGGGTCATCAATAACAGCTTCCATTTTATCGGTATCTGTTACCATATAGGGAGAGATGTAACCGCGGTCAAACTGCATACCTTCAACAACATCACAGCTTGTTTCAGCAGTTTTGCTTTCTTCAACTGTGATAACGCCGTCTGCAGTAACCTTTTCCATTGCTTCTGCAATAAGAGAACCGATGTTTTCATCTGCGGAGGAAACAGTTGCAATTCTTGCAATATCGTCTGTGCTTTCAACGGGCTTTGAGTTTGCTTTGATTGTTTCAACAACATTATCAACTGCAAGCTTGATACCTCTTTTAAGTACCATGGGGTTTGCACCTGCAACAACATTCTTCATACCCTCGCGAACAAGAGCCTGAGCAAGAAGAGTTGCGGTAGTTGTACCGTCACCTGCAACATCGTTTGTTTTTGTTGAAACCTCTTTAACAAGCTGAGCGCCCATATTTTCAAAAGCATCATCAAGCTCGATTTCTTTTGCAATTGTAACACCGTCGTTTGTGATGAGAGGTGCACCGTATTTCTTATCAAGAACAACGTTTCTGCCTTTGGGGCCAAGTGTGATTTTAACAGTATCGCAAAGCTTGTCGATACCTGCCTGAAGAGCTCTGCGAGCTTCTTCGCCGTAAATGATTTGTTTAGCCATAGTATTGCCTCCTAAAAAATCGTGAATTATTCAACAATAGCAAGAATTTCGCTTTGACGAACAATGATAAGGTTTTCGCCATCGATTTTAACTTCTGTGCCTGAATATTTGCTGAGAATTACCTTGTCGCCGACTTTAACTTCCATTTTAATTTCCTTGCCGTCAACAATTCCGCCCGGACCAACAGCAAGAATTTCTGCAGTCTGGGGTTTTTCCTGAGATGCGGCAGCGAGAATGATACCGCCTTTTGTGGTTTCTTCTGCTTCGCAGAATTTGAGAACAACTCTGTCGCCTAAGGGTTTGAGTGTCATAGTATAGCCTCCTGTATATAAAGTTAATAATTAGCGTTTTAGCACTCTATCTCGTTGAGTGCTAAATATATAATACCTCTTATTTATGAACAAATCAAGACTTTTTTGTAAATTCCTCCATATTTTTCCACAGTTTTTCTTATATATCATAAATTAATATGCTGATAAAAAACCATAAATACATTAACAGTTGAAAAAACACTTTGCATTTGATAAAATGTTTTCAATATTGAATTTCAAGGGTGACAAAATGTTTAATTTTTTTGTTGATAAAGAAAAAAGAGTGGGCGATTGCTATTATATAACCGATGGAGATTATAACCATATTACCAATGTTTTAAGAATGCAGAAGGGTGACAGCTTTCTTGTCAGTGAAGATGGTGTCAGCAATTTGTGTTTTATTGAAGCAATAAACAGTGATAGTGTTGTTGCAAAGATAATAAAAGAGAATTATCAGGACACAAACTTGCCCATAAAAATTGTTCTTTTTCAAGGCCTTCCCAAAAGCGATAAAATGGAGCTTATTATCCAGAAATGCGTTGAATTGGGTGCTGACAGTATTGTTCCCGTTGAAATGAACAGATGTGTTGTTAAAATTGAAGAAAAGAAAAAGAAAAACAAGCAAACTCGTTGGCAGGCTATTGCCGAAAGTGCCGCAAAGCAAAGTAAACGAAGCATTATTCCCGACGTAAAGGATATTGTTTCTTATAAAAGTGCCTTAAAAATGGCAGAAGAGCTTGATGTTATTCTTGTTCCCTATGAAAATAAGGATGGAATGAAATCGACAAAGGAAGCGCTTTCAGGAATCAAAAGCGGTATGAGTGTTGGTATATTCATCGGTCCTGAGGGTGGTTTTGATGAAAAGGAAATTGAAACTGCAATTGAAGCAGGCGGAAAAACAATTTCTCTCGGCAAAAGAATTCTCCGTACTGAAACTGCCGCAATAACTGCGGTTTCGATGTGTATGCTTTATGCGGAAACGGAATTGGGTGAAGAATGATGAAGAATTTACCCACAGAATATTCCCAAAGAATGAAAAAGCTTCTGGGAGACGAATATGAAAGCTATGAAAAAGCGATAAATGATGCCCCTGTCAGAGCATTCAGAATTAATACCGATAAAATAAGTATTGAAGATTTTGAGAAAATTAATACATTTTCAGAAGAAAAAATTCCCTATGTAGAAAATGGTTTTTATTTTGATTATGATAAAATCGGCAATCATCCCTACCACCATGCAGGAATGATTTATGTTCAGGAACCGGGTGCTATGGCACCTGCTGAATGTGTTGAAATTGACCCTGACTGGCAAGTTTTAGATATGTGTTCTGCCCCCGGTGGCAAAAGTAGTCAGTTAAGAAACAAGTTAGGAGAAAGCGGTGTTCTTGTTTCCAATGAAATCATACCGTCAAGATGCAAAATTCTTACAGGAAATGTTGAAAGATTAGGGTTAAAAAACACGGTTACTACTTGTACCGATACAGGAAAGCTTGCAAAAATTTTCCCCGATACGTTTGATTTGATAATGGTGGATGCTCCATGCTCGGGTGAGGGTATATTCCGTAAGGAAGATATTGCAATTGATGAATGGAGCTCCGAAAATGTTCACAAATGTGCCGAAAGGCAAAGAGAAATATTAGAGAATGCGGCAGTCTGCCTTAAAAACGGCGGTTATATTGTTTATGCCACCTGTACATTCTCTCTTGAAGAAAATGAAATGATGGTTGATAGTTTTCTTTCAGACCACCCTGAATTTGAAATAGTAAGGGTGCGAAAGACTGTTGAAGAAAACACAGAGGACGGCGTTTACTTTGATGGTTGCAAATGCGAAAATATTTCATTTGCCCGAAGATTTTATCCCCATAAAAATAGGGGCGAAGGTCAGTTTATGGCAGTTCTTCATAATAAAGATACTTATTACGGCTCTTATAACAAAACTCAAAAGAAAACCCAAAAAATTGATAAAGAGGTTTTTGATTTTCTTGAAGATACATTAACTGATTATGAAAAAGAAAATGTTTTGATGCACAAGGGTACACCGATTTATTTTACTCCGGATTTTGATGTGAAAAACGTTACGGCTTTTTCCGTTGGTGTTACAATTGGTGAAATAAAAAAGAATTATATTCAACCCCATCATCAGTTTTTTATGGCAATGGGCAAGGAATTTAAACGAAAAATCGAACTCACCGCAGATAGTGAAGAAGTGAAAAAATATCTTCATGGAGAAGAAATTTCCGTTGATTGCCCAAATGGTTGGGCAGTTGTTATGGTTGACGGTTGTTCTTTAGGCGGTGCAAAAGTATCAAACGGCAGAGCAAAAAATCATTATCCTAAAGGTTTAAGGATAAAGTAAAATACTGTGAGCGAAAATCGCTCACAGTATTTTTTCGAGTTCTGCTGCTTTTCTCAAAATTTCAATAGACGGGCCGGGGATTCTTCCAAGGTGGTCAGGTCCTACATTAACAAGATAATTAATTCCTAACTCGTTTAAATGCTTTTTATTTTTGTAAAGCTCTTCAGGAGATTTCCAGTTATGGTCTCTGTATGAAAATCCCCAAGAATTGTTAAGAGTGCAGGCAGATTCATATAAGCCGTAGGGACTGGGCTTAAAGCCGTCAATGCTCTGGTAATTTATGTTTTGTGGGTCAACCTTTGAAAGCTTTTCCCATTCTTCCTTTGTTTTGGGGATTTCATTGTCGCCTAAGGAAACATAATCATACATACCATTTCCTAAACGAGAGTTAATAAGGCAGTCAGGCTGTAAAGACTTAACGGTATCGTAAATAATCTTGCTCTGTTTATCGCTTAAGGTCATTGGAACATCAAACCATGCAAGAAAAATATCTCCGTAGTTTGACATAATCTCTTTAATCTGAGGGAGAATTTTATTTTCAAAGCAAATGTCAAAATTCTTCTCTTCAGGATTGGGGAAATCCCAACTGTTGTCCCAGGTAACACCTGAGCAACCCATATGATTTGAAAGATAACCGCCACCGTGTTTTTCGTGCCAGTCAAGGTCTTGTGAATAGTAAAAACCAAGCTTAACATCGTGCTTTGCACAAGCGTTTGCAAGGTCTTCAATTATATCTCTGCCGTAGGGTGTTGCATCAACAACATTGTATTTGTCAACCTTGGAATGAAAAAGTGCAAAGCCGTCATGATGCTTTGTTGTAACAACAAAATATTTCATTCCGCAGTCCTTTGCAAGCTTAATTATTTCATCTGCATTAAAATAAATAGGATTAAAAGCGGTTGCAAGTTTTTCGTATTCACTAATCGGAATTGCAAAGTGAGAACCAATCCATTCTGCATAATTATCACCGAATTTGCCTTTGTATTCACCGCCAAGAAGGGAATAAAGACCAAAGTGCATCATCATTCCGTAACCGGCATTTTTGAAAAATTCAATATTGTTCATAGCGTTATTTAATTCCAACTGATAAAATTATATTTTTCTAAGGTTTTAAAATATTGCGAAAGCCTTTCGTAAAGAGGATTTGCCTTTTCACCGAAATGCTCTTCAACATATTTGCCGATTTCAAGAATATCTTTTTCACCATCCATAAGTGGCCATATAAAGCTACCCATTTCGTCAAGGTGAATGTAACTTATTTTCGGCTTTTTAATAAGCTTTTGCATTATTCTGTTTGCAACGCCCTTGTTTTCCATTTCGAGAGTAACATTGCCGTTTTCGTCTTTAGACCAGTTAAGCCCATCTTTGCAGATGGGCTTTTTTTCAAGATAATTTTCTGAATTTACATTTTTATTTTTCATGCTTTTTTATCACGCTTTTTCCAAATTGTGAATTTAAGAACTGTAAGAACAATCAAAGCAAAGAGGAGCAAACCGCCAAGGTCAGAAACTGTTGCGGGGATACCAAGCTTTGCAGAAAGATTGAGCGCCTTATCTACACCGAACACTGCAAGAAGAGCAAGAACAATACCAACAAGACCTTCACCTGCAATCATACCTGAGCAGAAGAGAATACCGTCGTTAACAATTTCTTCTTTATGCTCTGCTTTTTTACCCTTAATCTTGTCAAGAGCAAGTCTGATAAGACCACCCACCATAATGCAGGCATTGAGCTGAACAGGAAGATAAACACCGATTGCAAAGGGAAGAACGGGAATACCGATAAGCTCAACCGCAACTGCAATAAAGACACCGATAAATACAAGAACCCAGGGTAAATCGCCACCCATAACGCCTTCAACGATGAGCTTCATAAGTGTTGCCTGAGGAGCGCCAAGCTCGTCTGAGCCAAAGCCCCAAGCAGAGTCGAGAAGGTAAAGTGTACCACCGATAGCAAGAGCGGAAGCGATAACACCGATTAACTCACCGGTCTGCTGTTTTTTAGGTGTTGCACCTAAAATGTAGCCTGTTTTAAGGTCCTGAGATGTGTCACCTGCAATAGCGGAAACAATACAGATAATTGAACCGATTGCAATTGCACTGCACATTCCGTCAACACCATCTGCGCCTGTAACCTTAAGAATAAGAGTTGCAATGAGAAGAGTTGCAATAGCCATACCTGAAACGGGGTTGTTACTGCTACCGACAAGGCCAACCATTCTTGAAGAAACAGTTGCAAAGAAAAAGCCGAAAATAACAATGATAATTGCACCAAGAAGTGATACGGGAATTGCAGGAATAAGCCAGATAAGAAGAGTAAGAACAAGAATAGCGATAATTACTATTTTAAGATTTATATCTCTTGCAGTACGTTCTGTTGAGGTTGCGCCTGCGCCTTTCATACTCTTGAGAGCACCTGTAAAGGTTTTAACAATAAGAGGAAGAGATTTAACAAGGCTTATAATACCGCCTGCTGCAAGTGCGCCTGCACCGATATAGCGGATATATGTGCTCCAGATAGCACCTGCGCCACCATCTGCGAAAATTTCACCGATGGGAGCTGTTCCGGGGTAAAGTATCATTTCTGAACCGAAAAGCACAATCATAGGAATAAGTACAAGCCAGCTAACAATACCACCTGCGAACATATAAGAAGAAATTCTTGCACCGCAAATATAACCAACGCTCATAACAGCAGGATAAATCTGAGTACCGATTTCACCTGCAAAGCCTTTTACTCTGAATGAAATTTCACCTGATACGAGCTTAAGACCGTCAATGATGAATTTGAAAAGTGCCGCAAATCCCATACCTGCGAAAACAGTGCCTGCATTTGCACCGCCCTTTTCACCTGCAAGAAGAACTTCTGCACAAGCAGTTCCTTCGGGGTAAGGAAGAACGCCATGCTCTTTAACAATAAGAGCATTACGAAGAGGAATCATAAAGAAAACACCCAAAAGACCACCGATAAGAGCGATAAGAGTGATTTCAATAAGGTCAGGCTTGTCCATTTTGCCCTCTGCTGCCCAGAGGAAAAGAGCAGGAAGAGTAAAAATAGCACCTGCTGCAAGGGATTCACCTGCAGAACCGATTGTTTGAACTACGTTGCTTTCGAGAATTGAGTTTCTGCGCATAATAATGCGGATAACGCCCATAGCAATAACTGCCGCGGGAATTGATGCAGAAACAGTCATACCAACTCGGAGACCGAGATAAGCGTTTGCTGCACCGAAAACAACCGCCAGAATAATACCCATTACAATGGAGGTAACTGTGATTTCGGGAGTTACCTTTTCTGCCGGAATATACGGCTTGAAATTGTTTTTATTGTCCATATTTTCTCCAATCTGTAATGACTTTCCGTAAGGAGAAATCATTACATTAAATTAATCGGTTTATTTTATCATAGAATTTTTAGAATTACAATATGATAATTATTTCAGTTTCTCCAATATTTTCAAGAGAATGTTGAATACATTTTCGGTTGAAGAAATGCTTAATTTCTCATTTACAGTGTGAACATCGAAGAGCGCAGGACCGATTGAAATGCAATCAATACCATCAATAGCATCTGCAAAAACCCCACATTCAAGACCTGCGTGAATTGCTTCAACCTTCGGCTCTTTTCCGAAATATTCGGAATAAACTGCTTTATAAAGCTCTCTTAACTGAGAATCTTCTTTGTATTCCCAGGGTGGATAGTGACCATTAGTGCCGGTCTCCCAATTAACAGAATCAAAAAATGCAACAAGCTTTTCAATAAGGAACGAAAGACCTGTTTTTTTATTGCTTCTTAAACCGAAATGAAGTGATAAAACATCTTTTTCAATTTTAAGAACACCAAGATTTAAAGATGTCTGAACAAGTCCGTTGATTTCTGCACTCATTTCAAGAACGCCATTGGGAACGCAGGTTAAAGCGAAAATGAGCTTGTTTTTTATTTCATCGTTCAGAACCTTGTATGAAGACTTTTCACCCTTTTCAAAAGTGAAAGAAAAACCATTTTCTCTGTCGGAAATTTCCGCTTTTATAATATCGAGATATTCTTCTGCATTTTTGATAAACAAATCAATATCAGCAACGCAAAGTTCTATTGTGCATTTGTTGGGAATAGCGTTGTCCTTATCGCCGCCATTGATATTGATTATGTCAAAATCGCAGGATTTTTTAACGTGGTTTAAAAATCTTCCCGCAAGTGTGTCTGCATTAACTCGGTTGTTATTGATTTCAACACCCGAATGACCGCCTTTAAGACCTTTGAGAGTAACTGTGATTTTTGTGCCGTTCTTTTCACGATAATCCACAGGCACTTTTGCAAGAAAATGGCAACCGCCAGCACAGGAAACAGTAACGGTATCATCCTCTTCGGAGTCAAGGTTGATCATTTTTTTAGCAGAAAGAATGCTCTTGTCAAGCTTTCCTGCACCAATAAGACCTATTTCTTCATCAGAAGTGAAAACTGCTTCAATAGGAGGGTGGGGAATGTTGTCGCTTTCAAGAATTGCAAGCATCATTGCAACGGCAATGCCGTTATCTGCACCAAGGGTCGTTTCTTTTGCTTTTAAGAAATCACCGTCAACGAAAAGTTCAATTCCGCGATTGATGAAATCTGTTGTTGCATTTTCGGTTTTCTGGCAGACCATATCTGTATGCCCTTGAAGAATAACAGGTTCGCTGTTTTCATAACCGGGTGTGCCGTTTTTGAAAATAACAACATTGTCTGCATCATCTTTTACATATTTTAAATTATGGTTTACTGCAAAGTTTTTACAAAAGCGAGCCATACCGTTACAGTTACCTGAACCGCGAGGTATATCGCTAATCTGCTTGAAATAATAAAATACTCTTTCAGGGGTTAAGCTAGTCATTGTTTTTCTCCTCAGTTTTTTCTGCTATTTTTTTTGAATATATACAACCGCAATAATTTTGTCTGTAAAGGTTATATTTTCGTGAAAGCTCACAGGACCGCTTGTAGCCCTCTTTCTTTTTAAAGTCAGAATAAAGGTAGTTTACACAATATTCTTTTTCCAGCTCGCTACCGATTTCATTGAGCAGTTGTGCATTTTTATAGGGACTCACAGAAAGAGTGGTTGTAAAGTAATCAAAGCCTTTTTCTTTTGCGTATTCAGCAGTTTTCTCAAGTCGGAGGCGATAACATTTTTTGCATCGCTTATCGCCTTCGGGTAAATCTTCAAGCCCTTTTGCAAGCGCTTCAAACTCATTATTGTCATAATCCGGAACAACTATTTCAATATCGCTGAAATTCATTTCAACAATGAGACGTTTTAATTCTTCGAATCTGTAATTAAATTCGCTTTCGGGCGAAATATTAGGGTTATAAAAAAATAACGTGATATTAAAATGATTATATAAATAATCTAAAACCGCACTTGAACAAGGGGCACAACAAGCGTGGAGCAAAAGTGTTGGTTTAATATTTTGTTTTGTTATTTCCTCGATTTTATCATCAAGCATTTTTTGATAATTAACTTTCATTTTATACACCTAAAACATTTCTTAACGGAATCCATAATATAACAATAACAAGAATTATAATATCAAGTATAGGATAGGGTGGCTTATAATTGAATTTACCATTTTTAATGTAATTTTTTGCAGAGTTTAAATATACCCGGAAAATATAGAATATTTCAAGAGGGTAAATGTAATTATATGAAAAAGATTTGAGAATATCAAGGTTTAAAAGACTTTCAAATGCATGGGTATTTCCGCACCCAGCACATTTAAAACCGATGATTTCATAAATAGGGCATTTGAAACCAAAACCTGTAAAGTGATAAATTAAAAACATAACAAAGATGCCTGCCAAAGCAAGAAAAGTGAATGCAATAAGGCGAGTAGCACGGTTTTTTGTTGTTTTATTCATTATCACACCACCTTTTATGCTTGATACAATAATAATATAATAGAAAAGAAAGAAATGCAAGGCGAGAAGATCACCATTTTATTACTCGTTTGCTGTTTTTGCACAAAATTAAGAATATTTTCCATCGAAGATTGTGGGATTTTGTTGAATTAGAAAAATATTTATGATATAATCAAGCCAACTTAAAGAAAGGAGTTGTGTTTATGCAACTTGAAAACAGAAATATAGTAAAATGCATTCTTTTAACTCTTGTAACTTGTGGTATTTATGGTATTGTTTGGGGTGTGAAAATTGCCAGGGATGCAGTTAAAGTTAAAGATGTTAATGATGATGGTTTAGTAGAAATTCTTCTTGTTTTATTCTTACCTTTTATCGGCTTTTTCCTTGCAGAAAGAAAGCTTAATGAGGGTTGCCAGGCTTGCGGTATTGAACACAAGGACAATTCTGTTTTGTATCTCGTTCTCGGTCTTCTTGGTCTCGGTATCGTTGACTATTGCTTGATGCAGAGTGACCTTAACAAAATTGCAGATGCGGGTTATGTTTTTGCATCTGCTCCTGTAGGTGCTCCGTTCGCGCCTGAAGCTCCCATTGCTCCAGCTCAGGAAGTTCCGTTTGAAAATGTAGAAACTGCAGAAGAAAATACTCAAGAATAAGCTTTGAATTCTAATCCGTCGAAAAAATTTCGGCGGATTAAAAATTTTTTAAAAATTCTCTTGACATATAAAATCTTTTATGATATAGTAGTCAAGCATTAAGTTGCTGGTGTAGCTCAGTTGGTAGAGCAGCTGATTTGTAATCAGCAGGTCGGGGGTTCGAGTCCGTCCACCAGCTCCATTTTTTTGAATAGTGTATATGGGAGTGTTCCCGAGTGGCCAAAGGGGGCAGACTGTAAATCTGTTGGCACCGCCTTCGGTGGTTCGAATCCACCCGCTCCCACCAAAAAACAGACAAGCAATAGCTTGTCTGTTTTTTTATCCATTGCGAAAGCAATGGCATATCATCAGCCGTTAGGCTGTATATCATCAACAACGGCAGAGCCGTTGTTGTATCTCATCACGCGTAGCGTGTATCAAAAAGCTTTCGCAATGATGATATACAACGGTTAGCACCGTTGATGATATCCACGGCGTTGCCGTGATGATATGCAATTCCTTGCGGAATTGATTATATACAATGCTTCGCATTGATTTCAACAAAAATATGTGTTACAATTTTGTTGAAAAGGAAGTGATATTATTCCTAAGAACTATTTGCTTATTTATTCAGAACAACTCGCAACTGATATCGCATTGTTGTGTCAAAGCATTAAAGCACCAAGCAACACTATTTTCCAAATTCAAAAAAGTTCAAGCAGTGTTTACGCAAATATTCGTGAAGCAAATTATGGTCAAAGTAAGGCAGATATGCTTTCTAAATTCGAAATAGCACTAAAAGAATGTAGCGAAACGGAAGGTTGGCTACAATTATTATTTAATACCAACGCTATTGATGAAGATATATATAAAAAACATAGAAATCTTTGTGGCAGAATCAGACGAATGCTGATTTCAAGTTGTAAAACGTTAAAAGAAAAGATTTAATTTTTAACTAAAGGTGGTGAGGCTTTGTTTAGTTTTTTTAGAAAAACAAGAGAAAAAATAACGCCCATAGACTTAAATAATCCTGATGCAGTAGTAACTGTTATCAACTGTCGACACTCTAAAAATCCTTTTGGTAAGAACTATCGTGGCTGTTGTGAAATTCAAGAAAAATATTTTACTTCAGTTTGTTTTCAGACGATTGATGGGAATGATATGATTTACGAACAACCTCACCGATGCTTTGTGAATTTTTTAACTCCGGAAGCATATCCATATTCGTTATGGGTTGGTCGAAAAATAGAACTCTACGAGGGCAAGTATCATGTCGGCACAATGGTTATAGAGGAAATTATGAATAAAAACCTTGACCGAAACACTGAATTTGAAAACGACAAAGATGTATTGCTGAATCCTGATATTATAAATATTGCTTTGAAGCTCTCTCTTGAATGGGGTAAAGGTTTTGTAAAACCACTAGATATTAAGCTGATGAAAGCATTGCCCTATCTGTCAGGAACAGATATTGAAAAAATATCTGAATATGTTATTCAGGTACGAGATGATGTTCTTTGGGAAATATATTGTCCGAATTGGGATGTAGATGAAGGAGCTTTGAAAATTGATGCTCAAAAAGCAACAATTAAAAAATATCCTTGGATTAATAAAGATAATTTAGCTTCATTAGATTCTCAAGGGAAGTATTATGCTTGGCACGGTTAAATAATTCTCTGGACTTATAACAATTAGTGTGCATAATTGTTGTTACAAAAAAAGAAAGGTGGCAATAATATGAGTACAGAAGAATTACAGAAAGAAATTTGGTTTTTATACGGACTTTGGTATAGGTATTATCTCCTCTATACTTTTCTTAGGGGAAACAAAAGAGAATTAGAGTTAGTATCAAAACTGCAGGAAAAACAAAATGAGCTTTTACGGCTTATCGACTTTGCAAAAGAACAACTTTGAGTTGGCATCTAAATTGTTCGTAACAGCCAAGAAAAGCAGACATCCAATAGGGTGTCTGCTTTTCTTTTGTTTGAATAGTGAAAATGGTGGATTCGAACCACCGAAGTCAATTATTCGGGCAGATTTTGTGATTTATTATCGCTAAGTCTGCCCTTTTTAATTTTACTATATAAATCTTCAATAAAATGTGGTATAATCAGTTCAATAAATAAGAATTTGACGGTCAATTCGCACTCTACCACAGGTTTACTTCTCCTCACTAAACCAATGGTGGGTGTATTTAATGCGAAATAGCCGTTATACTGTATGCGAAAGGAGGCATCTTATGGATCAAAAAAAAATCGGAGGATTTATTGCCGAGTGCAGAAAAAAGGCAAACTTAACACAAATGCAATTGGCAGAAAAACTGGATATTACCGATAAAGCTGTATCAAAGTGGGAACGAGGCATTACAATGCCCGATACTTCGATAATGCTTGAACTTTGTGAAATTCTCGGCATCAGTGTAAACGAATTATTAAGTGGGGAGAAAATCAATATGGAGAATAATAATCAAAAAAACGAACAGCTTTTGCTTGAAATGGCAAACGAATTAGAAAAGAAAAACAAAACTATTTGGAATGCAATGTGGACGATCATGGCAGTGAGTATCATTGGATTAATCGGAGGTCTTGCGATTATCGCGTTTTTTATGCACGAGGGCCCTTGGATGCTCGTTGCGATACTTGCGCTCTGCGTGGTCTTCCTGATACCGTGCTTCTACGCATTAAAGCTTGAGGTTAGCGTAGGTGCTTATAAATGCAAGAACTGCGGTTACGAGATTGTACCTACCTATATGCAGGCACTTAATGCGATGCATAGAGGCACGACTCGGTTCTTGAAGTGTCCAAAATGCAACAAACGTACTTGGTGCAAGAAAGTATTAAAGAAGTAAATACCAATTTATCGAACTGATACTATTTTTTGAAAAACAATTAAAAATTGTTAATTTAAGCCATTTTTTCAAAAAACAAAGTTGGTATCATAATGCTAACGGGGATTTACCTACGGCATATATAGTTTTAAAATAAAAATTGAGGGCTGTAAAAAACAGCCCCTTATTTTTGTTTTTATACGATATTGTGTTTGTTCTAAAATAGTAGTATAATGAATAAAAAGGCACATAAAAATACGTGAGGTGGTTTTATGAGCATACAAAATTTAATTGCACAATATAAAGAAAATAAAAGTGGAATAAGCCATTGCACATTTAATCCTGAAGGACCGGGGGTGGTGAGGATTCATCTTGTCCCTCCCAAATTCCGGCTTTTTGGAGACAGAACATACATAGTTATTTTAAATGGTTATTATCTTTTGCCTTTGGGTTATTCCTGGGCGTTGTTGCTTTCAAATTTCATGAAAGAGGTAAATGCTTTTTGCGGCAAGCCTATAACCGAAAAAGACGAAGAAATTATTTTTAAAAACACAGTTAAAAAGACAGGTTATGTTTATCCGTCTATGAGCAAAGACGATATTGAAGAGGATTTGGAATTTATTTTAAGAGTTCTTTTTGCAGTAGCAACAGGAGATGACCCTGAAATCGAAATAGAAAAGCTTTCTATTCGCCAATATGGTAAAAATATGACTGCGCCTCACAGAATGGATTTGCTTGTAAGTGCTATGACAGATAAAAACGGAAAATGGCAATGCAACCAGAAATGCACCTTCTGTTATGCGGCAGGTCAGTGTAAAAGTCAGACTAAAGAATTGGGGACAGATGATTGGAAAAAGATTATTGAAGTGCTTTATAAATCCAATGTTCCCATGGTGACCTTTACGGGTGGTGAGCCCACAATGAGAGAGGATATTTCTACGCTTGTTGCTTATGCAGAAAAAATGGTTACCCGACTTAACACTAACGGCATAAATCTGACTGCCGACTTGGTTGATAAACTCAAAAAAGCGGGACTCGACAGTGTTCAGGTTACCTTGTATTCTTGCGATGAAGAAATACATAACTCTCTTGTAGGTTGCGAACATTTCAAGGATACTGTTGTGGGTATAAAAAATGCAGTAAGTGCAGGGCTTGATGTAAGCGTTAATACTCCTCTTTGTAAGAAAAATGAGAATTATTTAAAAACTTTAGAGTTTATTAAATCACTCGGGGTATCTTTTGTTACAGTAAGCGGTCTTATCTGTACCGGTATGGCAGAAATTAATCACGAAGAATATGACCTTTCGGAAGAGGCACTATTTGATATTGTTAAAGAAGCTAAAATGTTCTGTACTCTTAATGAAATGGAAATGGATTTTACTTCTCCCGGTTTGATTTCTAAAGAAAAACTTGAAGGAATAGGTTTAAATGTTCCAACGTGTGGTGCGGCTCTCAGCAATATGGCAATTGCTCCTGACGGAACAGTTGTTCCTTGTCAGAGTTGGCTTAATACCGATGCGGAGTTAGGTAATATTCTCACAGATAAATTTTCTGATATATGGAAAAACAAAAAGTGCCTTGAATTAAGAAATATGAGCGAGGAAGAGGCTTTGTTTTGTCCTTTTAGAATGAATGGTGGGGTGAATGGGAAATGAGAGCGAAAAAAGATAAAAATGATTATTCTGCCAAAACCATAGAAGCCCGAAAAAAATTTCCTGTAAAAAATACCGTCATAATTGCAATTTGCGTAGTTGCGCAACTCTTTTTAATATATTTTGCAGTAACCGCAAAAGCTGAGCCCCAGGATATTATTGAAAATTATAGGGTTACTGTTGAACCTTTGGAAAATGGCTCTCTTGATATTGAGTATTCTTTTTTATGGAAAGCAATTGACACAACAGAAGAGTTAACATGGGTTGATATCGGCATGGCAAATTCCTTTTTTGAGGTTTATGAAGACTCTGTTTCAGGGAATATTAAAGAATATACCGAAATATATGAGGATGGTTATACAGGTGTCAGGCTTGATTTCCAAAGAGGTTATAAAGGCGGAGAAAATCTCAGGTTTTCTTTTAAGGTTAATCAGGCAAATATGCTGTGCAAGGATTCAGATGGGTATTTTTATGAATTCGTTCCTTGCTGGTTCAATAGCACACCTGTAGAAAACTACGAATTCAGATGGAAAAAAACAGATGCTTCTTTTGATGCGGATGGAGCCGAGCAAAAAAATGGCTTTTATATCTGGTCGGGAAGTTTTGATTGCGGAGAATATGAAATAATGCAGGTTTCTTATGACCTTGCAACCTTTAGGGATGCTGAAACTGTAGAGTATGAGCCGTTTGTGACTAACGGTGCATATAATCAGCTTGCAGAAGACCGAATCATAAAGATAGTTTTTTTCTGCATCGGAATTGCAGTGCTTCTTGCCGTTGAAATTTATCTTCTTGACAGTCACGTTTCATATCGCAGAGGAAGAGGCTTTCTTGTTGGCTATGGTCATCCTATACATACTTACGGATACCAGAACCCAAGATACATAAGGGCGTATAACAGAGCTCATACATCTACTTCAACAGGTCGAGGTGGCGGAGGGTTCCGTGGTGGTGGATGTGCCTGTGCTTGTGCATGCGCTTGTGCCGGTGGCGGAAGAGCAGGGTGCAGTCAGAAAGATACTTATACAAATATTGAACGAATAAAAAAATATTAAAATTTTTGTAACCGATGCTTGCTTTTGGTAAGTGTCGGCTGTTTTTTTAAAGGAATTATTAATAAGTCTGCACAAGATTTTTTGTTAAAAAACAACATTGAGAAAAAAACAGCGTAATGATATAATTATTATGTATTGGCAAATGAAAAAGCGGAGGGCATTTTTATATGAAAAAAGTTTTGAAGCGTATTTCAGTTCTGTGTACTTGCGCAACATTGCTTATGGTGAGTCTTTTAACTCCTGTTGCAGCGGCAACATCAGGAGTTTATGAGTTGACTTTTGACAATCTTTTTGTCTTTGAACAATGGGCAAATCATCCGAATTTGAAGGTTTTTAGTCAGTTTGAACCGGGGGGCACTTTAACAACGGATATCGCAAAAGGCAGTTTTGTTCTTACAAATAACAATGCTAACGAAGCCGAAGAGGTATATACCGCCTTTTCAAATGCGTCGGTAGGTGCATTTTATTCAATGCCTGTTGAAGAAAATACAGAATATATGTTTTCTTATGTTGCTAACGGAACAACCACCAGCTTTGAAACCTTTGTTTTCTATTTTGATAAAGAGGGTTCGTATTTATCTAACGAATCTAAGTTTGCTTATCAGTATGGACTTAATGAATGGAGTTTTACAACGCCTGAAAATTCAGGTTATATTCAGGTAAGATTTGATAATAACTCTCCCAATTCGGATGTAACGGTTTCTGATATTAAAATTCGTTCTAAAGCTGTTTACGATTATGCAAAAGATTATGAACATCGCAAAACCTATACATATTCAGCAGGTGCTACTTATGGCGCTCTTCCTGTTCCTCAAAGAGATAATCTTGTTTTCGCAGGTTGGTTTACAGGACCCAACGGAACAGGTGAAAGAATTACTTCAGGTACAGTAGTAACCCCATCCAGCAAAAGTCTTTATTCTAAATGGGATCCAATTGTAGATGGCGATTTGCGGATCGTTTCATTACCCATAAAACAAGATTATTGTGTTGGTGAAAAGTTAAGTACAAAAGGATTGGTTGTCGGGGTTACATATCCTGACGGAACAAGTGAGAATATTGATGAGGGCTTTGCCTGTTCACCGGAATATTTAACAACATCAGGTACACAGATGATTACTGTTACATATGGTAATAGTACGACAACCTTCAACGTAAAGGTCAAAGCATCTGAATCTAAGACAATCAGTATAAATGGTTCACAAAAAACAGTTGCGTGTTCTAATTATAGTTATGCCCTTAATTATAGCGGAACGGCGTTTAATCGTTATGTAATAAAGTATTCATCTGATGCTTATGTTAAAGGTGAATTGAATTTTAACGGAACCATTGAGGAGTTCTTTTTAGAACCATCTGAAAATGGCGAGTTTTCAGGTTATATAGATGGTTTTATTGGTGGTACTACTCGCACTGCAATTACAAATGTATCTTTTAAACCTCTTGATAAAGATAATATGGACTTTACTTTAGAATCCATTGATTTATCTAAAGCAACAAATCCCGGTGACTCAAGCGGCATGGTTTATCTTTCAGATACTAATTACAAAATCGGTATCGATTTGGACTGGGGTGGAGCTCTTACCTATATGGAAGATTTAACAAATACTGTTATGTCTTCTGTTAAAAAGTATGGTACAAAAACAACTGAGGTTGATTTTAAGTCAAAGGTTGGAACATCTAGTTGGACATACAATACAAGCAGTAATGTTAACTTAATCAATGCTCACGATACAGGACGCCTTGTTCAGCAGTCTTATTACGGAACAGGCTCTTACCCTTATGAACCGGGTATGTATGGTGAAGCAGTCTGGAACTATAACCCTGTTCAGGGTGGTAACCTTTATAACGAGGCAAGTAAAATCGTTGATTTAAAGGTAACAACAAATGAAATATATATCAAATGCCGCCCTCTTGACTGGGCAAAAGAAGCGATAGATATAACACCTTCATATATGGAAGCTTGGTACACTCTTGAAGATGGTATGATGAGAGCAACTTGCAGATTTGTGGATTATTCAGGATATCCATCAGTTACAACTACACAGGAGCTCCCTGCCTTCTATTGTGTGGAACCACTTAACGATTTTGTTTATTACTCAGGTGGTGAGCCCTGGTCAGATAGTAATACTAAAATAAACCGTACAGATTTAGGCTTTTGGGGAACTGCAGAAAACCAGGATTTCATTTGTAATGAAAACTGGGCAGCATTTAAGGGTGATGACGATGATAGCTTTGCAATAGGTATCTATTGTCCGGGTCAAACCCTTTTCCACACAGGTGTTTATTACGGTGGTGATGGCTCAACCCGTTGTTCAACAACCAGTCCCGCAACAGAGGACCCCACATCTTATATGGGTATTGTTGATATACTTCATTTCCAAAGCTATAAACCTATTTCCTATTGTTATTACATATCAACAGGTAAAGTTGAAGATATACGAAGCGATTTTAAAACAGTTGCACAGAAGGACACAGATATCTGTAACGCAACAAATACAAATGGTTTCTGTGATATGTGCGGAAAGCAAGTTCCCCCCACTCTTACTAATGATAAATATGATGTTAACGGTGACGGAACTAAAGATAATGTTTACGAAATTTCAAATGCCGGTGAGCTTCATTGGTTCAGAGATAGTGTAAATAGTGGTAGTGTTAATGCAAATGCAGTTTTAACTTGTGATATTACAGATAACAGCGGTGTTCTGACAGGTTATGGCGCATTGTCAAATGATACAACCGCTTTCAGAAAATGGACACCTATAGGAACATCAACCAATCAATATAAGGGTCATTTCGATGGTCAAGGTTATACAATTAACGGACTATATATGAATGACACAACAATATCCTATGGTGGACTTTTTGGTTCTACTTATTCAGGTGCGGTAATTGAAAAAGTCGGTGTTGATGATTCCTATTTCTCTGCTAACCAATATGTAGGCGGAATCTGTGGTCAGAATGGCGGTAAAATCAAAAACTGCTACACCTTCTATACAATTACTAAAGGTGTTTCTTATGTTGGCGGAATAGCAGGCAAGAACACAGGTACTTTGGAAAATTGTTACAACGCAGGAATAGTAAATGCAAATAACTATATAGGCGGACTTGCAGGGGATTCAGCAAAAACAGCAATTACAAATTGCTATTATCTCGTTAATGCGGCAACAGATGGTGCAAGCGTTGAGCAGTATGGTATAGGTAATGCAACGAAAGGTTCAAAAACAGAAGATGAGAATTATAAATCTGTTGAACAGTTTGCAAGCGGTGAAGTAGCATATTTTTTGCAAGAAGCAAACACAGAACAACTTTGGGGACAGAAAGTTAACGGTTCGGGCTCAGGTCCGGTGTTTGATAAAACCGGTAATTATAAGGTTAAATCAGTTGATAATACAAGCAATTATTCGTTAGTGAATATCGGAGATACCGATAAAAACGGCACGGTAAATGTATTAGATTATCAACAACTTGTAAACAACACGCTTTCTGATGAGCAACTGGGATATGAAGATATGCTTAAGTCGGATATCGATGGAGACGGATATCTTGATGTTATTGACTGTGCCCTTATGCAATTGATGATAAGCGGACATCTTGATAAGGTTGATGTTTATTTAAAAGGCGATTTTGATTGTGACGGTATGCCTTTTACACAAGAAGATATACAAGCAATTAAAAAAGGTCTTATAAATCAGGATAAATTAAGTACAAGGCAGAAATATGCTTGCGATTTGAATTTTGATGGTGTTCTTGATATTAAAGACAGAGATTTTCTAACTGAAGAAGATTTAACTACAAAACCAGTATTTGCAAATATTGAAGATGCTATTGAAATGAGAAATAAAACCGCAAATGTTATTATTCTTTGCGGTCAGTCCAATGCTTATGGTGCAAGTCCCTTAACGCAGGAGGTTCGTAACGCTGTTGGCGATACAGATTTTTCAAATATAAAAATCAAATATACCAACATCAACAGCGATGACGGAACAAATAACTGGCGAGTTCACTATTCTAACAATGCTTTTGAAACCTTCCGCTTGGGTATAGGCGGTCAGGCTGATTTGTGGTTCGGTCCTGAGGTTGGACTTTCCTATTACCTTGCAACCAACGAAGCAACAAAGGATGAAACATGGTATATTATTAAATGTACTGCGGCAGGAACCTATCTTGGAGGTAACTGGATTTATGATACAACAGGAAAATATCTGAATGCAGTTAATTCTGAGAATATCAAAAATGACCTGGGTGTTTATCTTGCAGACGGAATGATAAATTTGGTTAACGCTGATCTTAATAATATTGCAAATATGCATGGTATTGGTAATATCAATATCCGTTCATTTATGTGGATGCAGGGTGAAAGCGATGCTTGTGTTAAAGAATGGGCTGACCAATATGGTGACTTGCAGAACATCCTTGTAAACAGAGTGCGCACAGAATTTGGAGGAAAAGATAAAGATAGTAAAATCGGTTTTGTTGATGGAGCTATTGCGGCATACAAAAGCGGTATTAACAGTTGGACTTATTCCGATACCGTTAATACTCATAAAAGCAATAATGCATCACTCTGGTATGTACCGGTGGCAACAAGTGGTAATATAATAAATAAAACTGCTGCAGGTATTTATACGAATGCTTCAACTGCATCAACTAAATTATCAGATTCAATCTGGATCGATACAACCACTTGTAAATCCAAACTGGAAAATAACAATGAAAACGGCGAGAACGACGGAGCACACTACTGCGGAGACTCTATGTTTAAAATAGGTCAATGGTTTGGTTTTGGTATGTCCCAGGTTTCTTAATCTACATATAATAAAAATAATCGTCTGAAAATCAAAGTTTTCAGACGATTATTTTTTATCTGTTACTTATTTCTTTGTTTATTCTTTCTCTTAAATTAAGTAACCATTCCTGCTCATGTGGGTATGTCCGGAAGGATAGAGGAACATCTAAACCTTGTTCGAGCATGTTTAAAACATACTCTCTTGATGTAAGGCTTTCTAAGAGCTTTAATGCTCTCAAATCCTGAAAAGCATCAAAAAAGACAAGATGACGTAAGGAGTTAAGGGGTTTTCCATCCTTGCCGGGATAAACCATAAAGGAGTCACCTGCAGGGAAACTTCCGCCTGCATCTGTGATTTTAAATGGGTTTATAGGACGCTTGGAATATTGTGAATACCAGAAGTTATGCCCCCATTGTAAGAAGCCTTTTGCATCATATTTATAAAGAAGAACGCCTAAAATACGGTTTCTTGAAGAGGGTTGAGCAAACATTCTGTTGGGTAAGAAATCATAGATTTGTGTGCAACAGTAATATGTCCAGAAATCTGTAACTTCTGCGCGGAATATATCGGCAACATCTTCTCCGCAAACAGGGGTTTTAATAAGACCGTTTTTATAATATTTTATTTCAGAAAGTGCATCAAGCATATTGAAGTCTGCAAAAAGCTCTCTGATGATGTTTGCGGCTTTTTTGTATTCAGATATCTGTTTTTGGCTGGGTTCATCGGAAACATGCAACCAGCATCTTTCTTTAATTCCCAAATCTTCAACCTCTTTTTTGAAAGCAGGTGCAAATGACTCTAAGAACGTTCTGTAAGGTTTTCCGCTTGCTTTTGTTTCCCAACCGAAAATGCGCTTTTCTTTGCCGTTTACTGTAGCAATAATTTTAGGTGCGTGTTTTGCACCCCATTGGGTAAAGAAATGAGAAATTTCAAAGGCCTCAATACCACAGTCCAGACAAAGCTTTACATATTTTCTGAAATTAGTAAAATCAAAAGAATAAGTATTGTTTTCTTTTATAACTTTTACTAACTGAACTGTAGGGCGTTCGCCACCGACCGCTGTATCAAGGGGAGGGGTGAAAACGGGAGTTAAAAGCATATTAACTCCGTGTTCTGCCGCATTCCTTATATAGTTTTCAACAATTCTCCAATAATTCTCAGAGAAAACCTCAACCTTATAATAGGTGCAAAGGCAGTCATTGTGAAACCAGTTGGTATAGAGAAGCTCTTGTTTGGGCAATTCTTTATTAATTATATTAAGAGTAAAGACTTTTTCAATTGTTTTACCATTTAAAGTAAGGACGATTTTTATAATGTGTTCTCCGGTAACAGAAGAGTCTGCTTTGAACTCAAACCAGAGAGCATTCCATTCATCAGGTTTTAATGCTATAGTATTTCCTGTTGGTTCAAGCAAATCAGGAAATTCCTTGCGATTAACATCATAATGAAACGAATCATAATTATGATTTTTGTTTTTTCTGAACGGGATATTTTTAACAATATAAGATGTAATGTTATTTCCGATATCAGAATCAATTTCAAAAGTTACAGAAGATTCTTTTGCAGTTTCTGCAAAAAGACCAAGCTGAAAAGAAAAAGTTTCGTTCTTTAAGCAGGAGAAAGAGTTGAATTCTTTAAAGTTTGGAGCGGTATCTTTGAATACTTTTACAAGTGAAGACAGAAGTAATATTTTCATAGCTCAGACCTCTTTTTGGGATAGTTCTGTTTAATTATAATTCTAAACCCGGTAAGTGTCAAGAAATATGAATGTGTATAAAACAGAAGAAAAAACCAATAATTTTTTTGATAACAAATTTTTGAATGGTTTACAAATTTAAGAAACTGTGTTATGATTACTTAGTTATGAAATTTTATGAGAGGAGGTATTGCAGTTGGAGCATAAATTGGTCAGCTTTGCGGCAGACAAGGCTTTATCAAGAATACTCAGATATATTGATAAAGCTCCCGAGGAAAATCTTTTGAAGATTTTAAAGGTTGCAGAGAAATATTTTACAATGTATCCCAAAGAAAACTACGAAAAAATGCGTAGGGCAGTGGGCGATAAAGATAATGTGTATATGCAGCTTGCCAAGAATATTTTAAATGATGTTGACCGTGATTTAGTTAAATCCTTACTTATTTCTTTGGGTATTCACGCAGGCTATTTCGGTACAAAAACTGTTCGTGCAAAGCGAGATAGATATAATTGCAATATTCCTTTCATTATTCTTTTTGACCCAACAAGTGCTTGTAACTTAAAGTGCAAGGGTTGTTGGGCGGCAGAATATGGCCATAGCTTTCAACTTTCTCTCGATGATATGAGAAGCATTGTAAATCAGGGTAAGGCTTTAGGTACTCATTTTTATATGCTTACAGGTGGCGAACCTCTTATCAGAAAAAATGATGTTGTAACGCTTGCCGGCGAAAATCCCGAATGCACATTCCTTATTTACACAAATGCAACTCTTATTGATAAAAAGCTTTGTGACGATATTAAGAGATGCGGTAATATTACACTCGCTCTATCCATTGAGGGGGACGAGTGCAGTAACGATGATCGTCGCGGTCAGGGTGCTTACGAAAAAACAATAGAAGCAATGAAGCTTCTTAAAAGAGAAAAAATTCTCTTTGGTATTTCAGTTTGCTACACGAGCAAAAATGTAAATGATGTAACAAGCGACGAGTTTCTTGATAAAATGGTTGGTTTGGGAGTTAAATATGCGTTCTATTTCAACTTTATGCCTGTTGGCAAGGGTGCGGAAGTGGATTTGATACCAACACCATCACAACGAAAATATATGTATTATTGGCTTAAGAAAATGCGCAACGGTCACACAGGTAAGCCATTATTCGTTATGGATTTCCAGGACGATGGCGAATATGTCGGCGGTTGTATCGCAGGTGGCAGAAACTATTTCCATATTAACTCAAAAGGCGATATGGAGCCTTGCGTTTTTGTTCACTATTCGGATTCCAATATTAAAACAGATACTCTTCTTGAGGCGCTGCAAAAGCCCTTATTTATGGCATACAGAAAAGGGCAACCTTTTAATGATAATCATTTAATGCCTTGCCCAATGCTTGAAAACCCTGATATTTTAAGGAAGATTATTAAAGATACCGGTGCAAAGAGTACAGATTTTGTGTCTCAGGAAACCGTTGAAGAGCTTTGCTCAAAATGTGATGATTTCAGCAAAGCCTGGAAGCCTGTTGCAACTGAAATCTGGGAAAATAACCCCCACCCGAAAACACATACACAGTATTACAGAGACCACAAATAAAAAAGACTTGTAGTTCGTTTTTGAACTACAAGTCTTTTTCAGTTAAGAGTTAAAAGTGAATAGTAGAGGTATATAAGAATTATCTTATAATCTTCTCACCGTCAAATACAATAATTCCGTGGCCGTGGCCGGTTTTGCCACCGCTTAAAACGTGCTTTTTGAAAGCTCTCTGCATTGATGTGTTTTCATCCCATTTTTTAGGTGATTTATAGCCGCTTGCATTGAATATTCTCCATGCATCGTCAAATTTATCTTTTGCTTCGCTTGAAACAATTTCAAAATCATTAATGAATTTGATTGTGTTGGAGTTTTCGGGAAGAAAATCTTTATAACCCTCGTAAATGAGCCAGGAGCCACATTCAAAAATCATAAGGCCATCTTCACGACGATAGTCTGTGAAGAACTGATATGCCTGTTTGAAAGAGTCGAGGCGAACTTCGTCGGTAAGCGGAATTCCTGAAGAGGGAATATGGAAACCGAGAGTTTTATCACCTTTTTTGATTGTGATACCTGCAGAAGATGTGAAATCTTCTCCGCCATATGTAGTCATATCAAACTGATATCTACCTAAGGCAAAACGGCGAAGAGCGAAGAATTCTGTGTTCCACCAAGGAACGAAAGTACCGTGAACCTCTTTGCATTTAACACATTCATCATATTTGTATTTTAAGTCTTTGATTGTGTGCCAGAAAAGGTCTTCGCTTAAACCTCTCTCTTTATAGAGGTCGTGCATAACTTCTGCAGCACGAATAAGGAATACCAAATCCAAGGTATATTCCTTAATTCCATATCCAATTGAAAGAAAAGTAATTTTATCAAAGCATTTTCCGAAATCGTGAGCTTCGGGGAAAAGGAATTCATTAAAAATCGCTTCGAATTTTTTATTTAAATTTTTTGAATTGTCAATTTTTGTTGCAACTTTTTCAAAGATTTCTACTGCTTCCTGAGGGAAACCTAATCTTTTTTCAACTTCTTTAAAATGTTCATTAAGAATAATCATATTTACACACCCTTTAGAATTTACTCTAGTTTCTTAAGCTGTTAAGAGGAGCAGGAATTCTTCCGCCTCTGTTGATAAAATCTGCGCAACCTTCGTTGTGAACAGGCATAACAGGAGCAGTTCCCAATAGACCACCCATTTCGATGGAATCGCCAACAGTTTTGCCCGGTGCGGGAATAATTCTCACAGCGGTTGTTTTGTTGTTTATCATACCGATTGCGGCTTCATCGGCAATAATTGCGGAAATTGTTTCTGCAGTTGTATCACCGGGAACGGCAATCATATCAAGACCAACTGAGCATACGCAGGTCATTGCTTCTAATTTATCAAGAGTAAGAACGCCTTTTTCTGCAGCGGCAATCATACCTTCGTCTTCTGAAACAGGAATGAATGCACCTGAAAGTCCGCCAACATGAGAGGATGCCATAACACCGCCTTTTTTAACTGCGTCATTAAGCATAGCAAGGGCGGCAGTTGTACCATGAGTTCCGCAAGTTTCAAGACCAATTTCTTCAAGAATTCTTGCAACGGAGTCGCCAATGGCGGGAGTAGGGGCAAGGCTCAAGTCAACAATACCGAATTCTGCACCTAATCGCTTTGATGCTTCACTTGCCATTAACTGACCCATTCTTGTAATCTTAAACGCGGTTTTCTTGATTGTTTCTGCAACAACATCAAAGGGTTCACCTTTGATTTGTTTAAGCGCGTTATAAACAACACCGGGACCCGATACACCAACATTTATTGCACATTCAGGTTCACCAACACCGTGGAAAGCACCTGCCATAAAGGGATTATCTTCAACTGCATTGCAGAAAACAACAAGCTTTGCGCAACCGAAACCGTCGCGGTCTTCGGTTATTTTTGCAGTTCTTTTAATGGTCTGACCCATAAGCTTGACTGCATCCATATTAATACCAGCTCTTGTTGAGCCGATATTAACAGAAGAGCAAACAAAATCAGTTGTTGCAAGTGCTTCGGGGATAGAGTTTATAAGCCTTCTGTCACCGATTGTAAAGCCTTTCTGCACAAGAGCAGAAAAACCGCCGATAAAGTTTACACCGCATTCCTTTGCGGCTTTGTCCATTGCCTGAGCAAAAATTGTATAATCCTCTGTTTCACAGCTTTCAGCGGCAATTGCAATAGGTGTAACAGAAATTCTTTTATTAATAATCGGAATACCCATTTCTCTTTCAAGGTCTTCACCTGTTTTAACAAGATTTTGGGCGTATTTTGTTATTTTATCATACATCTTCTGTGCACAGATTTTGGGGTCAGGATGACCGCAGGAGCGCAAGGAGATACCCATAGTAATTGTACGAATATCAAGATGCTGATTATCAATCATATTGAGAGTTTCAATAATTTCGCGTTGATTAAGCATAATTCACCTCAGATTTTGTGCATAGCATCGAAAATATCTTCACGCTGAATACGGATGCTGACACCCAGACGTTCGCCCTCTTTATCAAGTGCGTCAACAATTTCGGGATATGAAACATTAGCCTCTTTAACATCCACAAGCATATTCATTGTGAACATATTCTGCATAACAGTCTGACTGATATCAAGAATATTTACGTTGATTTTCTGAAGAACAACGCAAACACCTGCCATAATACCGACTTTGTCTTTGCCAACAACAGTTATAATAGCATTCATAAAATTACCTCTTTAGAACAATATATGAGTCATTTTATCATAACTAAAAAAATAATACAATAAAAAGAGACGGAAAAACCGCCTCTTTTATTAGATATTTTTTAGTCTTTCGTATTCATCGCCAGTGATTTCAATGACCTTTCCGTGCTTGAAGCCATAGGGGAAAGAAAATTCTTCATCTGCTCTTTTGAAATTCATATCACCGGGACGTGAGGAAACAAAGGGTACATATCCCATTTTCTCTTTTTCACAACCGAAAAAGTCAAGCATTAAACACCATCTGCCATCGGGCAAAGTGTAGGTAGTAGGTCCTTCATAAGCACCGGGGTTGGAAACTTCTTTTTCCATATATTCCTGAAAACCATTATCGTGCTCAAACGGACCATAAAGATTTTTTGATGTGCAATGCATATTCATACCTGGATTATGGGCGTTTTTATAGAAAAGATGGTAGGTATCGCCAACCTTGGTTATATGGGAATCGAGTATTTCATTATCTTTTGTGAAATAAAGCTTTGGTTTTGAAAATGTTTCAAAATCCTTTGTAACAGAGCAATAAATGGACATATGAGTAAAATCATTTTCTGCAACTGTTGAACCCCAATGAATAAGATATTGTTCATTGATTTCATCAAAGAATATCTCGGGTGCCCACATACAACCGAAATCATCTCTGCCGAAATAAACCAATTTCTGTTCCGAGAAATTAACAAGGTCATCGGTTTTCCACATTGAAAGGCACTTACTGCCGTGACTGTTAATATGCTTCCAATCTACATTATAGTTTTCGTCCATCTGACGAACGATACAAAGGTCTGTTGTTAAAATTACAAATCCGCCCGTATGCAGTCTTATTATTTCAATATCACGGCAACCTTTATCCCCAAGATTGCTCATAAGAATGGGCTTTCCGTCATTGACCTTCTCCCAGTTGAAGCCGTCTTTACTGATACCGAAATAAACTGCTTCACCATCAACAGTAATTTTTTCTTTAAAATGAACGAATAAATATGCCATATAATTCACCTGTTTTTATGTATTAATAACAGTTTATCACAATAAAGGAGTTTTGTCATATTTTATTTAAAAATGTTGCGAAAAAATATTGGTGTGATATAATTAAAAGCATATTCAGAATAAATAGAAAGGCGAAGTTATGAAAAAGTTAAAGTTTTCTCTTTCAACAACTCATATAATTCTTTTAAGCTTTTTTATAGCTGTGCTTTTAGGTGCGGTTTTGCTTTCTTTGCCTATAAGTTCTGCGAAAGGTGAATGGACTCCCTTTGTTGATGCTCTTTTTACATCAACAACCGCTACCTGTGTTACGGGACTTGTAGTTTTACCTACTTTTTCTGCCTGGAGCACATTTGGTCATATAGTTATATTATGTTTAATTCAGATTGGCGGATTGGGAGTTATTACGGTTGTTTCCATACTCGCTATGCTGTTTCATAGGAAAATGGGGCTTTCCGACAGACTTCTTCTGCAGGATGCTTTTAATCTGAACACGCTATCAGGTCTTTCTCAGTTTGTTAAAAAGGTTGTTTTGGGAACTTTTTTAGTTGAGGGTATCGGTGCTCTCCTTTATATGACCGTATTTATTCCCGAATTCGGTTTAAAGGGTGTATGGATTTCTGCTTTTACGGCAATTTCTGCATTTTGTAATGCAGGAATTGATATAATTGCTCCCGATAGCCTTGCAGGCTATGTTCATAACCCCATAATTAACTTAACAACCTGTCTTTTGATTTTTTTCAGTGGTATCGGTTACATCGTTTGGTGGGATGTTATAAGGGTTTTAAAATTAAGGAAAAAGAGAAAAATTAAAGTAATAAAGGCATTGACCTTGCACAGTAAAATTGCTCTTACAACAACCTTGATTTTAATTTTCGGTGGTGCACTCTGCATATTCCTTTTCGAATATAATAATTCGCAGACTATGAGGGATTTTACATTGTATCAAAAAATCCAGGCATCATTTTTTCAATCGGTAACAACAAGAACTGCGGGATTTTTCACTGTGCCTCAAGAAAATTTGTCAAACGGTTCGGCACTTGTTTCTGTATTACTGATGTTTATTGGTGGTTCTCCTGTAGGTACGGCAGGTGGTATAAAAACTGTAACAATAGCAGTGGTAGTTTCTGCGGCAATTGCGGCAATAAAAAATAAAAAAGATGTAACAATGTTTAACAGAACCTTATCAAAAGAAGCGGTAAGTAAAGCTGTTGCAGTTATTTGCACATCATTTTTTATTATGTTTATGTCAACGCTTTTGCTTTCTGCGGTAACGGATGCAAATTTTCTTGATATTCTTTATGAAACAGTAAGTGCAACCGCAACTGTGGGGTTAACGAGAAATCTTACGGCATCTTTAAATACCGTAGGCAAAATTATAATTATTGCTACTATGTATTTTGGCAGAGTTGGTCCGATTTCTCTGGCAGTAGCTCTTAACTTGAAAAAACAAAATCCAAATATAATAAAAAATCCTGTTGAAGATATAAGTGTGGGGTAAAAAATTATGAGTATTAATAAAACTTATGCGGTTTTCGGTCTTGGAAGATATGGCAGAGCGGTTGCAGAAGAACTTGTCAGAAATGGTGCAGATGTTATTGCAATTGACAGTAACGAAGAGCTGGTAAATGATGCGGCACAGACTATTCCGGTTTGCAAATGTGCCGATGTTACAGACCCTGAGGTTATTGACAGACTTGATATTGCAGAAGTTGATATTGTTATTATTGCAATGGCAAACAGCCTTGAAGCAACAGTAATGGCAATAACTCTTTGTAAAGAAGTAGGAGTTAAAACTGTTATTGCAAAATGTGTTGAAGAAATGCATGGCAAGATTTTTTACAGAGTTGGCGCAGACAGAGTTGTTTTCCCTGAAAAAGAGGCAGGCACACGTCTTGGCAAAAATCTTTTGAGCTCAGGTTTTGTTGATATTGTTGAACTATCAAAAGATGTTTCAATGGTTGAGCTTGAAATTAAACCTCAATGGGCAGGAAAAAATCTTATAGAGCTTAATTTAAGAAAAAAATATTCTGTTAACGTTGTTGCGGTTTTGAAAGGTGATGAGGTTATAACAAGCATTGACCCCGAAATGCCTTTAGAAAGCAATATGAAGCTTATTGTTATTGCAGATGTAAATAAGTTAGAAAGATTAAAATAAAAATTCAGTTCCCATAGCTTTTTCGAAAAGCTATGGGAACTGCTATTTAGTCATTAAATTCAAATGAACCAGAAACGAATGTTACCCGGTCAGTATCAACGGTTAAAAGACCACCGTCAGATACTGCCGTTTTCTTTTTGTCTTCATCAAGCCAGACTGTGCAAGGAGCTTTAATTACGGATGTGATAAAAGGGATGTGGCCTGCCATAACTGCAAGCTCACCCTCAACACCGCGAACATCAAATTTGAAAACCTCGCCATCAAATTTGTTGCCGTCAGGAGAAGATACAGTTAAGTGGAATGTGCTCACTTCTGCACCTTCTTTGCCTTTTCAATAGCTTCCTCAATTGTGCCAACAAAAAGGAATGCAGATTCGGGTAAATCATCGTGCTTACCTTCAATAATTTCTTTGAAGCCACGAACAGTTTCGCTAATGGGAACGTATTTACCAGAAATACCTGTGAATTTTTCAGAAACATCAAAAGGCTGGGAAAGGAAACGTTGGATTTTTCTTGCTCTTTGAACAAGAAGCTTATCTTCATCGGAAAGCTCATCCATACCCATAATTGCGATGATGTCCATAAGCTCATTATATCTCTGAAGAATTCGCTGAACCTCTTTAGCAACATAGTAATGCTCTTCGCCGACAATTTCAGGAGAAAGAATACGGCTTGAAGATTCAAGAGGGTCAACTGCAGGGTAGATACCCTGAGAAGCAATGTTTCTGGCAAGAACTGTTGTTGCATCAAGGTGAGCAAAGGTTGTTGCGGGAGCAGGGTCTGTAAGGTCATCCGCAGGAACATAAACTGCCTGTATAGATGTGATAGAACCTTTTTTAGTGGATGTGATTCTTTCCTGCAATGCACCCATTTCAGTTGCAAGAGTTGGCTGATAACCAACGGCGGAGGGCATTCTGCCGAGAAGTGCGGAAACCTCCGAACCTGCCTGAGTGAAACGGAAAATATTATCAATGAAAAGAAGAACATCCTGACCTTCTGTGTCACGGAAATATTCTGCCATTGTAAGACCTGAAAGAGCAACTCTCATACGTGCTCCCGGAGGTTCGTTCATCTGTCCGTAAACAAGAGCGGTGTTGTTGATAACTCCCGACTCTTTCATTTCGCAGTACAAGTCATTACCTTCACGGGTACGCTCACCAACACCGGAGAAAACGGAAATACCGCCATGCTCTTTTGCGATGTTGTTGATAAGCTCCATAATAAGAACGGTTTTACCAACACCTGCACCGCCGAAAAGACCGATTTTACCACCCTTTGAATAGGGGCAGACAAGGTCAATAACCTTGATACCGGTTTCAAAAATTTCAGCACTTGTGGCAAGCTCGTCATAAGCGGGAGCAGAACGGTGAATGCTCCATTTTTCTGCAGTTTCGGGATTGGGAATATTGTCAACCGCATCACCTAAAACGTTGAAAATACGTCCTAAGGTTTCGCGACCAACGGGAACGGAAATAGGTGCGCCTGTATCAGTAACGGGTGTACCTCTCTGAAGACCGTCGGTAGAAGCCATAGCAATACATCTTGCGGTATTATCGCCAATATGCTGTGCAACCTCAACAGTCAGCTTCCTTTCCCCAACGGGTATAGTAAGTGCGTTAAGAATTTCAGGAAGCTCACCCTCGTTGAATCTTACGTCAACAACGGGACCCATAACCTGAACAACCTTACCCACAGTTAATTTGTCCATCTTTTTCACCTCATAATCTGGTGTCAGTTACCGCTACCGGCAACAATCTCTGTAATTTCCTGAGTAATTGCGCCTTGTCGAGCGCGGTTATATTGAAGACCTAAATCGTCTATCATCTGTTTTGCGTTTTTACCTGCGGAATCCATTGCAATTCGTCTTGAGGCAACCTCACAAGCAAAGCTTTCTCTTAAACAAGCGATTAAAATACCTGCTACATATTCTCTTACCGTAAGGTTAAGAACTGTAAGGTGGTCAGGCTCGAAGACGGCACTTACTGTACTGTCTTTTTCGCTTTTCTCAAAAGGGAGAAGCCATTTAATCTGAGCATCCCAGGACATAACAGAGTTATATCGTGTGAAAATAACGCCCAGTCTGTCAAATTTTTCTTCGCTGAAATCCTTGCAAAGCTCATTTGCAAGAGCAGATGCATCGCTGAAAGAAAAATGCTCGGAAGAATTTATTTCCTTATCAAATCTTTCACAAGCTCTTTTGCCGATAGGAATAAATTCTGCATCGGGGAAAGTGTTGCAAAGTCTGAAAACATTTGCATTATAGCCACCTGCAAGACCTCTGTCACCTGCAATAACAATTATTTTTGTTCTTGGGTTTTCGGTACGGCGCATATAAGGGCTTTTTAAACATTCCTTTTCACTTGTGAGAAGAGAAATTGATTTTTCTAAGGAAGCGGTATATTCTCTCGCTTTCTGCATTCCTTCATTTGCACGGCGGATTTTTGAAGATGCCACAAGCTCCATTGCCTTTGTAAGCTGTAGGGTGGAGTTAACGCTTTTTATTCTTACACGAAGCGCTTTTGTGTTTCCTGCCATAGCTTACACCTGCATTTCTGAAAGAACTGCCTTAAGCTCTTCCTCATCTGCCTCATCATAGTAACCTGCTTCAATTCTCTTAAGCCATTCGCCTTTTTCATTCTCAAGCTTTAAGAAAAGGTTCTTTTCATATTCGTGAACCTTTGAAACGGGAACTTTGTCAAGATAGCCTTTGATTGCAGCATAAACAATTGCAACCTGGCAACCAACCCGAACAGGATTATTTCTGCCCTGCTTGAGAACCTCAACAATACGCTCACCAAGAGCAAGTCTTGCTTTAGTATCAGCATCAAGGTCGCTACCGAACTGAGCAAAGGACTGCAATTCACGATACTGTGAATAAAGAAGCTTAAGTTCACCTGCAACTTTTTTCATACCCTTTAACTGAGCTGAACCACCAACACGGCTAACAGAAATGCCGGGGTTGATAGCAGGCATAATACCTGAATGGAAAAGCTCGGTTTCAAGGAAAATCTGTCCGTCAGTAATTGAAATAACATTGGTGGGAATATATGCAGAAACGTCACCCGACTGGGTTTCGATAATGGGAAGAGCGGTGATTGAACCGCCACCATATTCTTCTGCAACGCAAGCCGCACGTTCAAGAAGACGAGAGTGAAGGTAGAAAACATCACCGGGATATGCCTCTCGTCCAGGAGGACGGCGGATAAGAAGAGAAAGTGCACGGTATGCAACCGCGTGCTTACTCAAGTCGTCGTAAATAATAAGAACATCCTTGCCTTGCTCACGGAAATATTCTGCCATAGCGCAACCGCTGTAAGGTGCGATATATTGAAGAGGTGCACTTTCCGAAGCAGAAGCAGAAACGATAATTGTATAACCTAAAGCACCGTTTTTATTAAGTTCATTTGCCAATTGAGCAACAGATGTACTTTTTTGTCCTATGGCAACATAAATGCAGATAACATCGGAGTTTTTCTGATTGATAATTGTATCAATGGCAATTTCTGTTTTACCTGTCTGACGGTCACCGATAATAAGCTCACGCTGACCTCTTCCGATAGGAATCATACTATCAATAGCCTTGATACCTGTCTGCAAAGGTACACTAACGCTTTTTCTCTCGATGATACCGGGTGCTTCCGATTCAATAGGTCGGGTTGCACTATATTGAACAGGTCCTTTACCATCAATTGGTTCACCGAGAGCGTTAACAACTCTGCCTAAAAGCTTTTCACCAACGGGTACGGAAAGAACCTTACCTGTTCTTTTAACGGATGATCCCTCGCGGATATTGTTTTTGTTTGAAAGAACTGCAACGGAAACGGTTTCTTCTTCAAGGTTCTGTGCCATACCAAAAGAGCCGTCCTCAAACTCAAGAAGCTCGTTAGCCATACAGTTAGAAAGACCATATACTCTGGCGATGCCGTCACCAACAAGAATAACCTTACCCGTTTCTGTCATTTCAACGCGGGATTTATAATTTTCTATCTGACTTTTAATGATACTGCTGATTTCGCCGGGATTATTCATTCGCTTATCACTCCCTTAGCTTTGTGTAATCTATTTTTTATACTACCGTCAAAAATCTTGTCATCAATCTGAACCTTGATACCACCGATAAGACTTTCGTCTTTTATAAATTTTGGTTCAATAACCTTACCGCTGATTTTCTGCAATTTTTCAATAAGGGCAGTTTTTTGTTCAACGCTCAGAGGTTCAACATAGTAAACCGTAGCAATCGTGCGGTTTTTATAAATTCTCACAAGGTCGCAAAATGCCTCAATACAACTGCATATTTCCGCGATATGTCCGTTTTCGCAAAGCACTTTTATAAAAGAAACAATATATTCCGTATAAGTGCTTTCAAACGCTTTGTCAATAAAAGCAATTCTTTCGGACAAGGGAATAGCAGGGGATTCAAGGACCTTGATATAATCAGGGTTTCCTTTAAATATATCTCCGATTTCGAGAAGACTTTTTTCGTATTCATCAACGGCATTGTTCTCTGTTGCAAGAGAAAAAAGAGCAGATGCATACTCTTTATTAGTTTGTGTCATAGCCGTCACCTATTTCCTCAATAAAGGAATCAATAATCTGTTTATGGTCGTCGGAATTTATTTCGCGTTCAAGGATTTTGCTTGTAAGAACTGTACTTACATCAACAATTTCACGCTTGATGCTTTCTTCTGCTTTTGTCATTTCAAGCTGAGCATCTTCTTTTGCCTGACGAACAATAACATCTGCATCGCTTTTAGCTTTTTCGAGAATTTCGTTCTCTCTCATTTTTGCAAGATTTACGGCAGATTGAATGATACCGTCAGCCTCTGCTTTTGCGCCTGACAGTTTTTCTTCATAAGCTTGTTTTTCCGATAAAGCCTCGCTTTTTGCATTTTCAGCTTCGCTGTATTGCACATCAATAGCATCCTGACGAGCTTTGAGCATTTTCTTAACGGGTTTATAAAGAAATTTCTTTACTCCCCAGAAAAGAAGTGCAAGGTTAGCAAGAGAAACAAGCATTTGCCATATATTTATTGAAATAACGTCTAATGTTTGCATAATGCTTTACTCCAATTTGCTCTTTATTTTTTACGAATTAAAGAGATTGAATTGTTTCAACAAGAATGTTAACAAGAAGTCGGGGTGCAACGAAAATGAGAAGAATTGCAATAACAAGAGCATAAAGACCTGTTGTTTCCGCAACAGCACAACCCATAAGCATTGTTGTTGTAACAGCACCTTTGCTTTCGGGCTGGCGACCGATAGCTTCACAAGCCTTTGCAACTGCATTACCTTCACCGATACCGGGGCCGATACCTGCAATCATTGCCAAACCTGCGCCGAGAGCGCAACATCCTAAAATAATACCAAGTGCGAGTTCCATAATATTTCCTCCAAATTTATTTTTAAAAATTATTTATTTTTTGAAAGCTTTTTCTGCCTTCTTTTCTCATAAAGTTCGAAATCGAATGCTCCCGAAACATTGAGCATTGTCAGCATAGCGAAGATGAAAGCCTGTAAGCATCCGCTGAAAACATCAAAGTAAACGGAAAGCACCGCAGGAATACCAACCTGGAAAATCGGTATATCTGCTAAAAATCCGGGTAATGAACCTAAAAGCTTGTTTGAAAGGCTACCCAGGGCAAATGCCAGAAGGGTTGAAATAACTGTTCCCGAAAGAACGTTTCCGTAGTGACGGAAGGACATTGAAATAGGAGTTGCAAATTCGCTGATAAAGTTAATGGGTGCTAAAAATGCAACGGGCTGAGTAAATCCTTTGAGATAATTCAACGGTCCGCATTTCATTTTGTAATAGGTAATAATAAAGAAAACGAGAATTGCCCAACCGCCGACAATGTTAATATCTGATGTTGGCGGAAAAAGACCAAATAAAGATAAAAGGCTTGAACAAGCGGAAAGAAGAAGTATGGCAAGAATAAAAGGAGAATAGCCTTTAAAGTATTCACCCATATTTTCAAGAACCATACCGTCAATTTTTTCAACTGCAAGCTCTGCAATATGTTGCCTTTTAAGGTCTGCTTTCTCGCTTATACCGTGTGTAATAAAACGGCAGAAGAAGAAAAGGGTTATAAGCACCAATGCGGAGTTAATCTGAGATTCTGTAACGGGAAAATCCTGCAAAGGCATTGGTATAGTGAAGAATATTCTTGCACCTGTTATGGTAATTTCTGTTGATGGCGGTTCTGTAAGCACTTGAAGAACAATACCGCATACAATGGGAAGAATCATCATAACAATGTAGAAAATATCTACTACCTTGAATTTCAATTTTGAAGTTTGCAAACGCATCACCTCGTTATATTCAAAAATATAATTATTTCTTTTTCATAAACAATGGTCTTAAAGCCACCGCAATTCTTGGGAAAAGCAGCGGTATAAGCACTGCAATTGTGTTGAAAACAGGAACAAGATAACCAATAAGGGCAATCACAAAAATAAGAAGCAATCTTAATGATTGAGAAAGCTTCATTAAATTTTTTGCATCTTTTTCTTCTTTACCCAAAGAAGATTGAACAGAAAGTCCCATAAGGAAGAAATTTCCTACAGAGGCAACAAAGCCTAAAAGGTTACCTGCAAGAACGGTGTAATCCCATTTGCCGATTATTAAAAATACAGATTGCAATAAAAGGCTGAATATAAAAACCATTGTTGCAATATAGCCTGTTTCCTTTAAAACCGTTGGGTCGATTTTTTTCATCGAATACACCTCCAAAACCAATTTATAACTAAATTTTATTATACCACTATTATGCGTGCAAGACAATATTTTTTATTAAATTTTCCATAAAAAGAAAGGAAAGCACCATTTTATGATGCTTTCAAGATTATCTCAATATAGGAATATTATTTTCGTTAAATTTGACTTCTTTAATTCTTGCGTGACGGCAAGGGTCATAAAGCACCTCGTCACAGAATGTTCCGCATTTTTTCTCTGCGTGAGAGGATGGGCGAGCATGATAAACCAAAAGAAGTTTTCCGTTTTCATCAACAACGAAACTGTTGTGACCCGGTCCAGCTTCATTAACCAAATCCTTGGTTTCAAGAACCGGATTAGGAAGCTTTTCCCAAGAAGAAATGTTCATTAAATCTGAGCTTTTATCAGCAAGAAGCATACCCATACAATATTCTTCGCCCGTGCCCGATGCAGAAAAGAAAATGAATACTTTTTCATCCGTTTTAAGAACGGATGGACCTTCATTTACTGCAAAGCGAACCTTTTCCCAAGGATATTCGGGTTTGGTCAGAAGAATTGGCAAGGAAGTTAATTTCCAAGGTTCATCAGGGTTAATTTCTGCCATAAAAAGTGAGGAATCATCGAGCTTTTCCGCCCAGATTAAATAATGTTTTCCGTTATTTTCAAAATAGGTCATATCGAGAGAAAACTCGGTGAAAGATTTGTTATCGTTTTCCGTTGCCTGCATTTTGCCTTTTTCTTCCCAAGGGTCATTTATTGGGTCAGCGCCCTTGCACTTCAGAACATAAGGACGGATATTCCAGATATTATCAGAGTCACCTGCAGCAAAGAAAATATACCAACATCCTTTTATAAAATGGATTTCAGGTGCCCATATATGCTTTGCCATATTCCCTTTTTTGTGTGCAATCCATATTGTTTTTTCTTCTGCAGTTCTTAATCCTATAACAGTTTCGCTTTTGCGAAGAATTATTCTGTCATAACCGCTGTCAACATTCTGATATGCAGGGTAAGATGCAGTAAAATAATAAAATCCGTCAGTACCTTTAACTATATATGGGTCAGCGCGTTCGGGTATAAAAGGGTTGGGGTACATAAAACCACCTCGAAGAATAAACTGAAATTTGGTTTATTTTATCATATATCATAATAACTTTCAATTATAAAAAAACGGAAGTATGTAAAGGTAGTGAGAAGCATATCATCCCTGTTTCATCTTTGATGAAATAGGGAGGGGGACCGCGTCAGCGGTGGTGGGTTGCCCCGTAAAGATTACCCTTTGTGAAAGTAATGCAACAACTTTTAAAACAACCCTCCATTATACTTGTATTGATGCTTAAACAGTAACGCTATGTTAATCATATACCCGATAACTAAAACAGATGTACCTAATACCTGAACAAAATGATTTTCAGGAAATAAAGATGTTAAACTGCAAATAAAGGTAGGTATGCTCATAAGCATAATTCCTTCGCCCATTGCTTTACAGTATCCATCCCGGTCAACAACATTTCTGTAATGGTAGGAGTGCAAAAGAGAAATATTTCCTTTTTTTATGGCAAAACCAGATGCTACAAAAAGAACTGCAACAGTCAGTAAACCAATAAATTCATTAATGTTCTCAAAAGATATGTTAGAAGTAATTATATCAAAAAGATAAATAAATGTTGGTATTGCTGCAGGTAAAAGTAAAATTAAAAAAATAGCGGAGCATATAATCATCTGGAATTTTTTCTTTTTTACTACTTTTTCTTTTGTTTCAATAGCATTAATAACATTTTTTTCGGCAATCTCGGTTAGCTTATCTTCTTCAATTCGTTTTCCTGCCAAAAGCTCGTTAACGCTTACTCTAAAAAACTCGCTTAATGCCAGAAGTGAGTTAACATCAGGGAATCCTTTTCCTGTTTCCCAACGAGAAACAGCTTTATCAGAGACATTGAGTTTTTCTGATAACTCCTTTTGAGTAAGATTGTTTTCTTTTCGTAATTCGCAAATGAATTTACCGCAGTCTTTTGAGGTCATAGTATCACCGCCTTGAATAAATTATACTTAAATCTATATAAAATCGTCAACCTATGAATCATAGAGTTTGGAATAAATGCGGAATGCGGAGTGCGAAATTAAGGTTCGCAAGAGGCAAAAATATTTGATTTTTTTAAAATAAAGGTTATAATTAAAATATCAATAACATAATAGGTGACAAAATGAAAACAGAAAATAAATTTGAAGAAATAACTCAATATGCAAAAATATATTCCGACCCGCCCGAAAGAGAGAGAGAGGGTTGCAGAGCAATAATAGTTAAAGATAATAAAGTTCTTCTGTCGTGGGAAGAGAGAAAAGATGTTTATATGAGTCCCGGTGGCGGAGTTGAAGAAGGGGAAGCTCTTGAAGAATGTGTTGTAAGAGAATTAAGCGAAGAAGCAGGATACAATGTAAAGGTTATAAAACCACTTTTCAAGGTTAATGAATATTGCTATGAAACTCTTTGGATAAATAATTATTTTCTTTGCGAAATAGTGGGAGAATGTGACAGACATTTAACTGAAAGTGAAATTTATAATAGAGTTAAACCTGTGTGGATAGAAATAGATAAAGCAATAGAAATATTCGGGGAATATGATAGTAAAACTGTTGACCACGCAAGTCTTTATTTACGAGAATTTACAGTATTAAATAAATTGAAATCAGAAATTTAAAAGTTAAAAGATGGTTTTATTGACACATAAAAATATATGTGTTAAAATACAAGTCCGTAAGAAGAGAAAGTGGAAGACAACAACTTTACCTCTTCACCCTTCACTTGTACTTCTTAACTAAATATGCGGGGATGGCGGAACTGGCAGACGCGTATGATTCAGGTTCATATGAACGTAAGTTCTTGAGGGTTCAAGTCCCTTTTCCCGCACCAAAATGACGGAATCACTTATTGTGGTTCCGTTATTTTTAGTTCACCATTTATTCACAAAAACCATAAAAATACAACATTTAATACAACAGGTGTTTAATGTTTCGTGAAACAGGAGTTTTTTTACAGGTTTGCTTGACTTTGTCGGAAAAAAACATTATTATCAAACTACACGATTAGCGTTAAAATAGATTATTTAAGTTTTTATAAATTCATAAATTGTCTTTTTTACATAAAAATGTTCTTTTCAGAGAACAGAAAGAGGTTGCCAATGGGCACAAAATGTAATTATTTTTCAACAATGAAGGCTATGTCTTTAATAGATTTACCCTTGGAAGAAAAAACATGGCTTCAGCACTATGGCGATATGCCTGAGCATATGTGCTATCGTGAAGGTTCGATTTATGAGCTTCTCAAAGAGATGGTTGACAAACAACCTGATGCACCTGCTTTGGAATTTTTTGATACTGTATATAGCTTTGAAGCTTTGGATGAAAATATTAATATTGTTGCAAACGCACTTAAAAAATTGGGTGTTGTTGAAGATGAAAGTGTAACAATTTGTATGCCCAATATGCCCGAGGCAATTTTTCTTATTTATGCAATTAATAAAATTGGTGCGGTTGCGAATGTTATTCACCCATTAAGTGATGCAAACGAAATCAGAAACGCAGTTTCTCTTACAAATTCAAGCCTTATTTTTACAACAGACGTCTCCTATAAAACCGTTAAGGACGCTTGTGTTGAAAAGGTTGTTGTTTGCGAAGTCAGTATGAGTATGCCACCTGTTCTTAAAACTCTTTATAACTTAAAGGGCAGAAAGCATATGAAATATTCTTCTGATACAATTACCTGGAAAAAATTCGTTTCCGGTATGGGAACTATTGCTCCTTCTGTTAAAAGAAACAGGGATGATGCAGCGGTTCTCATTTACAGTGGCGGAACAACAGGTAAATCCAAAGGTATTGTTCTTTCAAACCTTTGCTTTAATGCTCTTGCAATTCAATGTATAGCAGTTTGTCCCGAAGCAAGACCAGGAGCATCAATGATGTCTGCTCTTCCCATCTTCCATGGGTTTGGACTTTGCGTTGCAGTTCATGCACCGCTTTGCTTAGGTATGAAATGTATTCTTATTCCTAAAATAGATGTTAAGAAGCTCAATGAAACAATAAAGAAGAAAAAACCCACTATTGTTCCTGCTGTTCCTACAATGTTAAAGGCTATTACCAACAACAAAAATCTTGGTCCCGACAGCTTCAAGAGTGTTAAGGTTATTCTTAGCGGTGGTGACTATTTAAGCGATGATTTAAGAGCAAAGGTCATAGATTATTTCCGTTCCTGCGGTTCAAAAGCGCATATAAGAATTGGTTATGGTCTTTCCGAAGCAACTGCATTCTTTACCGCTACTGCTTATGGTGCGGAAGATATTGATAATATCGGTATTCCCAACCCCGATACTCATATCAGAGTTTGCGATCCTGTTACAAATGAAAAGCTTCCTGATGGAGAAATCGGTGAAATCTGCGTTAACGGTCCCACTGTTATGCTTGGCTATGTTAATGATAAGGAAGAAACAGATAATGCTATAAGAACCCACTCTGACGGAACACAGTGGTTACATACAGGTGACCTTGGTTACCTTGAAAACGGTGTGTTGCATTTCACCTCCCGTCTTAAGAGAATGATTATCTCTAACGGTTATAACATTTATCCAACAGAGCTTGAGAACATTCTCAATAAGTGCAAATATGTTGCATCCAGCGTTGTTGTTGGTATTAAAGATAAGGTTCGCGAGGAAGCACCTAAAGCGGTTATCGTTCTTAAAAATGGTGTTCAGAGAACAGCTGAGCTTGAAGCAGAAATCAAGGAGTTCTGCAAAAAGAATATTGCGAAAAATGCGCAGTTCAAGGAAATTGAGTTTACTGATGCTTTACCCACAACAAAAATCGGTAAAGTAAATTATCGTATTTTTGAAAAATTAAAAGACAAGGAAAATGACGCTGAAACTGTTGAAGAAAAAGAGACCGTAGGCACAGAAAAAGAATAAGCTTTAATTTAACACTCCCCAACGAGAAAAACCTTCTCGTTGGGGAGTGTTGATTTAATGAGTGTTTATTTTACAACCTTTTGTGTTTTGTAGCCACTGCGGGTTTTTTCAGTAATAGCTCTTACGCGGTAAGAATATGTTTGTTTTTTCTTTACAGATGTATCTTTATAGGAGAGCTTGTCAGTTGTAGCAATTTTTGTCCATTTATTTTCTCCGTTTACTTTTCTGTAGATAGCATATTCGTCAGCACCCCGAATGTCTTCCCAGGAAAGTTTGATAGATTTGGAGTATTCCTTAACTTTAACCTTCGGCGTGGCGAGATAGTTTATTTTAAGTCCTGTTTTATCATAGGTGCTCCTTGTTTTGCTGTAATAAGCTTGAACGCTGTAATAGTAGGTCTTTCCGCTCTTTGCGGTCTTATCGGTGTAGGAAAATTTCTTATTATTGGTTGTTGTTTCGATAAGTTTCCAATCCCCGTTTTTAGAAGATTTTCTGTAAATTTTGTAGCCTTCTGCACCGATTACCTTTTTCCAACTTATTTTAACACCGGAGGAAACATTCTTAACAGAAGAAAGCTCTGGGGTAGAAAGATAATATCTTCCTACAACTTCGTAATTGCTTAAATCTCCTCCTGCAACTGCTCTTACTCTGTAATTGTATTTTGTACCGCTTTTAGCTTTTTTGTCTGTAAAAGAGTTCTTTTTTGTTGTATCAAGTAATTTCCACTTAGATGAGCCATAGGTCTGGCGATAAATATTGTATTTTTCTGCACCGGCGATTTTTGTCCATTTCAGATAAATACCCTTTGAGGTGTTTTTTGCAGTTGCTTCGGGTGTGCCAAGGTGGGTAATTGCAACACCATCTATGTTATAGTCACCCCAACCAACATAGTTATATCCTCTCACTGTATAGAGGTATTTTGTACCGCTTTTAGCTGTTTTGTCGAAAAAGAAAGTTTGGTCAGCCTCAATGGTATCAAGAATTTTCCAGTTTTTATCTTTAGGTTTTTTTCTGTAAATTCTATATTTTTCTGCTGATGATTTTGCTTTCCAAGAAATTTTAACACCTTGATTTGTGTTTTTTAACTCAATACCCTTTATTTTCCCGGGCTCAACAACGGAACCACCATTGTTTATAACAACATCGGAAGAAATAGAAGCATTTGCAAAATCTTTTTCACCTATTTTAAGAGGTGTTAAGCCATCTAATGAATTTTTGGTTTCATCTTCAATAGCAACCAAGCCATAAACAGGATGTTCAATTAAATTATAAACGTAGGTTTTAACACCTGAGTCTATAATACCGCTTTCGTCTTCCTCTTCATAACTATATTGCTCAAAGCCGTATTTTGTTCCGTTTTCATCAACACAAAGGTCAAAAGCTGTTTTTTCTTCAGGGTCAAAAATACTCTTATATGATTTGTCTCCCTCTTCTGCTTCATCTGTGAAACCGATGTAGTAGCCACGGTTTTTATCATATATGGGTGCATATTCTGTGAGAATCGTAAAGTCGTCAAGAGAAACAGGAGTACCATTGTTATAGGGTGTTAAAGTATAGCAATCAAGAATTTCATCATAAGAAAGAGCGTAAACCTCATATTTACCGGTAGTATTATAGATGTTTTCGTCGTAGTATTCATCAGCTATATAATAAATACCGTCTTTTTCAAGACCGAATTCATACCAGTCATAGCATTCCCAGTTAAAATCGTATGCTTCGATTTGTTCATAATAATTGACTGTATATTTATTGAATTCTATGTTGTTGCTTGTAACGTCTCCGCCTAATTTAATAATTTCTGCAGAATTTGTGCAGGCAGAGGAAAAAATGTCGATTGAAGGCATTTCAAAATCCGTATCTGCATATACTTTGAGCTTTACAGTATCTTCAACAGTTAAGGTGGAGTTAGTTTCATTTGCATCAATTGTAATGCCGTTGAAATTCTTGGTTCTGTTAACAACTAGCTCACCATTACCTGTAATTGTTACAGAACCTCCTCTGGTGCCTGCGGAAGAGGAAATGTCGCCTAACTCATTGTAGCCGATAAGGTTGATTTTGAAATCATCGCCCATTTCTAAAAGCATAAGTGATGCGTATTTAGCTGTAACATTTTTAAGTGTAAGTGTGTTTGTTTTCAGGTTGTATGAAGCACCGGAGAACAGGTCTGATGGTTTGTATCCGTCAATCTGAGGATATAAAACAGCTGTTTCTCCGATGAGAATATCTTCTTCATCGCCCGAAGTTAAATTCATAAAAATGATTGCAGACATTTTTAAATTTGCAAGAGAACCGGGATTTTCTAAATCAATGTTCTCAAGATCAACGGGATGTGGCCCATTTTCTGCAAATACTGTTATGGGTGCCATAACAGATAAAATTAAAAATGCAACTAAAATAATGCTTATAAATTTTTTCATGTTTTCCACTCCTTTTCTTTAGTTTAACTCTAAAATATCATATATTAATGACTATAACAATAGAAATATGTCAATTGTATTAATTTTGTAACCTTGGGGTTCGCTTGACAATAATATGTAAAAAAGGTTAACCGAAACAGCGGTTAACCTTTTTGTGTCAGTTTATTTTAATGGTTTTAATTTCCCAAGGCTTGAAAGTTATATTGTCAGCTACTGCATTTATTTCTTTACCTAATAAATCAGTTTCTGCTATTGCCTTACCCCCAGCCATATTGAATTCCATTGTTTCTTCGCTATCGGAGAAATTGCAGAAACGGGCTAAAAGATGATTTTCTTCAGGGTAAAGTGCCGTAAGGATAACATTTTTATTTTCTTTGTTTATATTTGCAAAGGAAAATTCTGTAATGTTTCCGTTGCCGATGGGTAAAAGCTTAGCAATTGGAGTATAGGCATAAGAGACAGCTTTTTTATGAATGTCTGTTTCGGAAAGTTGGCTTTCGAATGGGAGAACAGAGAATTCGTTTTCAAAAACACCATTGAGTATTCGGTCTCCGCAAAGATATTCGTTTGAATAAATAAGCGGAATATGAACTTTATTTCCTGAAACTGCCGCACCCATACAACCTCTGTTGAAAACTGCAATACCGGTTGTGTCATCTTTGAGTGATACACGGTATATACCGTGGAAATATGTTGTAGCATTAAAAGATTCTTCAGCACTTACATCAACATCAAGAATGATTTTATCATCTGGATACCAATATTCTTCAGTTTTTCTTAATGCACCATTCCATTCTGAAATAGCATAGGGCAAATCTCTGAACATTTTTCTGTCTTTTTTCAAGCAGGGGTTCATAACGAAGCAGATTTTATCTTCGTGGTGGTGTCCGTTTACTGTGAGGGGCGCAGGCTTTCCGTGAGTAATATCGGTTCTGCCCACCTTCTGACCCTGAACATCAAATTTGGTTTTGAAATCAATCCGGTTGTTATTTCCGTTGAATTGCATCTGTACTTCATAGGGAATTGAACCGATTTTACCTTTCTGAATTGCCGTTGCAGAACAAGAAGAAATTTTCACTTCCCACACACCATTTGATGAATATTCTTTATCATCAACAAAACCTGTGAAAAGCACACCATTACCATTATCGCACAAAGTTTTTTCGTTTTTTCTATTTTTAATGTATGCAATTCCGTTAGGTGTCAGCTTAATTTCATAGTTAGGTGTAGAAAGTATGCCATCATTTTCTGACCAACAGAAAGATAATCTTGTGGTATTTCCTTTTTCTTTTAGGGTATATGATTTTGCGGTGAATGGCGGTAACTGAATATGTGCATGAAGGAGTTTTTTGTTTTCGTGAGTAACAATTTCACTTTCAATTTCGTTATCACCGTCAAAAGCACAATATTCTTTTTCAACCTCAACCTGAATCCATTCGTCAATGGGGAAAGAGTGAGTGTTTATAACTAAAAGGCTTTCATTTTCTTTTTGGGAAAATTTTGATGAAATATGTTCAAGTGATTCTTTTATTACATAATCGGAAGCAGTAAGAGATGTGGGAATAAATCTTCTTGAAAGGTCAAGAAGACCGCAGATTGTAACATCATGGTGCTCTGCTGCAAGGATGTATTTCCAAGCCTCTTCGCTTTTTTTCTGCAAAGAAGTACCACCAAGAATAACCGAAAGAGCGTTGAGCTTTTCAGCTTGCACTGCTTGAACCTCGCCCTGACGGCAACCATTAAAAATTTCGTTGCCGCAATAACCCCAAGGCATTTGCACGTGGAAATCGTTATCTGTTGTGGGCATTTCTTCTATTGCTTCTCCGTAAATTTCGGGTATTTCTTCAAGAAGAATATATTGATGATTTTCTTTTTCTTGGGTGTGGGCTATAACAGACTCGATTGGTTGAGTTAAGTCATCATATCTTGAAGCGAGAAGCGGTTCATATTTTTCGAACATTTTTTCAAAGTCTTCCGGAGAATATAATTCGGAGTCAACGGGCCAACGGGAAAAAATCCAGTTATCAACAGTAGTGCAGTTAAAACCTCGCCCTTGCTTTTCATAGGTGGGGACAGCAGGGATTGATGTTCCGTCCTTACCAATCCATTTGCCCCAGGCACAGTCAAAGGTTCTCGGATAACCATAACCCATAACGTGAGAACGAAGAATTGCAGCATCATAACCGCATTGAGAAATTAACTGAGGTGTCTGGTTGTGAAGTGCAAATTCGGAAATTGCATAAACAGACGGAGTTTTACCAAAATAATCAAGATTTGTTCTTACAGCATAAAGAAGCTGGCGAGCGTTTGATTCTTCGGAAATGGTAAGTGCCAAAGGTTGACCATATGTAGTGGCGCCTAAACCAACTCTGTCAGGATATTTTTCAAGAAGCTTTCCTATAAGCTCAACTACCTCGGGGTCTTCCTTTGAAAATTCATCAAAGGTAAAGGATTCATAATCAAGACCTATTTTTAAAGTGGGGTATTTTTCAAGCCATTCAAAAAGCTTTTTTAAACGAGGTTTAACCTCATCCTTCCATAGAACATATCCACCGTGCTCGTAAGTTAAAATGTATAATTTTTTATCACTCATAAATAACACCAACCTATGGTTTCAGTATAAAACTACATTCAAAAGATGTCAATAAAAAAGCAACCCTCAAAAGAGAGTTGCTGAAAAATTAATCGTTATAAAGAGGATATTTATTGCAGATTCTTGCAACATTCTCAATGATGTAATCTTTGCTGTTTTCAAAATCTGTTGCGGCAAGCTTGATATATTCTGCAATATCAATCATATCCTGAGCCTCAAAGCCTCTTGAAGTAACTGCTGCTGTTCCGATACGGATACCGCTTGTAACAAAGGGCTTTTCGGGGTCGTTGGGAATAGCGTTTTTATTGACTGTAATATGAACCTCATCAAGACGATGTTCAAGCTCTTTACCTGTAATACCAAGGCTTCTTAAATCAAGGAGCAAGAGGTGATTATCAGAACCGCCTGAAACAATGTCAACACCCTGAGCAATAAGCGCATTTTCAAGAGCTTTACAGTTAGAAACAACCTTTTTGCCGTATTCCTTGAATTCGGGTTTAAGTGCTTCGCCGAAGCAAACTGCTTTAGCAGCAATAATGTGCATAAGAGGACCGCCCTGAATACCCGGGAAAATAGCTTTATTAACTTTCTTTGCGATTTCTTCATCATTGGTGAGAATAATACCACCGCGAGGACCACGAAGAGTTTTGTGAGTTGTTGAGGTTACAACATGAGCATAGGGAACGGGAGAGGGATGCATACCTGAGGCAACAAGACCTGCAATATGTGCCATATCTACCATAAACAGTGCGCCTACTGAATCTGCAATTTCACGAATTCTCTTGAAATCAATAATTCTTGAATAAGCAGATGCACCTGCAACAATGAGCTTGGGACTGCATTCTTTGGCTTTCTTTTCAAGAGCATCGTAGTCAAGAAAACCTTTTTCATCAACGCCGTAGCTTTGAAAATCAAAATAAGAACCACTGACATTTACGGGAGAACCGTGAGTAAGGTGACCACCATCTGCAAGGCTCATACCGAGAACCGTGTCACCGGGCTGAAGAAGTGCAAAATACACTGCGAAGTTTGCCTGAGAGCCTGAATGAGGCTGAACATTTGCATATTGGCAACCGAAAAGCTTTTTAAGTCTTTCAATTGCAAGGTCTTCTGCGATATCTACATATTCGCAACCGCCGTAATATCTGCGGGAAGGATAACCTTCTGCATATTTATTGGTGAAAATGCTGCCGCTTGCTGCCATAACTGCTGCAGAAGTGTAGTTTTCACTTGCAATAAGCTCGATGTTTCTGCTCTGACGAACCTGCTCTTTTTCAAATGCTTCAAAAAGCTCGCTGTCGGCATTTTTTAAAAGTTCGAAATCTTTTTCAAGGTAATTGTTCATTGGGGAAATCCTCCTCAAATTTAATTGCTTCAATCTTGTTTATATAATACCTTAAAATAAATTGCATTTCAACTAAAATAAATATTTAACAATAAGTTCTGTGATATTAACATAAACAAGCATAAATAAAAGGTTTTTTTTAGAATTTTTTATATTGCCAAGTGACAAAATAGTGGTATAATTATAATGAAGTAGTTTGATTAGTTAAAATTTATTGCAAGCTATGAGGGTGATGTAATGAACAAACAGGAACTTAAAAATAGAATTCTTGAGGCAAAAAAGGCAACTAATACGGTTATTCTTGCCCACACTTATCAGGAGCCTGATATTATTGATATTGCAGATATAACGGGCGATAGCTTCTTTCTCAGTAAAAAAGCAGCAGAAATTAAGGCAAAAAGAGTTGTGATGTGCGGTGTTCGTTTTATGGCAGAAAGCGTAAAAATTCTTTCTCCCGAAACCGAAACAATTCTTCCCGTTGCAACTGCAACCTGCCCTATGGCAGAGCAAATTGCTCCCGAAAGAGTAAGAAAATTCAAGAAAGAAAATCCTGATACGGAAGTTGTTGCATATATAAACACAACTGCTGCACTTAAAGCAGAATGTGATGTTTGCGTAACAAGCTCTTCTGCAATAAAAATTGTGAAGAAGCTTCCCGGCGACGAGGTGCTTTTCATTCCTGATCAGCATTTAGGCTCTTTTGTTGAAAAAAGCATCCCTGATAAGAAATTCATTTTCTGGGATGGATATTGTCCTGTTCATGCCCAGCTTACAAAAGAGGATGTTTTAAAATGCAAACAAGAGCATCCGGATGCAGTTTTTGCGGTGCATCCCGAATCACCCAAAGAGGTTGTTGAGCTTGCTGATATGGTTGGCGCAACGAGCGAGATTATAAGCTATGCTAAAGCTCAGAAGGGAAAAGTAATTATCGGAACAGAACGCGGTGTTGTTGATTACCTTGCCATTAACGAAGAAAATGGTGACAGATTTATTCAACTTGCACCCGAAAAGCTCTGTTGCGAGGATATGAAGAAAATCACTCTTGAAGATGTTTATAAAGCTATCATTGGTGAGGGTGGCGAAAAAGTAGAATTAGAAGAGGATTTACGCAAAAAAGCACTTAAAAGCATAAATCGTATGCTTGAATTGGGGTAAGAAAATGAAGCTTTCCGAATTGAAAAAACAGTATAGTGTTGTCATTGTGGGTAGCGGACTTGCAGGGCTTTACGGAGCACTGAATTTCCCTGAAGACATTGATGTTCTTATGCTTTCCAAAAAGGAACGGCACCAATCCAACAGTTCCTTGGCGCAAGGCGGTGTTGCCTGTGTGCTTGATTTAGAAAATGATAGCTATGATTTGCATATTGAAGACACTCTTATTGCAGGTGGCAGAGCAAATGATATTGATGCAGTTACCCAGCTTGTTGAAGAGGGTCCGGGAGATGTTTTAAGAACAATAGATTATGGTGTTGAATATGACCGCGATGAAAACGGTGAGCTTATAAAAACCCTTGAGGGTGGCCATTGCAGAAGAAGGATTGTCCACCATAAAGATACATCGGGTAAAGAAATGGTGGACAAGTTAGTTCTTGCAGTTGAAAAGCTTCCCAATGTTACTCTTTCTGATGAAACAATGGTAACCTCAATGAGCCGAATTAAAAACGGCTTTAAAATTGAGATTATGCGGGATAAGGAGTACAAAACAATTTATGCAGATTTTGTGCTTCTGGCATCCGGCGGTATCGGTAGAGTTTATAAATACACAACAAATCCATCCGTTGCAACAGGTGACGGAATCCGTCTTGCTTATGAAATGGGTGCATCAATTAAAAATTTAAGCTATGTTCAGTTTCATCCAACAGCATTTAATGGCACAAACAGAGAACAGTTTTTAATAAGCGAAGCTGTAAGAGGCGAGGGTGCATATCTTCTTAATTGCAATAAAGAGCGGTTTATGGACAGATACGACAGCCGTCTTGAGCTTGCTCCAAGAGATGTAGTTTCCCGTTCGGTTATTATGGAATCGAGGCGGCTTGGCAGTAATAATTTCTATCTTGATATTCGCTATAAAGGTGAAGAATATCTTAAAAAGCGTTTTCCGGGTATTTATGCAGGATGCTTAAGTCAGGGTGTTGATATTTCAAAGGATTTAATTCCTGTTTTCCCTTGCCAGCATTATCTTATGGGAGGTATTGAGGTTGATTTGAATGCAAGAACCACCCTTCCAAGACTTTATGCTGCAGGTGAATGTGCGTGCACAGGAGTTCACGGCAAAAACCGACTTGCAAGTAACTCTCTTTTAGAAGCACTTGTTTTCGGAAGAAAAGCAGCAGAGGACATAACTCGTTGTATAAGAGCAGGCTTTTATAAATTAACTGTTCCCGAGGAAAAAGAGCCTGACAGAACAGGCGCACCTCTTCCAAAAGGAACAAGAACCGAAATTCGTGATATTATGCAAAAAGCATATTTTGTTATTCCTGATGAGGGTGCAATTCCTCAGGGTAAAAAGCGAATTGAAAATATACTTAACAGGCTTAAAAACGGTAAATTTGCAGTAACTGCAGATTATTGCGAGGCACTTTCACTTGCTACAATAGCCTATATAATTCTTCAGGAGGTTGACAAATGATTTTACCACAGTTTTATATTGATGATTTAATTAAAAATGCTATTACGGAAGACATAAACTATATTGACGTTGCTACTGATTACCTTCTTTATGAGGGTGCAGTAAGTGAAGCATATTTTGTTTCTAAAGCAGATGGTGTGCTTTGCGGTGCGGAAATTGCAATGAGAGTTTTCCGGCTTCTTGATGACCAATTCACATACACTCTCCATAAAAAAGATGGTGATGTGGTTAAAAACGGCGACATTATTGCAGAATTTAAGGGCAGAACAGTAAAGCTTCTTAAAGGTGAAAGAACAGCTCTTAATCTTATTCAGCATATGAGCGGTATTGCAACCCTTACTAATGAATGTGTAAAGCAGACCGAGGGCACAAGAGCAACAATTGCTGATACAAGAAAAACTCTTCCCGGTCTTCGTTCTCTTCAGAAATATGCAGTAACCTGCGGTGGCGGAAGAAATCATAGATATAATCTTTCCGATTGTGCAATGCTTAAGGATAACCATATTGATGCTAAAGGCGGAATTACTGCCGCTGTTATGGCACTTCGCGAGAAAATCGGTCACACAGTTAAAATTGAGGTTGAAACAAGAACTTTGGCAGAGGTTGAAGAGGCAGTTTCAGTTGGTGCAGATATTATTATGCTTGATAATATGGATAATGAAACAATGAAGCAGGCAGTTGAAATTGTTAACGGAAAAGCTCTTCTTGAGGCATCCGGTAACCTTACAAAAGAAAGAATCAAAAGCGTTGCCGAATTAGGTATTGATATTCTTTCAATCGGTGCTCTTACTCATTCTGTTACTGCGTTTGACATATCAATGAAGATTAAGAAATAATAGGTGTTCTATGGATTATAAATATAAGAATCCTGCTCTTTCTCCCGAGGAAAGAGCAGAAAATTTACTGTCTTTAATGACTTTAGAAGAAAAGGTTGCTCAGATTGACATTCTTCGCGGTGTTGAATATGCAACTGTTCCCAGCACATTGAACCATTGCTGTATTCACGAAAGCTCCGATGTGGAATATGAGAAATTTGAGAAAACAGTGGGTGACAGAGGTATCGGATTTATTCACGATTCCTATACTATTCCTGCAGTTTTCAATAAATTTCAGAAATATCTCGTAGAAAAAACAAGATTGGGTATTCCTTGCATCTTCACGGGCGAAGCTCTTCACGGAATATCTTTCCCCGGAGCAACAATTTTCCCTGTTCCTCTCGGACTTGGTGCCAGCTTCAACAGAGAGCTTGTTAATAAAACAGGTAAAGCAATCGGTGCTGAAACACGTGCTTTAGGTATGCAGGAAATTCTTGCTCCTAACCTTGATGTTGCAAGAGAACCTCGTTGGGGTCGGGTTGAAGAAACCTTTGGTGAAGATACATATCTCTGCTCTGAAATGGGCTATTCCATTATCACAGGTGAGCAGAAAAATGGTGAATTTTCACGAAATGATGCAGTTTTAACTGAACCCAAACACTATTGTGTTCATGGTATGCCTGAAAATGGTATAAACTGCGCAAATGCAAGAGTTGGCAAGAGAGAAATTGAACAATGCTATCTTCCCGTTTTTGAAAAAGCTATCACAAAAGCAGGTGCATATAATGTTATGTCCTGCTATAACTGTATTGATGGCGAGGTTGTTGCCAGTTCAAAATACTATTTAACAGATATTCTTCGTGGCAGATATGGTCTTAAAGGCTATGTACGTGCAGACTGGGGCTCAATTACAAGACTTGTTACTGCTCACAGAACTGCTGCAAACCACGTTGATGCTATCTGCGATTCCGTTAATGCAGGTCTTGATATGCAGGGGTGCCTTGACTATACACCTGAATTCTGGGAAAGCACGCTTTTAAATCTTATTAAAGAGGGCAGGGTTTCAGAAGAACTTATAAATAATTCCGTAAAGAATGTTCTTAAGGTTAAATTCGAGCTTGGTCTTTTCGAAAATCCCTATACAGATGAAGAGCATTATAAAGAGGTTATCAGATGCGATGAGCATAAGAAAATTGCTCTTGAAGGTGCACGTCAGGCTATGACCTTACTTGAAAATGACGGTATTCTTCCTCTTAAAAAGGAATATAAAACTATTGCTGTTGTTGGTCCTTCTTCTAACAGACAGCGTGTAGGCGGTTACTCTTCCGTTCCCTATGGTTACACAGTTAACTCCGTTTATGAGGAACTTAAAAAAGCTTTAGGTGATGAAGTAACAGTTCTCCAGAGCTCAGGTTGCGGTATTCCCAAGGGTGTTGAAGCGGTTGCTATGGAAGATGGTCAACCCCATCTTATTGAGGTTTATGACGAGGATGAAAGCGGTAGCATTGAGGATGCGGTTAAAGTTGCAGAGCAAAGCGACCTTGTTGTTTTCGTTGGTGGTGACAATAATTTCACAAGTGGCGAGGGTCACGACCGTTCAGATTTGGTATTACCCGGCAAACAGAGAGAGCTTATCCTTGAAGTTGCGAAAACAGGAAAGCCTTTAATTCTTGTGTTTGAAAACGGAAGAGCAATTGATTTGACAGAGGAAGTTAAAGTTTCCAACGCAATTCTTGTTTCCTGGTTTGGCGGAGAGTTTGGTGCAAAAGCAATTGTTGAAACTCTTTTGGGAGAAAACAATCCTGCAGGTCGCGTACCTGTTTCATTCCCGGCAGACTCCAACAGAATTCCTTGCTATTATTCAATTCTTCCCAACCACACAGAAATGATGTTTGAGGGCGAAAGAGGTCCCAGATACGCTTTCGGTTACGGTCTTTCTTATACAGAATTTGAATATAGCAATCTTAAAATCGTAAAACAGAGCAGAACAGATTATACAGTTACATTTGATGTTAAAAATATTGGTAAGGTTGACGGTGATGAGGTTGCTCAGCTTTATATAAATGACATTGTTTCATCTGTTGTTACACCACTTAAACTCCTTAAAGGCTTTGAAAGAATAAGCCTTAAGGCAGGGGAAAGAAAAACTGTTGAATTCAAGCTTGATTTCGAAAGCTTCAGATTACTTAACAAAGATTTAGAATGGGTTGTTGAAGATGGCGAGTTTGAAATTATGGTAGGCTCTGCATCAAGTGATATAAAACTTAAAGAAACAATAAATATATAAAAATATGACTGCATCAGATTTTCAAGAGAATTTGATGCAGTCATTTAGTTATTTAGTAATTGCTATTTTTTTAGATTTTCGTTTATCTCGGAATTTCTTTAAAATGGGAACCTTTATCTGTGGTTCTGTGTCATTACATTTTTCAACAACAATCATATAGATTACTACTAAAAGAAGATAAGGCATGGGACATAAAATTCCGGGATTTACCAAAGACATAAGCTCAAGGCTTATATAAGAAAGGAATATTGTCATATTAAAAAGTGTAGCGTGTTTCCAGATTAAAAGATTTCTTTTTATGAACTGGTAAACAAAAGCAACAATACCAACAATACCGAAGCTACCTGCAACCTGAATTGGTTCGCAGTGATACCAACAAAGTGAACCGGGTTTGTTTTTGAAAATATCACGGTTTGTCATATTTCCAAGCCCTGTACCGAAAACGGGGTGATTAAGGAAATCTTCAACACCGCGTGCATAGTGACGAACTCGGGTTTCTGTATCCGCACCGCCCATCAGAAATTCATTGAGAACTTTGAAAACTCGTTGAATGGTGGTATTTAAAAAGCTTGTGATTTCGGGAAGATAGGTAAGTGCAATAAAAACAAAGCAACCGCAGATAATAAGATATGCAAGTCTTCTGCGCTTATCGTAAAGAATATACATAACAGTGCACATAACCATTTCAATAGAGCCGAAAATCATACCGCCTCTTGAACCGGTTAAGAGAGTTGCAATGAAAAAGAAAAATGCTAAAATTACGGCAGAGGGTTTGCGGTTTCCTAAAAGGAAAGCAAATGGCATTGCCATCATAAGCATCGTTGAAGCATTGTTTCTCCATCTGATAAAGAAAATACCACCCTCATCAATAACTGTATTAATATTAATGATATAGTGTGTGAACACCATAAAAGTAACAAAAAGCCCGATTACAACCATAATATCGGTGAATTTTTCAATAAGAAGGTAATCTCTGTTTGTATTGATTTTTGAATAGAAAAAGCAATAAATCAACAGCATACCAAAGCCGATGCCAAGCATATTGTAAATAGCGGCACCGCCGAAATAATCTTTTGCAGAAATAACACCAACGCCACCGATTGTTACCGCTATGGAAACAAATAACATCGGCAGGAATTGTGAGCCTCTGATTGTTGGCTTTTTAAAATAGGCGATAATGTTAAAAAGTGCCATTATAGCCAAAGGTATTGCAAGGTACCATATTTCACCAAAGGTTGATAGGGAGTTATAGCATCGTATGCCGATGCAATAGGTAAACATTGCAGGAATAAGCATAGCGAAAATATCGCCACTGAGAACAAAAACAACACCTGTTATATAAGCGAGAACTACCGAACCCCAGATGTGAAATTGTTCTTGGGGAAAAGCAGAGTGTAAACAGGTAAAGATTCCGGTTATAACAAAAAGGATTGTCATCCATTTTTCGCTTAAAAGGAATTTGCGTATTTCCGTAAGCCTTAGAAGAGCTTTTTCGGATTTTAATATATGTTCCATTATTATGTACCACTCAATAATAAGAATTTATTTTATATTTGCCCTATCATTATATACCTTTTTCAAAAAAACACAAGAAATGTTACAAAGTTGTAAAAACTCCCCCACATAAATCTATGTGAGGGAGTTTCATTTTATTAAGATAATTCAAACTGTCCTGTGTAAAGTTTATAGTATTTGCCTTTTTCTTCCAACAAGGTGTCGTGGTCGCCTTTTTCAATTATTTCGCCATTTTCAAGAACCATAATTGCATTGGAATTACGGACTGTTGAAAGTCTGTGAGCAATAACAAAAACTGTTTTGCCCTGCATAAGAGAGTCCATACCTTTTTCAATAAGGCGTTCTGTTCTTGTATCAATTGAGCTGGTTGCTTCATCAAGAATAAGAACGGGCGGGTCTGCAACTGCCGCGCGGGCAATAGCCAATAATTGTCTCTGACCTTGTGAAAGGTTTGAACCGTCACCTGTAAGCATTGTGTTATAACCATCGGGAAGTCGGGTGATAAAGCTGTCTGCATTGGCGATTTTTGCGGCTTTTACAATGTCTTCGTGAGTTGCATCAAGCTTGCCATAACGGATGTTTTCTTCAACTGTTCCTGTGAAAAGGTGAGTGTCCTGGAGTACCATTGCAAGAGAACGGCGTAAATCATCCTTTTTGATTTTCTTAATGTTTATGCCGTCATAGGTGATTTTACCTTCCTGAATATCATAAAAACGGTTAATAAGATTTGTGATAGTTGTTTTACCTGCACCGGTTGAACCAACAAATGCAATTTTCTGACCGGGTTTAGCATAAAGAGAAACATTTTTAAGAACTGTTTTCTTGCCATCATAGGAGAAAGTAACATCGTGGAAACGCACATCGCCTTTAAGAAGAGTGTAAGTAACGCTACCGTCAGCAGAGTGAGGATGCTTCCAAGCCCATGTGCCGGTTCTGGTTTCAGATTCTGTAACATTTCCGTTTTCATCAACATTCGCATAGACAAGGGTTACATAACCATTGTCCTCTTCAGGTGTTTCGTCAATGATTTCGAAAATTCTCTCCGCACCTGCAAGAGCGGCAAGAATACTGTTCATTTGCTGTGAAATCATGCTTATAGGACGTGAAAACTGTCTTGTATATTGGAGAAATGCTGCAAGAGAACCAATGGTAAGTACCCCTGTTGCACCACCAAGGAACAAGCCTGTTATACCGCCAAGAGCAGTTTCACCAACTTTAAGAATTATAAATGCACCAAAAGCCGCAGTAGCTGCAAAATTAAAATATGAAAGGTTACCCATAATGGGCATTAAAATACTTGCGAAAGTATGAGCATTTGTTGCAGCTTTTCTATAATTATCGTTGATTTCATTAAAAGTTTCTTTGGTTTTTTCCTCACGACAGAAAACCTTAACAACTTTTGAGCCTTCGATAAGTTCCTCAATGTAGCCGTTAACTGCACCAACTGCCATTTGCTGACGGCGGAAATAACCGGAAGAGCGACCACCGATAAGCTTGATAACGTAAAGCATTACAAAAAGCATAACAACAATAAGACAGGTGAGAGCGGGACTGATATAAAGCATCATAACAAAGATACCCACAACAGTTACAAGGGATGTTATTGTCTGCACAAGTCCCTGACTGATTGCTTCGCGGATGGTGTCAACATCGTTTGTGAAACGGCTCATAAGCTCGCCGTGAGTATGAGTATCAAAATATTTAATAGGTAAATCCTGCAAATGCTCAAAAAGGTCTTTTCTTAAAATATTCAAAGTGCCGTGGGAAACATTGAGCATTAGTCGGGAATAGGTATATTGAGCTACTGCACCTAAAACGTAAAGCACACCTAAAACACAAAGATATTTTATAATTACCGTAAAATCTCTGCTTCCTGCCGAAACCATATTACCGATTTCATTGATGATAGGAGTTAAAAGGTATGTTCCTGCAATATCTGCAATTGAACTGAAAAGAACAAGAACAAAAACAGCCACAAGCAAGACTTTTTTCTGAGTAACATAGGAAAGAAGTCTTAAAAGAGTCTTTTTGGTGTTCTTGGGTTTTTCAAATTTCATTTTTCCTGCGGGTCCGGGTCCGTTACCATTGGTACGTTTAACTTGTTTTTCTGCCATTTGACTTCCTCCTTTCTTATTGTTCCATTTTGCCTTCTTGCTGTGAAATATATACTTCTTTATATATTTCGTTTCGTGAAAGCAATTCTTCGTGTGAACCAATATCGTCTATCTGACCATCATCAATAACGATAATTCTGTCAGCGTGCTGAACAGAGTTGATTCTCTGGGCGATTATAATTTTTGTGGTGTCGGGTAAAAGATTTTTCATGCCCTCGCGGATTTTTCCGTCAGTTGCAGTATCAACTGCGCTTGTTGAGTCATCAAGAATAAGAATTTTCGGGTTTTTGAGAATCGCACGAGCTATGCAAAGTCTTTGCTTCTGACCGCCCGAAACATTAACACCACCCTGACCTAAATCTGTTTGATAGCCGTCAGGGAAGTTCATAACAAAATCATCTGCCTGAGCAATTTTTGCGGCAGCGCGGATTTCTTCAAAGCTTGCGTTCTCATTACCCCAACGCAAGTTTTCTTCGATAGTGCCGGAGAAAAGAATATTGGTCTGAAGCACCATTGAAACATTATCGCGGAGATTATGAAGCTTGTAATCTTTAACATTCCTTCCGCCAACAAAAACTTCACCCTCAGTTGTATCGTAAAGTCTTGGAATAAGCTGAACAAGAGAGGATTTTGCACTACCGGTTGAGCCGATAATACCGATAGTTTCGCCTGATTTGATTGAGAGATTAATATCTTTGAGAACCTCTCGTTTTGCATTTTTGCCGTATTTAAAGGAAACATTTTTAAATTCAATGCTTCCGTCACAAACAGTAAGGCTTTCGTCTGCATTTTCATCATCAATGTCCGGCTTTTCTGTGAGCACTTCATAAACACGGTCCATAGAAGCCTTTGACATAACTGACATAACGAAAATCATTGAAATAAACGAAAGCGAAATAAAGATTTGCTGAATATATGTTATGAAGCTCATAAGGTCGCCGAGGAACATATTTCCGTCTAAGATAAGCTTTGAACCTACCCAGAGAATTAGGATTATGCAAGTGTAAATCGAAACGGACATAATTGGTCCGTTGAGGATTATGAGCTTTTCTGCAAAGATTGAAGCATCCTTTAATTCATCGTTGGAGATTTTGAATTTATCTTTTTCGTGTTTTGCGCGGACAAAAGCTTTAACAACTCTTGCGGCAATAAGATTTTCCTGAATAAATGTATTGAATTTATCGTATTTTTTAAACATTCTCTTAAAACGCTTGTGTGCTTTAATACCGATAAAGAGAATGAGGAAAAGCATAACAGGAGCAACGCACATAAAAACAAGAGAAAGCTTTTTGTTTATGCTGAAAGCCATAACAATTGCCATTGAGAACATAAGGGGAGAACGTATAAACATACGAACTGCCATCATAAAGGTGTTCTGAATCATTGTTATATCGGTTGTCATTCTTGTGATAAGTGAACCGGTTGAAAACTTATCAACATTGGAGAATGAGAAGTCCTGGATTTTTTGAAATATTCCAAATCTCAACTCTGCACCGAATCCCATACCCGCTTTTGCAGCAAAGAAAGCCGCTGCAGCACCGCAAGCAAGAGAGATACAAGCCATAACAATCATAAGTGCACCAAGGGAAATGATAAGGTCAGTTCCTGCTTTATCTCCAAAGCCTAAAGAAATAAGAATTTCTGCAATAAAGCTATCTTTGTCTTCAAGGGGTTGACCGCTTATTCCGCAGTCGATTATCACAGACATAAGAAGAGGGATTATAACCTCAATAAGAACTTCTAAAACGATTGAAACAGGGGAGAGTATGGCGTAAATTTTATATTTACCGGCATAGCTCATAAGTTTTTTAATCATTTTCTGCTTCCTCCTTTGCTTTTTCTTCATCTTTTTTTATTTCTGCTTTCATCTGACAATTTGTGAGGTTTTCCGTGTCGAGATTGTTATATAATCGCTGGAGATATTTGCACAGCAATTCGCATTCTTCTTCGGAAAAGCCTTTGAACATTTCTTCATCGGTTTCATCGCAGATGCTTCTGAATTTCGCTAAAATATTCAAACCCTCATCAGTCAAAGAAAGTCTGTTTTTTCTGACATCTTCCTTATCTGTTGAACGTTCTACAAAACCGCTTTTTTCCAGTCTTTTAATTGATGTTGCAACACTTGCAGGAGATATGTGTAAGCTGCCTGCAAGTTCTTTTTGTGTGCAAAGCTGATTGTTTTTTATATATTCCAATATCATCGGCTGACCATAATATAATCCTGCTTTCTGAGCAGATTTTGTTATGTGGTAACGATGAATGAGAGAGGTGGAAATGAGTTTATGAACCGTTTCCCTGTAATTCATTTTTGGCTACCTCCAAAAAATAGTTAAACGTTTAATTATACAGTTGAATATAATACCATTTTTTGCATTTTTATTTTTCTGAAAAAGAAAAATAAAAGAATAATTTATTCTTTTACAAATGGTTAATATTTACTTTTTAAAAGAATGAACAATAACTATTGCTTTTTTGGTGACGATTTACACAAAAACCTTGTGAAAAATCAACAAATAAATATGGTAAAATTTAACTTTAGTTTAACAAAATATATCAAAATTCCCTTGAAATGAGTTTTAGAATTTGATATTATTAACTTGATATAATGTAATACGGTAGAGTGAGGTGCGGATGTGAAAAAAAAGAGCGATTATAACGATTTTCCTTTATATGTGTTTCATCAAGGGAAAAACTTTAAAGCACAAGAGTTTTTAGGCGCACATAAGGTTGAAGACGGCAAATATGTTTTCAGGGTATGGGCACCCAATGCAGAAAGTATTTTTGTAACAGGTACTTTTAATGGTTGGAGTGAAGATGCCGCTCCAATGTATCGCCTTAATGATGGCGGTGTGTGGGAGACCTATGTTGACGGTGTAAAGAATTTTGATGCGTATAAATTTATTATCTACACCAAAACAGGCAGAAAGCTTTATAAAGCAGACCCATACGCAATACATGCGGAAACCCGTCCGGGAACTGCCTCAAAGATATTTGAGGGTAACTATAAATGGAATGATGGTGTCTGGCTTAAAAAGAGAAAAGCGTCAAGTGTTTATTCCTCGCCTGTTAATATTTATGAGGTGCATTTAGGTTCTTGGAAACGCTATGATGACGGAAATACGTTAAGCTATCGGGATTTGGCAAAAGAGCTTGTTGAATATGTAAAAAATATGGGTTATACCCATATAGAGCTTCTTCCTGTAGCAGAGCACCCCTTTGATGGCTCCTGGGGTTATCAGGTAACAGGTTATTTTGCAGTAACTTCCCGTTACGGAACTCCCGATGATTTCAAATATTTTGTTGACCAATGCCATAAGGCAGGAATTGGTGTTATTGTGGATTGGGTTCCTGCCCATTTTCCAAAGGATGCCTTCGGACTTGCGGAGTTTGACGGAACACCTTGTTATGAATATGCAGATATCCGTAAGGGTGAGCATCTCCAATGGGGAACAAAGGTCTTCGATTTCGGCAGAAACGAGGTTCAGAGCTTTCTTATATCAAATGCTTGCTTCTGGCTTGATGAATATCATATTGATGGTCTTCGGGTGGATGCGGTTGCTTCAATGCTTTATCTGGACTATGGCAGAGATGATGGACATTGGATTGCAAACGCCAATGGAGGTAACGAGAATTTAGAAGCAGTTGCTTTTCTTAAACAGCTTAACGAAACTGTGTTTACAGAGCATGGTGACGTTATGATGATGGCGGAAGAAAGCACCTCATGGCCAATGGTTTCAAAGCCTGTTTATATGGGCGGTCTCGGATTTAACTTCAAGTGGAATATGGGGTGGATGAATGATATTCTCCGTTATTTTTCCCTTGACGGAATATTCAGGAAGTTCAATCACGATTTGATTACTTTCTCTTTCTTCTATGCGTTCAGCGAAAACTTCGTGCTCCCTATTTCACACGATGAGGTCGTTCACGGAAAATGCTCCCTTATTAATAAAATGCCCGGTAACTATAACGAGAAATTTGCGGGAGTAAGAGCCTTTCTCGGTTATATGTATGCTCACCCCGGTAAAAAGCTTCTCTTTATGGGCAGTGAATTCGGTCAATTTATTGAATGGGACTATAAAAAAGGACTGGATTGGCTTCTTCTTGATTATGAGATGCACCGTTGGTTGCAGGATTATGCAAGAGAGCTTAATAAATTCTATAAAAAGAATTCTCCTCTTTGGGAAATTGATTACAGTTGGGAAGGCTTCAACTGGATTGTAAGTGATGATAACACAAATTCTGTTATAGCGTTTGTAAGAACGGATAAAGAGGATGAAAAAATTATTGCGGTATGCAACTTTACCCCTGTTTTAAGAAAAAACTATAAAATCGGTGTTCCAGCGGGTGAGAGCTACGAGCTTGTTTTCAATTCCGACTCCAAAAAATTTGGCGGTACGGGTGAAAAAATAAAGAAAACCTATAAAACAAAAGATGGCGAAATGCACGGCTATAAGCAGTATATTGAACTGACCTTGCCGCCTATGACAACGCTTTACTTTAAACAGAAAAAAGTTGAAAAGCCATCAACTAAAAAAGCAAAAAAATAATTCATATATAGGAAAGGAATGTAACGAAAATGGCAAAAAAGAATGAATGTATTGCAATGCTTCTTGCAGGCGGTCAGGGTTCTCGTCTTGGCGTTCTTACAAAAAACATTGCAAAACCTGCTGTTCCCTACGGCGGAAAGTACAGAATTATTGACTTCCCCCTTTCAAACTGTGTGAACTCCGGTATTTATACAGTTGGTGTTCTTACACAGTATCAACCCCTTGAACTTAATGATTACATCGGCAATGGCGGTCCCTGGGACCTTGACCGTGCAAACGGCGGTGTTCATATTCTTTCACCCTATCAGCAGATTGAGGGTACAGAATGGTATAAAGGTACTGCTAATGCGATTTATCAGAACATTCAGTTTATTGACAGATATAACCCTGAATATGTAGCAATTCTTTCAGGTGACCATATCTATAAAATGGACTATGCAAAAATGCTTCAGTACCATAAATCAAAGGATGCAGCTTGTACAATTGCTATGCTTGAGGTTCCGTGGGAAGAGGCATCCCGTTTCGGTCTTATGTTTGTTGATGATGACGGCAGAATTACCGCATTTGAAGAAAAACCCAAGAATCCCAAGAGCAATAAGGCTTCAATGGGTGTTTATATGTTTACCTGGGAAAAGCTCAGAAAATATCTTATTGATGATGAGGCAGACCCTGATTCATCAAACGACTTCGGTAAAAATGTTATTCCTGCAATGCACGAAGCAGGTGAAAGACTTTTTGCTTATGGTTTCGACGGCTATTGGAAGGATGTTGGAACAATTGATTCACTTTGGGAAGCAAACCTTGATTTGCTCAATCCTAAAGCAAATATTGATTTGTCCGATAACAGCTGGAAAATTTACGGCAGAGGCGCAGTTACAGCTCCCCAGTATGTTTCCGATAAGGCTGTAATTGAAAATTCACTTGCAGCTGAAGGTTGTGAAATTGAAGGCAAGGTTGATTATTCAGTTCTTTTCTCAAATGTTACCGTTGAAGAGGGTGCATTTGTTGATTATTCAATTGTTATGCCCGGCGCAGTTATTAAAAAAGGCGCTGTTGTGCAGTACGCAATGGTTGCAGAAAACGCAGTTATTGAAGAAGGCGCAGTTGTAGGCGAGAACCCCGAAAAATGTGATAATCTTGAAAATTGGGGTGTAAGCGTTGTTGGTGCAGGTGTTACAGTGGGTAAAAATGCAACTGTAAAAGCACAGTCAATGATTTCAGAAGATGTTAAGGAGGGCGAAACAGTATGATGCCGAAAAATGTTCTTGGTATAGTTTACTCCAATTCATATGATGCTTGTCTTGAAGCACTTACTGCAAGGCGTACAATGGGCTCAGTTCCATTTGGCGGAAGATACCGCCTTATAGATTTCCCGCTTTCAAATATGGTAAACTGCGGAATTACAAAGGTTGGTGTTATTGCAAACAGCAATTTCCATTCACTTATGGACCATATCGGTAGCGGTAGACCCTGGGATCTGTCAAGAAAGGTTGACGGTCTTACATTAC
>JAZUSD010000061.1:0-2109 GCA_045606545.1 Acutalibacteraceae bacterium | reverse complement strand
CCGCTTATATTTTTTGATTGCTTGTTAAGTGTTACCATAAAGAAATACATTACAGCTGACATTGCACCGCAGAACAGACCCCAAGGGTTGCTCTTGCCAACTGCATTACCGTTTACAAGAAAAATACCAACAAGCACCGTTGTAAAGCCTAATAATTTAGGGGTAGTCAGTTTTTCACTAAAGATAATCGGTGATAATATCATCACAATAACAGGACCACAATAATAAAGTAACGACGATAAGCTTACACCTATCTGCTGATATGCTTCATATAGGAACATCCAACTTGTTCCCATTGCAATACCTGACAAGGCAATAAAAACTGTGTCTTTCTTATATTCTTTTATATGAAATTTATCCTTGCCAATTAAGAAGAGGATAATTAAAAGGATACTGCCGATTAGTGTTCGTAAAAATACAATTTCATAACTGTTCAGAGGTATATGGCTTGCTACTATGCCATTTAAACCGAACAACAGTAATGCAGATATATATTTAAAAAATGCTTTTCTATCCATATTATACTCCTTGATTTCAGGTTAGAAATATTGTATCATAAATCATAATATAACAAAAGCGAATGTTTGTTATAATCAAAATCACAATTTGGAATGGTTTTAATATGGATATGAATTTACAAAAATATCTTTCGTTTGTTAAGACTGTGGAATACGGCAGTTTTACAAAGGCAGCAGAAATACTAAGCTACACACAATCAGGTATCAGCAGAATGATTGCTGACCTTGAAAAAGAATGGGGCGTAACACTGCTTGAAAGAAGTAAGAATGGTGTAAAGCCTACAAGTGATGGAGTAAAGTTATTGCCGTATGCACAGAATCTTTGTACCGATTTTGATAAACTGAAAATGCAGGTCGATGAATTAAACGGTCTGCAGTCAGGACTAATTCGCATCGGTACATTTTCGAGTGTAGCTACCCATTGGCTTCCGAATATTATCAAGGAATTTCAAAAAGATTATCCGAACATTGACTATGAACTTCTGTTGGGTGATTACACCGAAATTGAGGAATGGATACATACAGGTAGAGTTGATTGTGGATTTTTAAGATTGCCGACCCACCCTGAATTTGAAACAATATTTCTCCAAAAAGACAAACTTATGGCAATACTTCCTGAAAATCATCCATTGAAAGATTGCAATAAGTTTCCTATAACTGCTCTTTGCAATGAACCTTTTATGCTTCTTGAGAAAGGTGCAAAAGCAGAAATCTCAGAAATATTTGAGCGTAACAATTTAACACCAAATGTAAAATTTACTACTTGGGACGATTACGCTGTAATGTCTATGGTAGAAAGCGGACTCGGCATAGCAATTCTTCCTGAGCTGATTTTAAAGCGTGTTCCATATAGAATCATAGCAAAAGAACTTGATGTTCCCGCGTATCGAAACATAGGACTAGCACTGCGAGATAAGAAAACTGCTTCTCTTGCAGTAAAACGGTTTATTGAATACTTGAAATACATATAAGTTATACCAACTCCCACGCACTGAAACAAAGGTGAGTGGGAGTTGGTATTTAATATGCTTTATTTCACAGATAAGATACTGAAACCAAGGTGAAGTTTTCTTCTACAGGTTCGTCTGCTTCAAGTGTTTCATAGGTGATTGAACGCTTGTCCCATTTCATTGCCAACAAAATCGGGTCGTGTATAACTTCTTTAATCATAATTATTTCACCTTAGTTCCGCAATCAATTGAGTTAATTATACCACCCTGACAAACAAAAAAGCAACAGTGAAAAATACTGTTGCTCCGTTCGTTAAATTGAAATGATTGCTTCCACAAACTGATTTGCCTTTTCTGTATGAATACCGTGCCCACAATCAAATTGCTTGATTTTCATATTTTCAATCAAGGCATTGACTCTTTGCAAATCTTCATCAGACAATGCGCCTTGCAACAAACCGTTCTCACCAATCGTTGTCTTTGCTTTCATAAACAGAGTGTTGCATTTGATTTTAGAAAGAAGGTCATTGTAATCAACAGTGTCATTGAACGAATCGTTATAAAAGGCTTCTCCAAAATGAGGGTCATAATATTGCAGGCCATTAAAGCCTTCTAAAAACTTTTTAGGCCAAAACAGAACT
>JAZUSD010000060.1:0-6908 GCA_045606545.1 Acutalibacteraceae bacterium | reverse complement strand
TCTTGCAGATGACCACGAGCAGATCGGAACGGAAAGCTATGACGATATAATCAGATATGACCTTGACGGTGACGGTTATCTTGATGTTATTGATGCATACCTTCTCCACCTTTTCATAAACGGCTTTACAACTGTTGATGTATATGCAGTTGGTGATTACGATTTAAACGGCGTTGCTTTTGAAGAAGCAGACATTAAAGCAATAAAGCACGCTATAGAAAACCCCGAAAAGCTTGCTACATATAAAAAATATGCTTCCGATATTAACGGTGACGGTAAGCTCGATGAAAATGACTTAACTGCACTTACTTCAAAATACGGTGAAGTAACAGGCACAGAGTGTGCAGATAATGTGGAAGTATATTACAGATGGGGGAACAAATACTCCACCTGCACAGCAACTGCTATGTGTACCCTTTGCGGTGAAAAGGTCGCAACAGAAACTGTTAACAGTGTTCAGAATGCTGACGGTTCATACACGGCAACATTTACAAACACTCTGTTAGGAACAAAAACCTACAAAAAAACAACAACTTAAAAACAGGAAATTAAATTATCAATTCATTTTCTTTCCAAATATAAAAACAGAGCACTCGCTGAGAAATCAGCGTGTGTTCTGTTTTTTGCTACCAGGCGCCGGCTACCAGTCACCAGCGTTATGGCAATAACTTCATTCTTCTTGATATATTTTATTAAAGATATAGAAAAAATAATTTAGCATGATACAGTATCTGTTATGAGAACTGGCGACTGGAGGCTGGCGACTGACATACTGTTTACTGCCCACAAATAGCCGTATAACGAGAGTTGTGGTAAGAGTGGAGAAACTAACCGTTGAGGTTGTGTTAGCCTCAATTCAGCCTTCCTTTCCTTTTGTTGATGTAAAAAATTTTACTGCATAAGTCAAAGAATAGGGAACAGGTTTTATTACTGAAAGCGGTTGTAATAATTATGAAAATCCCGAAAGAATCCCTTCACCCCCGACATCTTGCTCCCAAATATCGCAATATGTTGTCCGTTGAGTCCAACCACTACATATTGTGCTGTTTGCTTGTTGGCTGTTATATTTTGTTGGGAACCTTTGGGATTTTTGGCTAAAAATTTCAAAAATTATGGAAAAACATGTGGTCGTAAAAAGTTGCAAGCTTTGAATCTGAGTCAATCAGTGTATGAACTGTTCTGCCCGTAATTGCTTCTGAATTTTGAAGGAGATATTCCGCAAAGTGATTTGAACCATGAAGAAAAATACTGTTGGTCAGAAAAAGACATTTTTTCTGCAATTTCAGAAAAAGAGTAGTTTGTATTTATTAGATACATTTTAACGGTTTCCAGCTTTTTTGTAGTGTAATACTGATAAGGTGTAATATCAAATTTTTCGGAAAACTTGTTAATTATATGATTTTTTGAGTAGCCGAATTTTTTGCACATATCATTAAGCGAAAAACTTTGCATTATCTGTGAGTCAAGATATTCTCTCATTAAATAGGCAAGATCTTTATGTTCGCTTGATGCATAATTACGCAGGGCTATAATGAGCTTTATAAGTTCGGGTGTCATTTCAGCGACAAAAAGAGAATAATCATCGCCGTATACTTTTTTAGCTTTTTCATATATTTCCCTGAAAAGCTCTTCAAGCTCACAGTTGTGAAAGACATAATCATGACCAGGTAAATACTGATTAAGCAATATCTCGGCTAACTCGCCGGATAAAGTAATAAAAAATTTATGAAGCGTACTGTTTTTGGCATTGTAATACTTGTGATTGGTGCCCTTTCTTAATAAGAAAACATCTTTGGGACCAAGATAATACTTTTGACCATTGTTTTCGAGAACTCCGTTTCCGTTGACAACAAACTCGATCGCAGTAATTTGTGAAGAGCTTCTTTCAAAAAAGCAATTGTCACACCAGAAACTTTCTCCCACAGCGGTAATATTAAGAGGATTTTTATCGTTCATGTGAGAATAATATTCGCAAACATTTTCATATCTTTTCAAATTCAAATAAATACTCTCCTGTCAATGTTTAGAATAACGGTGAACAATGTGATAATTCGTAATTTAATTGTATCATTATTTGGTATGAGATACAATAAAAAATCTGTAAAAATAGTGATTAACATAAACTTTTTGTGATTATTTTAAAAACAAATAGAATGTTTTTGATTATTTTTGTGAATTTCATAAATATTAAAGTGACAACTGTTGTTTGTGATAATTCACAAATGTTGCTGTGATTTATTATATTGGAACTTCAAATAAAATATGTTAATCTTTATTTGTATAGGGTGAAATGAGTTATCCGAACCTGCCTAAAAGCAAATCTTTTCAAGTCTTTTTGGCATTTCGGTCTTGAAAGGCGCCAGCCTATCTTCGCCCTCAACACCAAAAATCCAATAAAAATCTTTGGCTTTTAGGTCGAAGATTTTATACAGTGTGGATTTTTGGTCAGCCAAGGCAAAAACGCAGCTAATCCTTTCGGATTGGCGAGTATTTTAACGCAGGATGAACGGAAATCCGCCTGTAGAAAACACGGTTCGGATAATTCCTTTCACCCTACAGAAAACATCAACGTTGGAATCTGTTAAGGAGTGATTAATAATGAAAACCTGGCAAAAAGCTACATTTATCATTGTTCTGGTATTATTCATAGCTGCTTCCGTTACCATTTCATTTCTTTCAATGGCACGAGCACCTTTTGAATATGAATATCAGACAGAAATTGCTGATACTCCCGGTAATGAAGGTTGGGTGCTGTTCGGCTTCAATGGTAATACATCTACTAAAGAAGTGTTTATTGATTATGTCCGTGATGAAGACGGAAACAATCCCGACGAATCAAAGCCTGTTTTTGCGGTTGGTGATTTCACTATGAACACCGACGAATATGTTGAGGTTATTCATATCGGTAAGGATGTTAAATACATAGACGAAACTTCATTTTTCTATTGCAAGGAGCTCAAAGCAATAGAGGTTGATGAAGCTAATGAATATTACACTTCTGCTGAAGGTGTGCTTTACACTAAGGATATGAAGACATTAGTAGCTTATCCTCTAAAGAAAGCTGACACAACCTACACTATACCGAAAGGTGTTGAGAGAGTAGGCTCTTGTGCTTTTTATAAAAACGCAACCTTAACAAAAATCGATTTACCCGAAACCTTAAAGGAAATTGGTGATATGGCATTCTTTAAATGCGAAAACATTTCACTTGTTACTCTTCCTGACGGACTTGAAAAAATCGGCTCTGATGCGTTCAGCTATTGCCATAGTATGGAGCCTGTTATATTTATTCCCGAATCTGTTAAAGAAATTGACAGCTTTGCATTCTATTCCTGCTCAAATCTTAAAGAGTTTTATATGGGTGCAGAAAGCAAAGAGAGTATAACCTTTGGCGATAGCTGGCTTCCAAAAAATATAAAAAAGGCAGTTGTTAATATTGCTCCGGAAGAACAATATGGCATGACACGTGAAGACGCAAATGAAACAATAAACGAGCTGCTCAAGGAAGGAGATGAAAACTGATGGCAAAAGAAAAAGCTAAGAAAAAAGATAATATTTTCAAGGAAATGAAGAAATATTGGAACACTCCTGCTGAGGGAAAGCATGTTCCATATAAAGAATATTTTTCAATTTTTGCCGCAGTTGGTGGCGATTACACCTTAAAATATCTCCAAAGCTTTCTTACCTTTGGTACAGGTTGTTATCTTATTGCACATTATTACGAAATACCTCTTCTTACATTCAGTGCAATTAATGTATTCTTTATTGCATCAACATATTTTTGGAATCTTCTTACAATGGGTGTTGATGCAAACTTAGGATTTCTTCCTAAAAAGATTGAACAAAAATATAATGCGGTGTATCTGATCTTTGCTATGTTAGGCTTATTGATGCTCATATTTGATTTCTCTTTCATTCTTCCTGATGGTGTTGCAAACATTCTTGATACCCGTTGGAAGGGTATAAACAGCTTCAACATTTTCAAAATTTTCGGTGCCCATTTTCTTGCAAACGGTTGGAGCGGATTCAGAAATATTCTTATAAGAAAGAAGCTTCTCAAAAAGCTCGGCAGATACAAAATCTTTGCCTATGCAAATGTTATCCAATGCATTATAGTAGTTATCCTTATATGCGAATTGCCTCTTTATAAGCTTCCTCTTACAGACAGAGTATGGACTCTTTATCTTCTTTTCCAGCTTTATACAATATTCAATTACGTAGGCTTTACACAATCTGTTGCAGATAACATCAGCCCCAACCCTCAGGAAAGACTTTACGTACGTTCATTCCCTGTTAAAATCAGCCACTTTGTTCAGAATATAGTGAATGTTCTTCTTCCCACGATCGCAGGTGTAATGTTCCTTGACGGCGTTAAGGATATCGGCACATTCAGATATCTTATCCCTGTATTTTTTGTGGTTTCATCTGGTGTTATGTTCATAGGTCTTCGTAAAATCAAAGAACGAATTCCTATGCCACCTCTTGAAAATAGAGAGTATCTTTCATTCTGGCATTGTGTTTCAGGTATTTTCAAAAACAAATATCTTTGGATAATTAAAACTGCAGAGCTCCTTGACTCATTGGGCAATGGTATGCTTGATATGAAAAGAATCCTTCTCATTTATACCTGGCGTGAAACAGGACTTTTCTTCTCTGTAGCAGAAATCATTTATAAAATGTCCGGTAATCCGGGTCAATTCCTTGCACCTTGGATAAGAAAACGCTTTCAGTATAAGCAGCTGATTGTATTCAAATATATTGTCTTAGCAATGAGAAACGGAGTATATATTCTGGCAATTCTCTTTCTTGGCAATTCTCATTTCCTATGCGGTCTTGCAATTTACATTGCTATGCTTGTTTCCAATACACTTGAAGCTGCGGTTGGTATTGCACAGGATGACACCAAAATCAGAGTTACGGATTATCAGATGTATATTTCAGGCGAAAGACTGGAGGAATATCAGAAAATCATCAGCTGGTTTACAACACCTATTACAACCCTCGTTTCCCTGATTGTTCCGCTTATGTTCTACCGTGTGGGCTTTACCTCCGATTGGGACGTTCTTTATATGGGTGATGTCAGAGTACAATGTATGCTTATCGGTCTTTGTTTTGACCTTGCGGGATACGTACTGATGACCCTGCCATATCTGTTTATGTGGGATTTCACAGACGAAAAGCACGCTCACATTATGGAAGTTCTCAAACAAAGAGCTGAAGAAGGAAATGCTGCAGCAGAAGGCGATGCATGCAAGTTGCAGGATGCAGCGGTTACTGCAGAGGCTGCGGTTATTTCGCAAAAATAATAACGATATGTTCCGAGGCGATTATATGAAATTTATTAATGTAAAGCAGAATAAAGATGTTTTCGGTGACGGAATTCACGATGACACTAAAGCCTTGCAGGCTTGCATTGACGAATTGAAGGATGGCGGAACTGTTTATTTCCCCGATGGTACATATCTCATTTCCGCAGCACTTATTTTCTATTCGTATCAGCATCTTAAGTTTTCAGATGATGCAGTTATTCTCAGAAGTGATAAAAGTGAGCCTTTAACAAGATATTTGCTGGCTTCTTATTCCGAGCCGGAATGGGGCGAATACACAGGTACTCACGATGTTGTGATTTCAGGCGGTATATTTGACGGTAACAAAAATCTTGATGAATGTATTACCCTTGTGAACACAGTTCATTGCAGCAATATCACCATCGAAAACTGCAAATTCCGTCATTGTGCTCATTGGCATTGTATCGAAATTAACGGCACAGAGAACACAACTATTCAAAACTGTATTTTTGATGGTCCCTCATATACATTCAAAACCGATATTCTTTTTAATGAGCAGATTCAGCTTGATATGTCCCGAGAAGGCTCTTATGGTCCTGTTTATAACTGCGATGGTACTCTCATTGACTTTAAGAGCGATGACACAGTATGCCGTAATATAGTAATCAGAAATAACATTTTCAAATGTGACGGCTTCCCGGGTGTTGGTCATCACGGTGATATTGACCATCACAATATTCTTATTGAAAACAATATTTTTGACGGACCCTCGGGCAGAATCGGTAAAAGCAGAGGATATATTTTCTTCAGACCAATGGTTTATAATCTTACAGTCAGAAATAATGTTTTTATTGCTCCCGAAGAAACCGATTCTCCCGCTTACGGAATAATTCACGAAAATGATGACTTATCCGCTTTAAAAACGGAAAATAACCTCTTTATCGGCAGAATCGATAAAGAGATCATTAAGGGGATGAAAGAATGAGTTGCAAAGGATACAAGTGGTATTCGGGCGTTCCTCATTGCCACACGGTTGCATCCGACGGCGGTCTGACATTGGAACAGGTTATTGAAAAAGCCAAGAAAAGCAAAATAGATTTTCTTATAATTACCGACCATAATGTTAACTGCAAGGAGTTTCCCGATGTTGACGGGCTTACTCTCATTTACGGTGCCGAGCTGACAAAGCACGGAGGGCACTGCAATATGTGGGGTGTCAAAGATGTTATTGATAAAGAAGATTATGACACCTGCGAAAGCTATGAGGATTTTTTAAGGGTTAAGACAAAGGCAGAAGAGCGCGGAGCGGTAATCTGTATGAACCATCCTCATTGCAAGCAATGCCCGTGGAGATGGGAAATGAAAGCTGAAGATGTGGATGTTCTCGAGGTATGGAACGCACCGACACACTTTGATAATCTCGAATGCACCGAATGGTGGCATGAGCAGTTGAGAAACGGACACAAGCTGCCCGTTGTCGGCGGCAGCGATTATCACAGAGATTATGTTGTCACCAATCTTTTAACCTGGCCTGTTACTTATGTTTATGCAAAATCAAACTCTCCCGAAGATATTTTAGATGCTATCGTTAAGGGTCGCACCACAATATGCTTTGATGTC
>JAZUSD010000059.1:0-4046 GCA_045606545.1 Acutalibacteraceae bacterium | reverse complement strand
AACCACCTCTATGAGATATGATGTTTTCTTCATAAGTCGTTAGAAACTATGATGTTTGTATCAAAATTAAAATGTATCATTATAATCAAATAAAAAGACTATAATGATACATTATTTTGTTTCAGTTTAATCTAAAAGATTATCTTGGATTTTTATTGGCTGTTGCTTGTTTATATGTTTAATTACTCTACAGGGGTTTCCAACAGCTACGACATTTGCAGGTATGTCTTTTGTAACAACAGAACCTGCACCAATAACAGAACCGTCTCCAATCGTAACACCAGGCAATACAATTACATTTGCACCAAGCCAACATCCATTTCCGATAGTTATTGGTCGTGCATAGGTGCGACAGAAATACTCACCGCTTGCAACATCAAAGTTAGGTGTTAACCTATCTGTTAATTCCACAGGGTGGGTTGCTGTAGTAAGATGAACGCAAGGGGCTATTAAAACATTTGAACCGATATTTATACGATTACAATCAATAAAAGTGCAATTTAGGTTTATTGAAACATTAGAACCTATATAAATATTTGTTCCAAATCCACAGGTAAAATTGTCTCCAACACTAACGTTTTCTCCTATAGCACCAAAAAGCTCTTCAAGCATTTTACGTCTTTCCTTCCTTTTTGAATAAGGAACAGAATTATATTTTGCACACCATTCAGAAGCTCTTGCTTTACCTGCTATAAAAATAGGGTCATGGCAATCATACCATTCACCAGCCATACATTTTTCAAGCTCAGTTTTCATATTATTTGTTTCTATATAATAATTTTTCCAATTCTTCTTTACTATTAAACTGATAGATTTTTCCCTTTATCTTGATGTAACCTTCTACCGTATCATCATCTATCGGGTCGAACAGACTTTTGATAGAAACACCCAAAGCGATAGCCATTTTTTCAATGGTATCAAGTCGGGCATTCCCATACATTGCTCTGTTCAATGAAGCAGGGTCAACACCCATTTCGGCAGCAAGGTCTTTGAGCTGTTTCTTTTGCTCTTTACATAGTCTCTTTACGTTTTCGGCTAATACTTTCTCCATATATTGATTCTTTGGTACAAATCAAATAATTTTGTTTTAATTATCAAATATTTTATCAATCTTTTATATTTTAGTCAATCCTGATTTGCAGGATAATTCCTGTTTATGTATATTTGTAATGAAATAAATGATATATATGACAATTATGATAAAGACGGTAATTTTCGCAAGAGTTAGTACAAGTGTTCAAGAGTATGACAGACAAGTCAATGAATTGACTGCATTAGCCAATGGTAATGGTTGGAGTGTCGAAGCTGTGTTTGCTGAAAAAATATCGGGAGCAAAGTCCAATGCTGAACGTACTGAACTTCTGAATATGATAAACTATGTTGAGGTTAACGATATAGATAAGGTATTAGTGACGGAGCTTTCTCGTCTAGGTCGTGATACTCTCCAAGTGCTGGAAGTTATCGAAATGCTGAACGCTAAGGGTATCAGTCTGTACATTCAAAACTACAATATCGAAACCTTGACAAAGGAAGGTAAGGTTAATGCAATGAGCCAATTCTTGATAACCATTTTGGCAGAGGTTGCACGAATGGAACGCAAGACCATTCGGGAACGAGTGGAAAGCGGTTACAAGAACTATCGGGCAGCAGGTGGCAAGGTTGGTCGTAAAGTCGGGTATCAGAAATCGGAATCAATGATGAAAGAGCAGTACACAGAAGAAATCAAGCTCTTAAAGAAAGGGTACTCATTACGGAACATTGCTAAGATTACGGGTACATCTATCAACACCATACGGAAGTGTAAGAGCCTCATCTGATTTTGTTTTGTAAAATCTTTTTAGTATATTTGAACATATCACAATAGATTTTTGACTTACTGAACAACGGAAGTCGCAAATAGAGGTGACGGGAAGCCAGCGACAAACGGAGAAAAAATGATATTTGCGAGCAATCGGGTTATATCAAAAATTGATACGGGATTTATCAAAAAACGAAATATAAAATTGATGACATTATATATAATATGATATAGTCAAAAACTGAAATATAGTTCAGTTTTAGCCACTCCTTGAAGAAGTAGGTTTATTGCAAACACGAAAGGCAATGGTCAGGTATTTGCCGACAAATCGGTTTACCATTGTTGAGCTGGCTATCAAATACCAAAAATAAGTGCCAAGCGTGGCACACAGAAAATTTTATGTTGAATGTTTAGTGAAGAGGAATTAAAGTCGTATGAAGAAGTATTCAATCAATTAGGCATTACAAGCCAAGAAGAACAAAAACAAGTACTTGAGTTTATGTATTCAATAGGTACTATCATTTATAATAATAAGTAAAATACAATCTAATAGTTATGAAAAAGAAAAAGGTAAAAGTTACGGAGTTTTCCAAGTTGGAAAGAAAAGTTGCTGCTCTATGGACGAGAGTAAGCACAGAAAAGCAAGAAAGAAATAATTGCAGTTTAGAGAACCAGCAGCGTATTTGTAGGGAATACGCTGAACGCAACGGTATCACTATCAAAAAAGAGTTTGGTGGCACTCATGAGAGTGCAAAGACGGAAGGCAAGATGTATCGTGAAATGATTGCCGAGGTTGCAAGGGATAAAGAAATCAACATCATTTTGGTGTATTCGTTTGACCGTTTCAGTCGTGCTGGTTCTGAAGCCATCATGACAAAGGCATATTTGAAAACCAAGGGCATTTATGTTATATCGGCAACCCAAGCCACTGACCCAGATAGTGCAGCTGGTACATTTATGGAAAACATTCTATTCTTGTTCAATCAGTTTGAGAATGATTTGCGTAGGGATAAGTGCGTTACAGGTATGAGGGAATGTTTGAAGAAGGGGTATTGGTTCGGGCAAGTCCCATTAGGTTATGACCGTAAGAAGGTTGGTCGTGAACATATCATTACCGTCAATGAAGACGGTAAGAAGTTAAGGAATGCCTTTCTATGGAAAGCGAATGAAGGGTTAGGAGATATTGCCATAGTGGATAGGTTGAAGTCCTTGGGGTTGGATGTTGACCGTAAACACCTAAACAAAATCTTGCAGAACATTTTTTATTGTGGCTATATCAAACATAGTCTTTTGGGTGATGAGGTAATCAAAGGTAAGCATGAGCCATTGATTGATGAGGCTATATTTAATAAGGTAAATGGTCTTTCAAATGCTGGCTATGAGCATCGAGAAGTTACGGATGAGTTTCCATTGAAACGACATGTTGTTTGTTCGGATTGTGGAGGTTATCTAACGGGATATACCGTGAAAGCAAGAGGACGTAATTATTACAAGTGCAACAAAAAGGGATGCAAGAGCAATCATAGCACCGATAAGATGCACCAAAAATATACGGAGTTATTGAATGCCTATAAGATACCTCAGGAACTCATTCCAGTGCTCATAAACGTACTTAGAAAGGTTTTCAAGGATAACAATGATATGAAGGATGAAACTCGCAGGATGCTCTTAAAACGCCAAACGGAGTGTAAGCAGAAGTTAGAAAGGGTTCAAGTCCGTTATGGATTAGGAGAAATCAGCGATGAGGTTTACCAGACTACATTGAAGCATTTGACTACTGAAATGGCGGAAATTAGTAGAGGGTTGGAGGAAGCCAACAAAAACTTATCGAACATGAGCAAATACATTGATGAAGCAGTTGCAATGTCTTGTAAATTAGGTACTTTATGGAATAACGGTAACTTTGAGAACCGACAAAGTTTGCAGAAATTGATGTTTCCAGCGGGTGTTTTGTTTGACAAGGAAAATGACGATTATCGAACAGAAAATGAGAATGAAGTCTTCAAGATATTCCGTAGATTATCAGCAAGTTACGAAGAAGAGAAAACAAAAGCGACAACCGAAATTATTCGATTGTCGCCTTGTGTCGGAAAGAGGCGACTCGAACGCCCGACCCCTACGTCCCGAACGTAGTGCGCTACCAACTGCGCTACTTTCCGATTGCTTTCGCAAGTGGTGCCACCAGGAATCGAACCGGGGACACAAGGATTTTCAGTCCTTTGCTCTACCAACTGAGCTATGGCACCTT
>JAZUSD010000058.1:0-32624 GCA_045606545.1 Acutalibacteraceae bacterium | reverse complement strand
AGCAGAGCAAATTTCCTCTCTTGAAAAAATGGGGGAAAAGAGTGCCGCAAACCTTATTTCTGCAATTGAAAAATCAAAAAGTAATGATTTATATAAATTGATTTTTGCTCTCGGTATTCACCATATCGGCTTAAAGGCGGCAAAATTGCTTGCAAATCATTTTGATACTATGGATGCGCTTTTGAATGCAAGTGAAGAAGATATTAAAGAAATTGATGGTATGGGTGATATTTCCGCAAAAACTCTCAAAGACACACTTTCCCTTCCTGAAACCATTGCTCTCATCGGGGATTTCAAGTCTTTCGGGCTGAATATGAAAAACCTTACAGAAAAGGCAGATGACCGTTTTAAAGGTCAGACATTCGTTCTTACGGGTACTCTTTCAAAATTTGGCAGAAGAGAAGCACAGGAAATTATCGAAAAATTCGGCGGTAAAGCGTCGGGCTCAGTTTCCAAGAAAACCACTTATGTTCTTGCAGGTGAGGATGCAGGCAGTAAGCTCCGTAAGGCTAATGAATTGGGAATTACTGTTATTTCAGAGGCTCAATTTGACGAAATGATTAAATAAGGCTTTTTGATTTTATGCAATACACCAATAGACAAAAATCTATGGAATAATGTAAAATATAGTTTATACCAACACGAAAGGTTGATTTTATGCCTACAACAGAAGTTTTCAAAATCAAAACTAAAAGAAAAAATCTTTACTTGCGTGTAGCAAAGGGTCACTTTGCAACAAGCTACACTCATTCAAACTATTATATCGATGTTGCCGACCAAAAATCCCGTTATTCCGAGGCAAAAGCGGTTGCAGAAGAGCTTTGCTCAACATATAATTACAGCACAACACTTGTTGATACAATTCTTTGCCTTGACGGTACAGAAGTTATCGGCACCTGCCTTGCAAATGAGCTTACTAAAAACTCATTTGCAAACATTAACGCTCATCAGACTGTTTATGTTGTTACTCCTGAAATCGTTAACGGCTCGCAGATGATGTTCAGAGATAACCTTGTACATATGATTCAGGGTAAGCACGTGCTTATTCTTGCAGTCAGTGTTGCTTCAGGCGCAACAGCAAAGGCAGCTATTGAAGCAGTTAAATACTATGGCGGTGAAATTTCAGGTGTTGCATCAATTTTCGCAACTGTTGCTAATTGTGGTGGTTACACTGTTAATTCCGTTTTCAATCCCAATGATTTGGAAGGCTATTTCGCAACACCTGCTCACGAATGCCCACTTTGCAAAGAGGGCAAGAAGCTGGATGCGCTGATTAATTGTCATGGTTATTCTAAATTATAATGCAAAATGCAGAATGCAGAATGCAAAATTAAAGGGTCTGCGACGCCATTTAAATAATAAAGTAAAAGGTTCAGGACATTAATTGTCCTGAATTTTTTATTTTATTAAATTAAAGGAAATGAAAAAATCAAAAAGAAAATGCTATTGTAAGAATAACTAATATTAATATAATGTTTGGAAGCGAAGCTTCCCCGATAATTCTGCATTTTGCATTTTGGATTCTGCATTTTTTCTTTTTATTTGTTTATCATATTGAAGAGTGGGAAATTCTGTGCTAAAATGATATTTGTGAAAATTTGGTATTACATTTACTTTTATCAAAAAAGGAGAGAAAACTATGACTTTTTTTGATGTTTTAAGCCTTTTGGCCGGATTGGTGTTTTTCCTTTTCGGTATGAATACCATGTCTGATGGTCTTGAAAAGGCGGCAGGCAGTAAGCTTGAAATAATTCTCAAAAAAATGACTTCAAACGTGTTCGTAAGTATTATTATGGGCGCGTTGATAACTGCGGTCATACAGTCCTCTTCTGCAACAACTGTTATGCTTGTTGGTCTTGTAAACTCGGGACTTATGGCATTTGAAAATTCAATCGGTGTTATTTTTGGTGCTAATATCGGTACGACTATTACCGCATGGTTTTTATCTCTTGTTGGTGTGCAGAGTGATTCGTTCTTCATTCAGATGGTTAAACCCCAAAACTTTGCACCTATTCTTGCAGTTGTAGGTATTGCTTTTATAATGATGTCCAAAAGCGATAAGAGAAAAATTCTTGGTACTATTTTTGTAGGATTTACGGTTCTCATTTATGGTATGGACATTATGTCCGATTCTGTTTCAGGTCTTGCAGATTCACCACAATTTCAGGATTTGCTTCTGAAATTCAATAACCCGATAATTGGTATTCTTATCGGTGCGGTTGTTACTGCGGTTATTCAGTCATCTTCCGCTTCTGTTGGTATTTTGCAGGCTCTTTCTCTTACAGGCTCAATTACCTATACAATGGCAGTTCCTATTATTCTCGGTCAGAATATCGGTACTTGTGCAACAGGTCTTATTTCCTGTATCGGTGCAGGTGCAAATGCAAAACGAGTTTCATTTACCCACACAATTATAAATATCATTGGTTCGTTGATATTTATGCCTGTTTTCCTTATTGTTAATTCTGTTATGGGCAGTTACTTTGATGAAAATTTCGTGAACCCTGCAAGTATTGCAATTATTCACACCATATTCAATGTTACTACAGTTATTCTTCTTGCTCCATTTACAAAGCTTCTCGGTAAATTGGCTCACAAGATTATCAAAGATAAAAAGACAGATGAACAGGAAACTGCGGTTGTATATCTTGATGAAAGACTTTTCCGTTCGCCTACAGTTGCAGTTATGGAATGCGATAACTATACCTCTAAAATGGCAGTTCTTTCAAAAGATACCATTCTTAAAGCGCTTAACCTTGTTTTCTCATATGATGAAAAAGATGCAAAGAAAATCAAAGAATATGAGAACATTCTTGATACCTACGAGGACGAATTGGGCACCTACCTTGTTAAGCTTTCTGCAGAATCTCTTTCTGCTAATGATGCAAGAACAGTTTCAAGAATGCTTCATACAATAGGGGATTTTGAACGACTTGGCGACCACGCATTGAATCTTAAAAAAGTTGCTCAGGAAATTTATGAAAAGAAAATCACTTTCTCCCAAAGTGCGCAAAAAGAAATAGCCACGCTTATTGAAGCCATAACTGAAATTGTTGTTATGACAACAAAAGTTTATGAGAAAAATGATTTGGAACTTGCTTCAAGGGTTGAACCTTTAGAGCAGGTTATTGACCGCCTTGCAGCCGAAATCAAATCTCATCATATCAACCGTCTTCAAAGCGGTGACTGTACTATTGAAATGGGCTTTGTTCTTTCGGATTTATTAACTAACTGCGAAAGAATTTCTGACCACTGCTCCAATATTGCCGTTGCGGTAATTGAAGCTCAGAATGATGCCTTTGACCCTCATAATTATCTTAACAAAATCAAATACGACAACGAGGAATTCAAAGAGATTTTTGAGGAATACAATGGAAAATACGATTTGCACAAATGATATACCGATTATTTTTGAAGACGAGGATATCCTTGTTATAAATAAGCCTGTTGGAATTATGAGTGAAGATTCCCCAAAGGGAGAAAAAGGAATTTTAGCTTGTCTTCAAAAAGAAAATCTTCACCTTTTGCACCGTCTTGACCGAGAGGTTGGCGGTGTAATGGTTTTTGCCAAAAATAAAAAAAGCGCATCTGCGCTTTCAACTGATATTGCAAACGGTAAGTTTTATAAATATTATCTTGCAGTTACTGACGGTATTCCCGAAAATGATGAGGGCATATATAAAGATTTGCTTTTTAAAGATTCAAAAAAGAACCGCTCATTTGTTGTTAACAGAATGAGAAAGGGTGTGAGAGAAGCAAGTCTTGAATATGTTGTTTTAAAGAAAAGTGAGAAGAATGCAATTGTGAGAGTGCTTTTGCATACGGGAAGAACACACCAGATAAGAGTTCAGTTTTCTTCGAGAAAAACGCCTCTTACAGGTGACGGACGATACGGCAGTAAGGTAAGAAATTGCAGTATTGCTTTATATTCTCATAAAATAGTTTTTAAACATCCGAGGACAAAGGAACAGGTTGAGTTTATTTCAAATCCCGATTTTAATATTTACCCTTGGAATTTAGGAAGTGTTGACAATGCTTGATATATTACATAACTTCAGCGGTGTGCTTGTAAATGTTCTGACTGTTTTAATAGGCAGTACCGTTGGTTTATTACTGAAAAAACAAATACCTGAAAAGCTGACAAATGCGGTTATGACTGCAATCGGTCTTTGCACTGTTGCAATTGGTATAACAGGTGTTATCAAAGGGCAAAATCAGCTTGTTATGATTATTTCTCTTGCTCTCGGTACAATTATCGGAACACTTATTGATATTGACGGAAAGCTTACTAAAATAGGGGACAAGCTTCAGAAAAAAGGTGAAAATGGTGAAAATGAAAAAAGCACCTTTTCACAGGGCTTTGTTACCGCTTCTCTTCTGTTCTGCGTTGGTGCTATGACTATAGTTGGCTCAATGAATGCAGGCATATCAGGAGATAACCAGATGCTTTATACAAAATCTGTTCTTGACCTGATTTCTTCAACAATGCTTGGTGCAAGTCTTGGTATAGGTGTTCTTTGTTCTTCTGTTTTTGTTCTTGTTTTTCAAGGTGGTCTTGTGGCACTTTCAATGGTTCTCGGTTCATTCCTTAATGATTTTGCCGTTGCAGAGCTTATCTGTGCAGGTTCGGTTATGATTATCGCTCTCGGACTTAATCTTATCGGTATAACAAAAATCAAGGTTGCGAATTTGTTACCCGGATTGATACTTGTTCCGTTTGTTTGTAAGATATTTGAAATGGTTTAAGTTGTGAATGTAGGGAACGGATTTATCCGTTCCGCAAAAACATTCGTGAATTACGGTACGCATAAATGCGTACCCTACCTTAAAACCGGAGTTTATTATGAAAGATTTGTTTATTCCTATATTATTGAATGTTCCTTGGGTATATTTATTGGTGGAATTTTTGCATTATAACCAAAAGGAAAATCAATCACTCAAACGTCCTGCAATTGAAGCTATAGCTTTTCTTCTGATATATGTTTTGGTTTACATACTCAAAGATTACAAAACCGACGTAATATTTGATGCGGTTTTTGTAGGGGTGTTGTTTATTGGGTTTGTTGTGGTAAAAAGAGTGAAAAAGTGTTAATTACATTGATTTAATTGGGTTATTATGTTATAATGTAAGTGCAAAGAGGTAGGTATATGGAGCTTCAGTTTATAGGAAAATTGAATACAAAACCATTAGAGGATGAGTTCGGTTCTCTTATAACTGATGAGCTTGTTTTGACAGATGAACGTGATGAACATATAAAAGACCATCATGCTAATGATTACAATTTGTTTCATAAATGTGTTTTTGATGTTATTAACATACCGGATATGATATTGAAGGATGAAAAAAACACTAATACTGTAATGTACATAAAATACATAGAAGAAACAAATTTAAACATTGTTATCAGACTTTCTTTGCAAATAGAAAACACAGGTTATAAAAATTCGATTATTACAGCTTATAGAGTTGGTGCGAAAAATTTAAAAAGATTTATAAAAAATAATAAAACTCTTTACAAAAAGGAATAATTGTTGTAAAATAACATTACAATAAATTAAATGGTTTCTGAAGTAGAGAATGTGCTTCTACACACCCTTTGGGTCAAAAGAAATGTGGGATTGGCACACCACCATAAACCGTTTGGTAGGAGATGATGGTTTCCGTCGTCTCCTATTTTTTACATAAAGAAATAATCCCCGTTGAATTATTACAACAAATAATTCAACGAGGATAAATTTTTTTTATCAAAGCAATGCTCTGTAAAGCTCTGCGATTTCTTCAACGCTTGTATCCTTGGGGTTACCGGGACGGCAAGCATCTGCGAATGCGCTTTCTGAAAGGAACTGAATATCCTCTTCTTTAAGAATACCCTTAAGGTCTTTTGCAATACCAACCTTTTCGTTGAGAGCATAAACTGCGTCAACTGCTGCTTTTCTTGCTTCCTCAATAGTCATAGCTTCTGTGCCTGCAACGCCCATTGCTTTTGCAATATCGCGATATTTATCGCCTGTGCATTCTGCATTGTAAGCCATAATTGAGGGAAGAAGGATTGCATTAGCAACACCGTGAGGTGTGTCATAAAGAGCACCGAGACCGTGAGCCATTGAGTGAACAATACCAAGACCAACGTTTGAGAAGCCCTGACCTGCGATGTACTGTGCAAGAGCCATACCTTCTCTGCCTTCAGGAGTGTTTTCACAAGCACCGGGAAGATGCTTTGCAATAAGCTCGATTGCTTTGAGATGGAACATATCTGTCATTTCCCAAGCGCCTTTTGTGATGTAGCCTTCAATAGCGTGGGTAAGAGCGTCCATACCTGTTGAAGCGGTAAGACCTTTGGGCATTGTGGACATCATATCCGGGTCAACAACTGCAACCTCGGGAATATCGTGAACATCTACGCAAACGAATTTACGTTTCTTCTCAACGTCTGTGATAACGTAGTTGATTGTAACTTCAGCAGCAGTGCCTGCAGTTGTGGGAACTGCGATTGTGAATACTGCGTGGTTCTTTGTATCTGCAACGCCTTCAAGGCTTCTTACATCTGCGAATTCGGGGTTTTCGATAATGATACCAACTGCTTTTGCAGTATCCATTGCAGAACCGCCACCGATAGCAACGATGCAGTCTGCTCCGCTTGCCTTGAAAGCCTCAACACCGCTGAGAACATTTTCAATTGTGGGATTAGCTTTAATTTCGCTGAATATACTGTAAGGGAAGCCTGCTTTATCAAGAAGGTCAGTTACCTTAGCTGTAACGCCGAACTTAATAAGGTCGGGGTCGGAGCATACGAAAGCTTTTTTAAATCCACGGCTCTGAAGCTCTGTGGTGATGTTTTCAATTGCTCCTTTTCCATGATAGGAAATTGTGTTTAATACAATACGATTTGCCATTTTTATACCTCCAAAGGTTTTTTATCGACCCTATTATACTACAAGTTGATTGATAAATCATTAACAATTTTCAAAATTTTTTGCGGTTTTGAAATTTCGGTAAGTTTGACAAATTTGAGAGTAAAAACCCTTGCACTATTACCATTGTTTTAAAAAATCGGTCGTGATATACTATTAAAAATGTATTTATATAGTACTCAATAGGAGATTTTTATGGATATTCCAAAGATTCTTTTGCAAAAAGCAGATGAAATTACAGAAAAACTTAAAGTGAAGTATCCTGAACTTGCACCATTTTTCAAGGGTTGCTTTTTGAATACAATTGAAACCACGGTAACCAAGCTTGATGACGGAGGCTATTTCGTTATAACAGGGGATATTCCTGCAATGTGGCTTCGTGACAGTGCCTCTCAGCTTACTCATTACATTCGCTATGCCAATGAGGACGAGGATTTAAAGGGAATTATAAAAAGCGTTATTGCCCGTCACGCAAAATTTGTTTGCCTTGACCCTTATGCAAATGCTTTTAATGCAGTTCCTAACTCGAAAAGCCATAAAGATGATACGGATTTTCAGAATGAGCTTATCTGGGAAAGAAAATATGAAGTGGATTCACTTTGCGCTTCTCTTTACCTTGCTTATCAATATTATAACCAAACCCTCGATAACTCTATTTTCACAGAAGAATTTCATGAGATGATGTGGAAAATTGTTGAGGTTTTCAAGAAAGAACAAAACCATTTCAAGAATTCTACATATTATTTTAACAGAACGAATTGCCCCACTATTGATACTCTTCCCAACGAGGGTAAGGGCAACGATGTTTTATACACAGGTATGACATGGTCTGGCTTCCGCCCATCTGATGACAGATGCCTTTACGGTTACCTTGTGCCCTCAAATATGATGGCGGTCTGCGCTCTTAAAAAAGCAGCTCAGATGGCAAATGAAGGCTATGAGGATACAAAGCTTGAAAGTGAATGCCGTTCTCTTGCCTTCGATATTGACGAGGGTATTAAAGAACATGGCGTTTATGACCACGACAGCTACGGCAAAATTTTCGTTTATGAAACAGATGGTATGGGCAATATGCTTTTAATGGATGATGCCAATTCACCCAGCCTTTTATCTGCGCCATATCTTGGCTATGTTAAGCCCGATGATGAAATTTATCAGAACACAAGAAGGTTTATTCTTTCTCATAATAACCCTTGGTATTTTGAAGGTGCGGTTGCAAAGGGTATAGGCAGTCCACATACAGGAACTGATAAAATCTGGCATATTTCTTTGACAATGCAGGCGCTTACCTCAACTGACCCCGAGGAGATTAAAGAATGTATAAGAATGCTGACAACAACTCATGCAGGAGCATACCTTATGCACGAATCATTTCATAAAAATGACGATACAGATTTCACTCGCCCTTGGTTCGCCTGGGCAAATAGCTTGTTTGCGGAGCTGATGATAAGGCTTGCTGATTAATGCAGAATGCAAAATGCAGAATGCAGAATTATTGGGGAAGCTTCGCTTCCAAACAATTTAATTAATTAATTAATGCGTAGTTCTTAATTTGAACTACGCATTGTTTTTATTATTTTGGTTAAAGTATAGCCTACAAAAAATACTGTCAGAACAGTTTTTAACTGTGAAATTCTTAAATAGGTTTTTGTAACATTTGAAAGACTTTGTAATGTTTGTTGTTTATCCATTAAAATAATCTCCTTATATATAATGCCGTGCGCAGCACCCTTTAATTTTGCATTCTGCATTCTGCATTTTGCATTCTCACGAAGTGAGCACCACTCCATGAGCTATTCCCGGTGTGCTTTCCTTTTGCATTGATGATGTGGGGGAGAGGAGTGCACCTGTTCCCACGAAAAGAACCTTGTTCAACTCTTTGTTTTTTAATTTGTTGAGAATATATGAGCAGACAACACTTGCAGAGCAACCGCAACCAGAACCGCCTGAGTGCACATCCTGTTTTTCTAAATCAAAAATCATTGTTCCGCAGTCCTTATGCACTGAACTTATGTCGGTGCAATATTCTTTTCTCATTAATTCCTTTAAAAGCGCAGAACCCGTTGACCCTAAATCACCTGTTAAGATTAAGTCATAATCATCGGGATTTGTGTTAGTATCCTTGAGGAAATCACCGATTGTTTGTGCAGCTGCAGGTGCCATAGCAGCACCCATATTATTAACATCGGTTATACCCAAATCCCTGACGGAGCCGATTATAACCTTATCAATAGTGGGGGTGTTTTCTCTGTTTTCCGCAACTACTGCAGCACCTGCGCCTGTAACAGTCCATTGACTTGCAGGGGTGCGCTGACCGCCATATTCAAGAGGATAGCGGTATTGCCTTTCTGCCGAGCAAAAATGAGATGATGCGGCAGCAAGAGCAGTTTTTGCTGCGCCGCAGTCAACGAATATTCCTGCAAGTGCAAGGGAAAGCGCCATTGTTGAGCAAGCTCCGTAAAGCCCTGCAAAGCAAAAACCTAAATCCCTCATATCAAAGGATGAACCGATACATTGGTTTAAAAGGTCACCTGCAAAAGCAATCTGAATATCATTTTTTGAAAGTCCTGATTTCTTGACGGCGGTTTCAATAGTTATTTTCTGCATTTTTGTTTCCGCTTTTTCAAAGGTCTTTTCTCCGAAAAAAGCGTCACTGCTTGTTTTATCAAAGCATTTACCTAAAGGTCCATCAGACTCTTTTTTGCCAACAACCGCGGCGTAGCCGATAATTGACGGAGTGTTTGTTAACTCAATTGTATATTTTCCCTTTCTCTGTGGCATAAAATCGTTCCTTAAAAGTTTTATTATATTGTTTGCAAGAATGGTAAAAAAATACGCAACCCCTTAAAATGTCGAAACATTTTAAGAGGTTGCAGAGCTTAAAAAATTAAAGTAAATCATCGAAAAGTCTGATATTTGCTTTTTCGGCTTTTAATTCGCCATTCTGGATTTTCTTGATGATTTCAACGATTTTATCGTTAATGGGAGTGGGGATGCTGTGCTTTCTTCCGAACTCGCAAACAACACCATTGATTGCATCAACCTCGCAGGGCTTACCTTTCTTAAGGTCCTGAAGCATTGAGGGCTCAATAAGGCGATGTTTTTTCATAGCGATGGGAAGAAGCATACAACCGAGAGCACGTTTGAGAGCACCTTTATAGTAGAAAAGTCCAACAATGTTTTTGCCCTGAACGGGAGCAAACTCTGTTCCTGTTGCGTGGCCAACATCAATACATTCTTTCATACAACGGATGGCAACCTTCTGAGCGTCCTTATCTTCGGAAACATCACCGAAAACACCACCAACAACTGTACCAAGACCTGAGAAGGTTGCATTAATAAGAAGCTTTGACCAACGAGCACCCATAAGATTTTCTTCTTCGTGAACGGGGCACATAAGCTCAAGCAAATCTTTAACCATTTTAACCTGGTTCTCTGTGATGCCGTCCAATTTACCCATATGGAAAGAAAGACTGTCGGGTGCGCTTGTTAGCTCACAAACACCGGGTTCAATAAGTGCTGCGCCCCATTCAACTGCGCAACCCATTGTATGATTTGCCCCAACGATTTCTGCAATACCCGGCTCGGGAATACCATTCTGAAGGGTTACGATAACACCACTTTCGCTGAGGAAATCCTTGAGCATTGTAACAACTTCTTTGTTATGTAACTGCTTTGTAAGAAGAACAATAACATCATATTTGCCTTCCATTTCAGCAGGAGTGATAGCTTTAACGGGAACTGTCATATCAACAGTACCTGTGATTTTCGCGCCCTTTGTATTTAGAATTTCAACGTGAGCTTTGTTTCTGTTGATAAGGTCAACCTGACCGCCGTTTTTAGTGATATATGCGCCAAGAACAGTACCAAGTGAACCTGCGCCATAGATTGCATTTCTGCTCATAGTCATTACCTCTTTGTTAAAAATTTAATTATCTGTAGTGATAATATCACATACAGATAATTAAATCAATAATATTATTTCAAAAACAAATAATAAATAAGGCCGTAAAGGCTGGCAGCAGAGCAACCATAAACTATAACAGGTCCTGCAAGATTGAACATTTTTGCACCTGTGCCGAGGACTTTGCCCTCAGCACTGAATTCAACTGCAGGGGAAACAACAGAATTTGCAAAGCCTGTAATGGGTACGGCAGTGCCTGCACCTGCATATTTTGCAATTTTTGCGAAAAGTCCCGAACCTGTGAGAATAGCAGTGATTACAATAAGTGTTGCAGGAACAGCAAGCTTAACTTCATCTTCAGTTAATCCCAAATTTGTGTAAAGCATTTTCAAAAGCTGACCAAAGCAACAGATTGAACCGCCAAAAACAAAGGCTAAAATGCAGTCCTTTAAAAGTGGGGATTTGGGGGTGGTATTGTGGACGAGTTGTTGATATTGTTGGTTGTTCATAAAAAGCTCCTGAATAATATTAGTTAGGAGTGAGGAGTTAGGAGTGAGGAATGTTGGGGAAGCTTCGCTTCCAAACATTATATAACTTCGTTTACTGATACCTATTCCTCTTTGTTAACAAAAAAATAAAAGGCTTCGGTTTGATTTTTATAATGCCGGCCGCAGGTCCCGACAATACTCACTCCTCATTCCTAACTCCTCACTTTATTTGGTTATATTTTTCTCTTATGTTAACTAAATATTCATTGATTATTTTTAAAATATATTGTATAATAAATTCACAATATGTACCTGACGTGAAGGGGAGAAGTTCTCCTGAAAATAAGGGACGGAAATAAAAGTGCAAAATGCAAAGTGCAAAATGCTAATTGCTATTTGCTAACCGCTAGCTACTTGCTTTGTATTAATTTACCGTACCTTGTTTCAGGTATGGTATTTTTATTTTATTGAAGAAGGTGAATGGCGTGGCTTCAAGAGTTGGTGTTATAAGCATTATTGTTGAAAGTGGCGAGAGTGTTTCCGAGCTTAACACAATTTTGCATAACTATGGCGAATATATTATCGGCAGAATGGGGATTCCCTATCGGCAGAGGGAAATAAACATTATAAGTGTAGCAATTGATGCGCCCCAGGATGTGATTTCTGCATTAAGCGGTAAAATCGGAAATCTTCAAGGAATAAGCGCGAAAACCGTGCTTTCAAACGTGATGAGCGATGAATGAAATATATAATATTGCGCAGAAGCTTGTTGAAGCTCATTCTCTTACACTTGCCGAGTATGAGAAGTTAGTTAAGGGGTATTCACCTGAAATTGCGCAATATTTAAAGTTGAATGCCGAAAAAGTCCGTAAATCTGTTTACGGTAATCAGGTTTTTGTCCGCGGACTTATTGAAATCAGCAATATCTGTAAAAACAACTGTTTGTATTGCGGTATCAGGGGCGGTAACGAGAATTGTCAGAGATACCGTTTAACTCCTGAGGAAATTATGGAGTGTTGCATTGAGGGGTATGGTTTAGGCTTTCGTACCTTTGTTATGCAAGGTGGCGAGGATGGATTTTATACCGATGATATACTTTGCGATTTAATCGGTAAAATCAAAGAGAAATTCCCTGATTGTGCAGTTACGCTTTCATTAGGTGAGCGAAGCAAAGAGAGTTATCAAAGGCTTTTCGATGCGGGGGCGGACAGATACCTTCTCCGCCACGAAGCTGCAGATAAAGAGCTTTATGAGAAACTGCATCCAAAAGAAATGTCCTTTGAAAACCGAATGGACTGCCTGAAAAACCTTAAAACAATAGGCTTTCAGGTGGGTTGCGGATTTATGGTTGGCGCGCCGTACCAGACTATAAAGCATATTGCAAAGGATTTGAAATTTATTGAAGATTTCAAGCCTGATATGTGCGGTATTGGTCCGTTTATACCCCATAAGGACACAATTTTCGCAAAAGAAAATGCAGGGTCTGCAGATTTGACCTGCTACCTGCTTTCAATTATAAGATTAATCCACCCCAATATTCTGTTACCTGCCACAACGGCACTTGGCACAGTAAAAAATGACGGAAGAGAAAAAGGAATTCTCTCGGGTGCGAATGTTGTTATGCCGAATTTGTCGCCATTGTCTGTCCGCAAAAAATATGCTCTGTATGACAACAAAATCTCAACAGGTGCAGAGGGAGCACAACAACGAAAAGAACTTGAAAAGCGAATGGAAGCAATTGGTTATGAGGTTGTGACTGCAAGAGGAGATGTTGTGAGAATGCAAAATGCTAAGTATAAATGCTAAATGCAATTTTCTGGCATCTGGCATCTAATTTGATTTTACTGAAAGGAATGAAAATATTATGTCAATTTACAATCCAAAATCATTAAAAGCAGAAGAATTTATTCACGATGGTGAAATTCTCGAAACAATAAAATATGCAGAGGAAAACAAGAATAATATCGAGCTTATTGACAGTATTCTTGAAAAGGCAAGACCAAAGAAAGAGGGTAATGGTTTTCATTGCACAGGTCTTTCTCACAGAGATGCGGCAGTGCTTCTTGCTTGCGATATTCCCGAAAAGGTTGAGGAAATGTTTGCTCTTGCTAATCAGATTAAGCAGGATTTTTACGGCAACAGAATTGTTATGTTTGCACCTTTGTATCTTTCAAACTACTGTGTGAACGGTTGCGTATATTGTCCTTATCACCTGAAAAACAAGCATATCGCACGTAAGAAATTAACTCAGGAAGAGGTTAAAGCAGAGGTTATTGCTCTTCAGGATATGGGTCACAAGCGTCTTGCTATAGAAGCAGGTGAAGACCCCAAAAACAATCCTATTGAATATATTCTTGAATGTATCAAAACCATTTACAGCGTTAATCACAAAAACGGTGCTATAAGACGAGTTAACGTAAATATTGCCGCTACTACTGTTGAAAATTACAGAAAACTCAAGGATGCAGGTATCGGTACATACATTCTCTTCCAGGAAACCTACCATAAAGAGAGTTACCTTGAACTCCATCCAACAGGACCAAAGCACGATTATGATTATCATACCGAAGCTATGGACAGAGCTATGGAAGGCGGTATTGATGACGTAGGTCTTGGCGTTCTTTTCGGACTTGAGAGATATGTGTATGAATTTGTTGGTCTTCTTATGCACGCAGAACACCTTGAAGCAGTTCATGGTGTTGGTCCTCATACTATCAGTGTTCCCAGACTTAAACGCGCAGACGATATTGACCCCGACACATTCGACAACGGAATCAGTGACGAAATGTTCAAAAAGATTATTGCTTGTATCAGAATTGCTGTTCCTTATACAGGTATGATTATTTCCACCCGCGAAAGCGAAAAGGTGAGAGGAGAGGCTCTCCACCTTGGTATTTCTCAGATTAGTGGTGCTTCACGTACATCTGTCGGCGGTTATACCGAAGAGGAACGTCCTCACGATTCCGAGCAGTTTGATGTTTCCGACCAGAGAACTCTTGACGAGGTTGTTCGTTGGCTTATGGAAAACGGACACATTCCCTCATTCTGTACCGCTTGTTATAGAGAGGGCAGAACAGGTGATCGTTTTATGAGTCTTTGCAAATCAGGTCAGATTCTTAACTGTTGCCATCCAAATGCTCTTATTACCCTCACAGAATACCTTGAGGACTATGCTTCTCCCGAAACCAAGGAAATCGGTTACAAGCTTATTGAAGAGGAGCTTAAGAAGATTCCTAAAGATAAAGTTCGCTCAATTGCCGAAAGCAATATTTGTGATATTAAAAATTCCAACAGACGCGATTTCAGATTTTAATTTAGCAGGTGAAAATCTATGAGTTTGAATGAAACTGTTTCTGCTGAAAGAGTGCATATTGGCTTTTTCGGTATGAGAAATGCAGGTAAATCAAGCCTTGTGAATGCGGTTACAGGGCAGAGCCTTTCTGTTGTTTCCGATATAAAAGGAACAACCACCGACCCTGTTAAAAAGGCTATGGAATTATTGCCTTTAGGTCCTGTTGTTATAATTGATACCCCGGGTTTTGATGATGAGGGCTACCTTGGCGAGAAGCGAGTTGAAAAGACTAACGAAATTCTCGCGAAAACTGATGTGGCAATACTTGTTGTTGACTCCTCGAAAGGCCTTTCAAGAGGTGATGAAGAATTAATTGAGGTTTTCAAAAAGAGAAGTATTCCTTATATTATTGCATTCAATAAATGCGAATTGCTTGTAGAAAAACCACCATTAAAAGAAAACGAAATCTATGTAAGTGCAGTTGAAAATATCAATATTTTTGAACTGAAAGAAAAAATCGGCAGTCTTTCAAAAACTGCCGAAAAGAAAAAATATGTGGTTTCTGATTTAGTGGAAAAAGGCGATATAGTTGTTCTTGTAATTCCAATCGATGAAGCTGCACCAAAAGGCAGACTTATTCTTCCTCAGCAAATGACAATCCGAGATTTATTGGACGGGAATTGTACTGTTGTTGCTTGTCAGGATACGGAGCTTTCCGATACTTTAAATGCCCTTGCGAAGAAACCAAAGTTGGTTATAACCGATTCGCAGATTTTCGGCAAGGTTTCTGAAATTGTACCAGATGATATTTTGCTTACTTCTTTTTCAATTCTTATGGCGAGGTATAAAGGCGAGCTTTCAGCTCTTATAAATGGTGCGGAAAAACTCGCTCATATCAAAGATGGTGACAGAATTCTCATTAGCGAGGGTTGCACCCATCACAGACAGTGTAATGATATCGGTACAGTCAAAATTCCAAATATGATAAGAAAATTCACAGGTGCTGAGCCTGAATTCAGCTTCACCTCAGGCGGTGAATTCCCTCAGGATTTAAGCGGTTTTTCGCTTGTTGTTCATTGCGGTGGTTGCACTCTTAACGAAAAGGAAATGAAGCACAGAATGAACCTTGCTAACGAACAGAATGTTCCTATGGTGAATTATGGTGTTGCAATTGCAAAGATGAACGGGATACTTGAAAAAAGTTTGGAGATTTTTTAATGAACATAATTGTTTGCGTTGATAAAAATAATGGTATGAGTTTTTGTGGCAAGAGGCAGAGCCAAGACAGAGTTCTGAGAGAGAAAATTTTTGAAATTTCAAGTGCAGGGAGGCTTTTGATGAACTCATATTCTGCAAAGCAATTTGAAAATGAAGAAACCATTATTATTGATGATAACTGTTTAATTAATGCAAATCAGGGGGATTTCTGCTTTGTTGAAGATAAAGAGCTTACCGCTGAAAACGTTGAGAGCTTTTATGTTTTTAACTGGAACAGAAAGTACCCGGGGGATTTGTTCTTTAATGTTGACCTTAAGGCAGAGGGCTTTAAGAAAGTAAAAAAAGAGGAGTTTCAAGGGAACTCACACGATAAAATTACATTAGAAATTTATTCAAGATAACTGTAGGGTGATTAATCAGAATGAAATTCAATAAAAAGTTAAAATCACTTTTATCAATTCTTTGCTTGATAGCGGTTTTGCTTTCTTCTTTTGCAGGTTGCGGTTCTGAACAATCTGACGAAACTACAACGGAAATTATTGAAACAACAATCGAAAGTCAGATAACAGAAAATGAAACCGAAGAGATAACCGATAATTCGGAAACCGAAAAAACCGAAGAAAACACAAGCGAAACAGAAACTGAAAAGGTAAGCAAACCCGATAGCGTTGGGGACGATAACAGTAAGGCAGTATTGTCAAGAATTCCTGAATATTCGGGCAGACCTTATGTTGTTATCAATGACAATGTTCCGTCGTTTAACAAATATGAGTTAACCACAAAGGGTTATGAAACCTATGCTTCTCTTGATAATCTCGGTCGTTGCGGTGGTGCGGTTGCATCTTGCGGAAGAGAGATTATGCCGAAACCTGAAGAGGAAAGAGGCAGTATCAGTGCGGTTAAGCCCAGCGGTTGGGTTCAGGCGCAGTATGACTGTGTGTCGGGTAAATATCTATACAACCGTTGCCATTTAATCGGCTGGCAGTTATCTGCAGAAAATGCAAACAAGAGAAATCTTATAACCGGAACAAGATATATGAACACAGAGGGTATGTTGCCTTTTGAAAATATGGTTGCCGACTATATCCGCGAAACTGATAATCACGTTGCATACAGAATTACACCCATTTATGATGGCAACGACCTCGTTGCAAAAGGTGTGCAGATGGAAGCTTATTCCGTTGAGGATGATGGCGAAGGTATCTGCTTTAATGTTTTCTGCTATAATGTTCAGCCCGGGGTTAAGATCGATTATGCAACGGGCAGAAGTCGGTCTGTAGAAAGCAACAAGGAAACAACAAAAAAACAAACCGTTGCAGTAGTTGAAACAACAAAAAAACAGGTTGAAACCACAAAGCAACAAAATGTTATTACGGGACAATATGTTTTAAACACAAATACAAAGAAAATCCATAAAACCCATTGTCATCATATAAACAAAATGAGTGAGAAAAATAAGAAAAGTTACAGCGGGTCAATTGATGATTTATATTCACAAGGCTACACAACCTGCGGAACTTGTTTCTGAAAAGTAGCTCGCAAGTATATTTAACGAAAAAAGTAAAGGCGTGTCCTGACCTCTCTTCGAAGAGAGGGGGACCGCCGTTTGATTTATTGTTGTTTATATTAAAGTTTCAAGCGTGTGATAAATAAAGTTTAAAAGTTTGGTTGGTCGGGCGGTGGAGAGTTCTCTACGCGAGAACCGAGCGTAGTTAAAGCGAAAGCTTCAATTAACATACATCTACCGCAACTATTCTCTATATTCAGGAGCAATTTTTACTCCCTTTTCAAGTGCTTCACACACATTGTTTATGATATACCGAACCTCTTCAATATCTTTATTAATTTCTGTGTTTTCAAATCTCAAAACATAAAAACCAAGATTTTCAAGATATTCAGTTCTCTTTTGGTCATACTCTTTATTTTCTTTATAAAAATGCTGATATCCGTCAATTTCAATTATAAGTTTTAATTTAGGACAAAAGAAATCTACAATGTAGTTTCCGATTATCCGTTGTCTGTGGAATTTCGGAACACGACCTTTTAAAATCTGAAACCAGACTTTCTTTTCTTCGGAAGTCTGGTTTTTCCGCATTTTAACGGCATATTCTTTTAAATCGGGATTTATGGGTAACGGTTTTCGTTTGTCCATTTCTTCTCCTTTAGTTTGTTGGTGCGGAGAGTTTATTACAGTTGAAGCTTTCGCTTCAAAGACGCTCGAAGACTCGCGTCAAGAACTCTCCACCGTTCCGCTAATCGTTATTCGTTAATTTTAAATAAGGCTCGCTTGATACCGAGTTCAAAAACTCTGCAAATTCAAGACGGTCCCCCTCTCTTCGAAGAGAGGTACCCCATACATCAACTTTATTTTTCTGTCTTTACTCCTTGCGAAGCTAATTTCGAATTTCGAATTCCGCACTCCGCATTCTCAATATAACTCTTCAGGCGAATTCAGCAGATACGTCGCGCCTGATTGGGTTAATTCCTCTGCAGTGCCGAAGCCATAGACTGCCCCTGCGCTGTCAAGTCCCACGGCTTTAGCACCGTCAATATCATAGCAACGGTCGCCTACCATAATTATTTCTTCCTTCGGGGGATTGCCGAAGAAATCAAGGCAAGCATTGATTAAATCATTTTTGCTTGAATGGTTGTTTTTGAAATCCTCTGCGGAAACAAAATCATAGTATTTATAAATATCGTGGTATTTTGAAATTTCTTCAACAAAATAAATAGGCTTTGAAGATGCAACGGCGATTTTTTTGCCGTCATTTTTTAATCTTTCCAGCATTTCGGGAATACCCTCATATATTTTTGATTCTTCTGCCGCTTTCACTCTGTAACGCTCTCTGTATTTATCAATTAACCATTGAGCATCCTCATCGGAAACATTATAGATTGTTTTATAGCTTTCAAAAAGGGGAGGACCTACGAAAAAATGAAGCTTTTTTATATCAGTTTCCTTAATTCCGTAGCAGTCGAGAGAATAAATAATTGAATTGAAAATGCCCTCGGTTGTGTCGCAAAGCGTACCGTCAAAGTCGAATAAATAGTAGTTATAATTTTTCATATCATCACCTAAAGCTATATTAACACATAATAATGGAAAATGCAAAATGCAGAATGCAAAATTACCGGGGAAGCTTCGCTTCCAAACATTAAAATTGCGTCGCAGACCCGACACTTTGCGTTTTGCGTTTTGCACTTTGCATTTTATAAAATTTTCTATTGAAAGATTTAAACTAATATAGTAAAATAAAAAGTGATTATTTTTATTTCAAACACAGTGAAAAGAGATGGTTTTATGGCTATTGAAAAGAGCCAAATTGACGAGATACTTGAAAAGTATGAAAATCCTGAAGAAAGTCTTATTGCGGTTTTGCAGGATGTTCAGGGGATTGATGGTTATATTTCAAGAGAAAGCGTTGAATACATAACTGAAAAGAGCGGAATTCCCTCTGCAAGAATTATGGGCGTTGCCTCATTCTATGCAGGCTTTCGCCTTAAACCCGTTGGTAAATACAGAATAATGGTTTGTATGGGTACTGCTTGTCACGTTAACGGAGCGGAGCGCGTTGGTGACACGGTTAAGCGCGTTTTAGGCATTGAGGCAGGGGATGTAACCGAGGACGGACTCTTCTCATGGGAAGAGGTTGCCTGCCTTGGTTGCTGTAGTATTTCTCCTGCTATGATGATTAACGATACTGCTTACGGAAAGCTTACTCCCGATATGGTAACTGATATTATCAATTCTATAAGGGAGGCAGAAGGCAAATGAGATTTCTTTTAGGTTACGGCTCTTGCGGTATTGCTTCAGGTGCTAAAAATGTTCTCAAAGGTCTTGAGAGTGTCTTTGAAAATACAGATTTCATAGTTGAAAAGGTTGGTTGTAACGGTCTTTGCTTTGCAGAGCCCATTGTTGAGGTTATAACTGACGATGGCGAGAGCATTTTATATGGTAGGCTTGATGAAAAGAGTGCTGTTGCTCTTGCTACATCTGCTAAAAACGGCAGTCTTATTACCGAAAACCGACTTACAGAGGATGAACTGAAATTCCTTAACGGGCAAAAACGAATTGTCCTTTCGGGTTGCGGTAAAATTGACCCCGAAAGCATTGATTCTTACATAGAAAACGGTGGTTATGAGGCTCTTAAAAAGGCTTTGGAGTTGGGTTCTGAGGGTATAATTGAAGAAATAAAAAAATCAGGATTGCGCGGTCGAGGTGGTGCAGGCTTCCCCACTCATATCAAATGGCAGTCTGCGAAAAATTCCGCAGGTGATGAAAAATATATTGTCTGCAATGCGGACGAGGGTGACCCGGGTGCTTTTATGGACAGAGCTGTTCTTGAGGGCGACCCTCACAGAGTTCTTGAAGGTATGATGATTTCAGGTATTGCAGTTGGAGCGAAAATGGGTATTATTTATGTTCGTGCCGAATACCCGCTTGCAGTTAAAAGGCTTAAGCTTGCTATTGAAGAAATGCGCAAAAAAGGTATTTTAGGCGAAAATATTTTTGGTAGTGGCTTCTGCTTTGATTTCCGTATTATGATGGGTGCAGGTGCATTCGTTTGCGGTGAAGAAACCGCCCTTCTTGCATCCTTGGGCGGTAACAGAGGTATGCCTATAACAAAACCACCATTCCCTGCTCAGAAAGGCTTCCGAGGTAAGCCTACTAATATAAATAATGTTGAAACCTTTGCAAATGTAAGCTGGATTATCGCTAACGGTGGCGAAGAATTTGCAGAAATGGGAACAGAGGGCAGTAAAGGTACTAAAGTTTTTGCTCTGGCAGGTCGCGTAAAACGAGGCGGACTTGTGGAAGTTCCTATGGGACTTACAATTAATGAAATTGTTTTCGGTATCTGTGGCGGAATTAAAGACGATGCGGAAATTAAAGCTGTTCAGATGGGCGGTCCATCGGGTGGTTGTATTCCGAAAAATCTTCTTGACACTCCCATTGACTATGAAAATATCGCAAAAACAGGGGCTATTATGGGCTCGGGCGGTATGATTGTTATGGACGAGAAAACCTGTATGGTTGATATGGCGAAATTCTTTATGGATTTCACAAGTAAGGAAAGCTGTGGTAAATGCGTGCCTTGCCGTATCGGTACAACAAGGATGCTTGAAATACTTCAAAGAATTGTAAAAGGCGAGGGAGAAGAAAGCGATATCGAAACTCTTGTTGAACTTGGTGAGGCTATTAAAACAGGTGCTTTGTGCGGTCTTGGTAACTCTGCGCCAAATCCTGTTTTAACTACCATTAAATATTTCCGCGAGGAATATGAAGCCCATATAAAAGAGAAAAAATGCCCTGCAAAAAAATGCTCGGCATTGATAAGCTATAACATAGTTGCAGAAAAGTGTAAAGGTTGTTCCCTTTGCAGTAGAAAATGTCCTGTAAATGCTATAAGCGGTGTTATTAAAACACCATATAAAATTGACAATGTCGTTTGTGTGCGTTGCGGACAATGTATTGAGAATTGCAGATTCGGTGCAATAGAAATTCTTTCAGGGGAGGGTGCAGAATGAGTCAGGTTAAAATAATAATCAACGGCAAGGAATACCCGGCAGACACAGAAAAAACTCTTCTTGATAATATTTTGGAAAACGGAATATATCTTCCCCACCTTTGCCATAACAAAGAGCTTGAAAGCTATGGCGGTTGCGGACTTTGTCTTGTTGAGGTTGAGGGCATAAGAAAGCCTCTTCGCGCTTGTTCAACAACTGTTACCGAGGGTATGCGCGTTACAACAAGCACTCCTGAGCTTGAAAAAAGCAGAAAAATGACACTTTCTGTTATTATGAGCGACCATGCAGGCGACTGCAAAGCTCCCTGCTATATGGCTTGCCCTACTCATCAGGATATTCAGGCTTATGTTGGTCTTATTGCAAATGGAGAAGAGAAAAAAGCTCTTGAAATTATAAAACAAGATAATCCGTTGCCTGCTTCAATAGGCAGAGTTTGTCCTCATCCTTGCGAGGAAAAATGCCGTCGCTCCCACCTTGAAGGTGCGGTTTCAATCTGTGCTCTCAAGCGTTTTGCAGCAGATTCATTTATGGACTATATTCCAAAATGTGACGAGAAAAACGGCAAAACAGTTGCAGTTGTCGGTGCAGGTCCTGCAGGACTTTCCTGCGCATATTTCCTTGCAATAAAGGGCTATTCCGTTGAGATTTTTGAAGCAGAAAGCAACGGTGGCGGTATGCTTCGTTACGGTATTCCTGCCTACAGATTACCAAAAGATATTCTTGATAAAGAAATAGAAAATATTGAAAAAATGGGTGTTCAGATCCATTATAACAAAAGGCTTGGCAGAGATTTTACAGTTCAGTCCCTTAAAGGAGATTTCGATGCGGTTTTCGTGGCAATCGGTGCATGGAGCGCATCATCTATGAGATGTCCAGGCGAAGATGCAGAAGGCGTTTTCGGTGGTATTGATGTGCTTTATAAGGTTGCGAAAGGTGAAAAGGTTGATTTGGGCAAAAAGGTCTGCGTTGTTGGTGGCGGTAACACCGCTATTGATGCAGTAAGAACTGCGGTTCGCCTTGGTGCAGAAGAGGTTAATCTTATTTACCGCCGTACTGAAAATGAAATGCCTGCCGAACCTGATGAAATCCGTGATGCAAGGGCAGAGGGTGTGCAGTTCAAATTCCTTTGCGCACCTGTTGAGGTTATAAGCGAAAACGGTAAGGTTACAGGTCTTAAGGTTCAGAAAATGGAGCTTGGCGAACCTGATGCCAGCGGCAGAAGAAGTCCTGTTGCAATAGAAGGTGCAACAGAAATTATAGAATGTGATTCTGTTATTTCTGCTATCGGACAGAAGGTTGTCGGCAGTGATATTGATAGCCTTGAATTAACAAAAAAATCAACAATTTCCGTTGATGAAACAACATTTATGACATCTGTTGAGAGCGTTTTTGCCGCAGGTGATGTTATTAATAAAGGTCCTGATATAGCAATCAGAGCAATTGCAGGCGGTAAATATGCCGCAAGAAGTATTGACTGCTGGTTCAAGGGTGTGAGCGTTCCCCCTGAATTGCCCGATTACTCCGTAAATAAGAATTTTAATCCTGAAATCTTAAAGGGTATGCCCGAAATAAACAGAGCTGAAATAAAGCTTGTTGATGCAAATATCAGAAATAAGAATTTCAGCGAGGCGGCTTTCACTTTTACAAGAGAAGAGGCAATGAAAGAGGCAGAGAGGTGCCTTGAATGTGGTTGCTCTGCGGTTTATTCCTGTGAGCTTTTGCCCTATGCCAGAGATTATGATGCTTTCGCTTCGGGTATCTATGGCAAAACAAGGCAGTACGCAAAAGATAAAAGCCATCCTTTTATTGTCCGCGACAATAACAAATGCATTCTTTGCGGTCAGTGTGTAAGGGCTTGCAAGGAAATAAGCGGTACTGAAAATCTCGGTCTTTTCGGCAGAGGCTTCGGAACATTACCTTTAAGTGCATTTGATTTGCCCTTGGGTGATAGTAAGTGCATTTCCTGCGGTGCTTGTGTGAATGTTTGTCCCACAGGTGCGTTGACAACTAAAGTGCCCACTCTTAAAAATCCGCCGTTACCCTTTGAAGATAGCGAATGGATTTGTGAATATTGCGACAGACAATGTAAATTCACAAAACGCACAATCAACGGCAGAGCAGTTAAAATGATTCCTGAAAAAATAGGGGAGAGCTGTTCTATAGGCATGTTCCTGCTTCCTGCGAAAGAGAATGCGGAATGCGGAGTGCGGAATGCGGAATTAGAAGAGAGAATATTCGGAGCGATTGAGAAGTTTAACGGAAAAATAGAAGATATAGAGTTATAATGCGGAATGCGGAGTGCGGAATGCGGAGTGCGGAATGCGGAATGTCGGGGAAGCTCCGCTTCCGAACATTATATAAAAGTTAAAAGTGAAAGGAAGTTATAAGTTCCTTTATGAATGTAATCGAAGTTAAGAGTTTTGATTTTGCGGTTAGAATATTTAAATTAAAAGATTATTTGGTTAATGAAAAGAAAGAATATGATGTTTCAAGACAGGTTTTACGTTCGGGGACAAGCATAGGTGCAAATGTTTCAGAGGCAGAAAGAGGTCAATCTAAATCTGATTTTTATGCGAAAATGACAATTGCACTAAAAGAGGCTAATGAAACAAATTATTGGCTCAGACTTTTGAAGGCTAATGATTATCTCACAGAACAAGAATTTGAAAGCCTTAATAAAGATTTGGATGAGGTTATAAGTCTTTTAGTTGCTATAACCAAAACCACGAAGAAAGATTTATCTAAAAAATAAAATGTAAAGGTGGGGGAATTTGTAGATGTGTGCGAAGCTAATTCCGCACTCCGCATTCCGCACTCCGCATTTTATACTGTACAAAAACACCCCATTATTTTGTATAAAATGACGGAATGGTTGGAAATCCTTGATAGAACAAGGGTTCAGGAGTGTTTAGGTTGCTGAAAACACTTGTATTTTTTCTGATATAAATGGAAAATATCTATTGACTTTGTGTGCCATTTGTAATATAATCAATGCAGGCTATAAGTGATGCTATATCTATGCGCACTTGTGTGGCAGAGGATTTTTCCTCAATTTCAAGTAAAGGAAGATATTAATGAAAAAAGTTCTTGCGATTTTTCTTTCTGCATTGCTCATCTGTATCAGTCTTGCACCGATGAGTTCGGCAGTTGTTGACCCCGGTATCGCAACCCGCGTTATGGAGGGCAAATACAACAATAACAATACAGGAACAGATGTTGTTACAAAAACAACCTTTACGGTTGCTGTTACAGTTCCTGCTGTAAAAAAACTCACCGGTGTTAACCTCTATGTTACCTTTGACCCTGCGGTTCTTGCAGTTAAGGATGCAGGTCTTGCAGGTTCCTATGATGCAGACGATAACTACAATGCTTACTTTAACGGTATCGCTGTTAACGGTTACAAAACCGGTACTGATAATGAATATTCATTCGGCTGGATTTCTAACAGCGGTGTTTCAAAGAATGGCGCAAGAGATATTTTCTACATAACCTTCAGCGTTATCGATACAACAAAAACAGAAACATCTTACGAGGTTCATGTTGAAGAGTTCCGCACCGACGATGGTAACGATGCAAATGATGTTACATCAACTCTTCTTGTTGAGAATAAAGTGGTTAATTTCCTCTTCCCGGAAGATATTATTCCTGAAACAACAGAGGCTACATCCGATGATGCAACAGGTGGCGATACTTCCGCAGATGATATTAACGTTCTTCTCGACCTTATCAGAGATTTGCTTAACGGCAACGGCGTAACATTCGCAGACTTTGCAGATGCAATTGCTAATATGCTTGGTAACGCAGAAATAACTGATATTATCGAACAGCTTGTTGATGGTAATGTTGATATTTCAGACCTTTTCCAGAATATTCTCGATAGTCTTGGAATTGATTTCAGTATGCTTGAAGACCTTCTTAACAAGATCATCGAATTTCTCAAAGGTCTTTTCGGTGGAGACGATGAAACAAAAGCTCCTGCAACAACAGCTCCTGCAACAACAGCTCCCAACCTCGAAACAACTGCTGAAGGTTCTTCACAGGGTTCCGAAGAAACAGGTGATGCAGGTATCGCTCTCGCAGCAACAATCTGTGTAGCAGCTTCTGCAGCATTTGTTCTCACAAGAAAGAAAAAAGAAACAGTTTAATCGCAAGAATAATAGATAGAAAAAACCACCTCGATTGAGGTGGTTTTTTAGTTGCCAGTCGCCAGATGCCAGCTGCCAGCTGCCAGAATTGTGACAACAGCTCTGTTTTTCGAAATTTACTTAAACCTGATACTTAAACAAAAAGTATCTATTATAAAACTGGGGGCTGGAGACTGGGGACTGGTAGCTTTTTTAAAAATAAATAGTGACAAACCCGAAACAATGTGCTATATTATATGGGTATATTATAAATGTGAGGTATTATAAATGCTTGAACTTAACAATGCCCTTGAACTTATTATAAAAGGTATAGGCGATAAAACAACTGAATATGGTTTCCGTCCTGAATACCCCAATGGGATTTTTCCTCCCAATCTTCCTGTTGAAGATGTGAATGGTAAATCTGTTATTATGTATCGCGGGGAAAGAGGAAGAATTCGCATTGAGTATGACAATGGTAAGTTGGGTCTTTTCTGTGCAAAGGAAACACAGGAAGATACACCTGATGACGATATGCCTCGCGCATCCTTAAGTCTTCTTGATTTGGAAACTTTCAATGAAAAAGATATTAAATATATCTGCCAGGAGTATAACGAAACATTTGAAAAGCTTTTCTCTCATAAACCTGCTCACAGCGGTAAAAAAGCTCCAACTCCTGTTTCAAGAAGCCAGGCAAAAAGCGGTGCTCTTGCTTATGACGCTAATACTCTTGGTAGCAGATTTACAACAGTTTATCCTGAGCTTCGTGGTGAATATAAGGCAAACCTTGATGCATACGGTGAGTTTTTAGCAGAAGATTTCTTTACAAAGTATGGCAACAAATATGTTGTTGATACAATTCGTGAGAATGACCCTGCAAAGATGAAAAAGCTCTTTAAGCTTCTTAACGATATTTATGAGGATGGCACCAACGATACTCAGAGCATCGTTGCAGTTACAATTCTCGGTTGCTCACTTTCTGAGAATCCCGAGCTTGTTGATATCGCAAAACCTCATTTCAGTGATACAATGAGTGAGCCTGTTTGCGAGATTATCAAATATCTTCAGAAGAGTAAAAGTGCAAGAATGAGATTGGAAAATCCACCTCTTTATAAACCTAAAAAAGAAAAGAAAAAAGGCATGATGGCATCAATGCTTGGAATGTAAGTAAAAAAGGACTGCGCAGGCAGTCCTTTTTTAGATGCCCGTTGCCAGCTGCCAGCTGCCAGAATTGTGGGAGTAACTTTGTTATTGTAAATTTACTTTTACCTTAATTTGAAATTAAAAATAGAACAATAAAGAATCTGATATGAAACTGGGGGCTGGAGACTGGCGACTGGTAGCTAAAAAACAGGAACGAGCAAGAATACTCGTTCCTGTTTTTTATATTCCTTTCATAGTAAGGGAAATTCTTTTCTTTTGGGGTTCAACGGAGAGGACTTTTACTTTTACAACCTCGCCGACTTTGAGAACTTCGGAAGGGTGTTTGATGAATTTGTCGCATATCTGTGAAATGTGAACAAGACCATCCTGATGAACACCGATATCAACAAAAACACCGAAATCTATAACATTTCTTACTGTACCCGTTAATTCCATACCTTCGCGCAAGTCATTCATATCCATAATATCGGTGCGGAGAATTGGTTTTGGTAGCTCGTCACGAATATCGCGACCGGGTTTTTCAAGCTCGCCCATAATATCAATGAGAGTGGGCGTACCGACTCCGCATTCTTCTGCGGCTTTTGGAAGTCCGTATTCCTGTACCTTGCCACTGATACCTGATGCACCTTTGTCCGCAACGTCCTTTTGTGAATAACCGAAAATGTCAAGGAGTTTCTTCGCTGCGTCATAGCTTTCGGGATGAACACCTGTGTTATCAAGGGGCGTTTTACCACCTGGAATACGTAGGAAACCTGCACATTGCTGGAAAGCCTTTGGTCCGAGACCTTTAACTTTTTTTAGGTCTGTTCTTGCATTAAATCCGCCGTTTTCCTCGCGGTAGGCAACAATATTTTTTGCAGTTGCGCTTGTAACACCTGAAATGTATTTTAAAAGTGAAACAGATGCGGTGTTAAGGTCAACACCAACAGAGTTTACGCAATCCTCAACAACGCCTGTAAGGGATTCCTCAAGTCTTGCAGGGGGAACATCGTGTTGATACTGACCAACACCGATGCTTTTTGGCTCGATTTTAACAAGCTCTGAAAGGGGGTCTTGCAAACGTCTTGCAATTGAAACAGCAGAACGAACTGAAACATCAAAATCAGGGAACTCTTCTGCACCCAATTTAGATGCAGAATAAACCGATGCACCTGCTTCGTTAACTACCATATAGGAAACAGGATGAGGTGATTTTTTGATTGTGTCTGCAATGAAAATTTCACTTTCCTTACTTGCAGTACCGTTACCGATTGAAATGCAGTCGATATGGAATTTCTTGATAAGCTCAAGAACCTTTGCTTCTGATTCAGCGATTTTTGACTGCGGGGGAGTGGGATAAATAACGCCTGTATAAAGAACTCTTGAGTTGCCGTCAACAACCGCTAATTTACAGCCTGTTCTGTAAGCAGGGTCAACTGCAAGAACGGTTTTGTTCTTGATTGGCGGTTGCATAAGAAGTGGCTTCAAGTTACTTCCGAACATCTTAATTGCCTGCTCATCGGCTTTTTCTGTAAGAGCAGAGCGTGTCTCTCTTTCGAGGGATGGAAATATGAGTCGGGAATAACTGTCCTTTGCGGCTTCTCGGCAGAAATCTGTTGAAGAACTGCCGTCTTTGATAAATAATCTATCAAGAAGCATTAAAGCGGTTTCTTCCTCAACTCCGACACTTACCTTTAAAAATCCTTCTTTTTCACCACGGTTGATGGCAAGAATTCTGTGAGAAGGGATTTTTGCAACAGGCTCGGAGTATTCGTAATACATACTATAAACACTGTCTTCTTCTGTTTTAGCAACAGATTCAATGACACCGCGTTTGTTAATTAAATCCTTTAGAACCTTTCTTCCTTCGGGCGCATCGGAAATGATTTCAGCGATAATATCTGATGCACCCTGAAGAGCATCTTCAGGAGTTTCAACTCCTTTTTCTGCATCAATATAATCTTTTGCAATTTCAAGGAGGTCAACGCCCTTAAGAGTAAATGAGAAAAGAAGGTCTGCAAGAGGCTCAAGCCCTTTTTCTTTAGCCACACTTGCTCTCGTTTTTCTTTTCTGCTTGTAGGGTCGGTAAATATCTTCAACCTCTGCAAGTGTTACTGCATTTGCAACTGCTTCGCTGATTTCTTCGGTGAGCTTGCCTTGCTCCTCAATAGAAGAAAGAACCTCTTCTTTTCTTTTTTCGAGGTTGCGAAGGTAGGTGAGGCGGTCGTTAATGTCACGAAGCTTCTGATCATCACATGAGCCGGTCATTTCTTTTCTGTAACGAGCAATGAAGGGTATTGTGTTTCCGTCATCAATTAATTCCACAATGTTTTTTATGTGGTGCTCGCTGACAGAAAATTCATCTTGTAGTGTCTTTAAAATGTCCATAAAATCTTCCTTATATATTATAATGGTATATATAATACCATATATAAGTGGCGAGTTGCAAGTGGCAAGTAGCAAGTTTTGAGAGTAGAAAAACAAAAAATTCAACCCCTTGCCTTACGACAAGGGGTTGAATTTTTGGAAAGAGAAAATGAAATGTTTAGCAATTAATGTCTATGGCTATTATATACCATACCATTATTGCAACATCTTCACAATTTTATGAATAAATTGTTAACAAAAAAGTATTTTCATGAAAAGTTGGAGATAAAATTAAAAAGGCGAGCATCGAAATGATTGAAAATGTAGGGGCGGGTCTTAACCCGCCCTCAAGATTAACGATGTGTTTAGCGGTGTTATCCTTCCTGTTCCATCTTTGATGGAACAGGAAGGATAAATGTTGCGTTACTTTTATTTACCGGCAACTGGTGGCTGGTGACAGGGGGCTGGCGACTAATTTTGCATTTTTTACAAAAAGCAGTTGACATATTTATACATATATGCTATAATCCCTTTACCTCTCAAAGAGGGTTCTTTTTTTGCGTCCTGATTTTAGGATGTGCCGTAAAAATTGAATAGCATATTCTGACGCTTTAAGGCTCTCTCGGTAAGAAAAGGGATTCGCTCTTTTCAATCGGCGAGAGGGAGGCTAATCAAAAATTGGAGGTGCCGTTATGAGAGTTAAAATCACACTTTCCTGCACAGAATGTAAACAGCGTAATTACAACACTATGAAGGAAAAGAAAAACAACCCCGACAGGTTGGAGATGAAAAAGTACTGCAGATTCTGCAAGAAACACACTCTCCACAGAGAAACAAAGTAAGGAGGTAGCATCATGGCAGACGAAAAGAAAACCGTCAAAAAGGAAGATACCTCTAAAGCTGAAAAGAAAACTAATCCCGCAAAAAAGGTTGGCAATTTCTTTGTAAAAATCGGCAAAGCAATCGCTAAATTTTTTAAAGACCTCAGAGGCGAAACAAAGAAAATTGTTTGGCCCGGTCGCCAGATGGTTCTCAAGAGCACAGGTATTGTTCTTGCTGCAATCCTTGTTATCGGCGCAGGTATTTGGATTCTTGATTTTGCAGTTTCAGGTGCTGTAAACGGTCTCGGCAAGCTTGCTGACAAGGCTGAGGTTACAGAAACAACAACTGAAAAAGCTGAAGATGAAGAAGATGCAGATGACCACGAAGGTCACGACCACGAGGACGAGGAAGAAACAGAAAAAACGACTGAAAAGGAATAATCCGATTCATTACTTAAAATCAGTATAATTCGGAGGTAAACTATGTCAGGCGAAGCAAGATGGTTTATAATCCACACCTATTCCGGTTATGAGAATAAGGTTGCGGAGAATATCGGTAAAATCGTTGAAAACCGTAAGATGCACGACAAAATCCTCGGTGTTAATATTCCGCTCGAAAAGGTTGTTGAAGTTAAAAACGACAAAACAGTTGAGGTAGAGCGCAAGATTTTCCCCGGTTACGTTGTTGTTAAGCTTGCAGTTGAATACAGCGATAAAGAGGGCGAAGAAAATGTCCTCAAGGTGCCTGATGAAACATGGCACGCTATCCGTTATACAAGAGGTGTTACAGGCTTCGTTGGTCCCGACGGCAGACCCGTTCCTCTCACTAAAGAAGAGGTTGAAAAGCTGGGCGTTGAAAAGACCGCAGAAGGCGAAGACAACATCATCAACACAGTTACTGAAGTTGCATTCAGTGAAGGTGACCTTGTTACTATCACAGAAGGCCTTATGGAAGGTAACTCAGGTGTTGTTGAAAGCATTGACACCGCTAACGGTACTGTTCGCGTTATCGTTTCATTTATGGGTAAAGAAGCACCTGTTGAGCTTCCGCTCAGTCAGGTAACAAAAGCGATTGACTAATTAAATAACATAGTCAATCATTAAACATGGTAATCAGAGGCGATGTACTCTGTTATATGCGACATGATTTTTTATGTTGCGTGTGGGAGGAATAAGGCGAGCTCTTATTCCGCCATACCACGAATTTTGGAGGTGCAAAAAATGGCTCAAAAGGTTGTAGGTTTCATCAAATTGCAAATTCCCGCCGGTAAAGCAACCCCGGCACCCCCTGTTGGTCCTGCTTTAGGTCAACATGGTGTAAACATTATGGCGTTCACAAAGGAATTCAATGAGAGAACAAAAAATGATATGGGTCTCATTATTCCTGTTGTAATCACAGTTTACGCTGACCGTTCTTTCACATTTATTACTAAAACTCCCCCCGCAGCAGTTCTTATTAAGAAAGCTTGCGGTATCGAAAGCGGTTCAGGCGTTCCTAACAAAACTAAGGTTGCAACAATTACCGCAGAGCAAGTAAGAAAAATCGCAGAGCAGAAAATGCCCGATCTTAATGCTGCTGATATTGATTCTGCTATCTCTATGATTGCAGGTACAGCACGTAGCATGGGCGTTACTGTTGTTGATTGATTACGGAGGAATTGTAATTATGAAACATGGTAAAAAATATGTTGAGAGCGCAAAGCTCGTAGACAAAACAAAGCTCTACGAAGTAGCAGAAGCTCTCGAACTTGCAACAAAAACTGCAAGTGCAAAATTTGACGAAACTGTTGAAATGCATATTCGTCTTGGTGTTGACTCCCGTCACGCTGACCAGCAGGTTAGAGGCGCGGTTGTTCTCCCCAATGGTACAGGTAAAAATGTTCGTGTAGCTGTTTTCGCAAAAGGCGATGCTGCTAAAGCTGCAGAAGCTGCAGGCGCAGATATCGTTGGCGATATGGATCTTCTTGAAAAGATTCAGGGCGGTTTCATGGATTTCGACGTTTGTATCGCAACTCCTGATATGATGGGTGTTGTTGGTCGTCTCGGTAAGGTTCTTGGTCCCAGAGGTCTTATGCCCTCTCCCAAGGCTGGTACTGTTACTCCTGACGCAGCAAAAGCTGTTGAAGAAGCTAAAGCAGGTAAAATCGAATACCGTCTTGACAAAACAAACATTATTCACTGCCCCATCGGTAAGGCTTCTTTCGGTGGCGAAAAGCTCACTGAAAACGCAATGGCTCTTCTCGATGCTGTTATTAAGGCAAAACCCGCAGCAACAAAAGGTACTTACATCCGTTCATGCGTTGTAGCAACAACAATGGGCCCCGGTGTTCGTGTTAACGCTGCAAAGCTTGCTACAGGTTCAACTGTAGAAGAATAATTAAAAAATACTTGACATACTTTAAAAGGTGTGTTATATTACTTGTGCTGTTCTAAAGACAGCAGGTGCAAATTTTGTATAATGGTCTTGAACCGCCTGCCGAGGAATGTGCTAATTACTTGATTTTTCTATTAGGTAACTGTGCCCTCCTCGCGTTATGCGGTGAGGGCATTTATAATTTAACGGAGGTGAATTTATTTGCCAAGCGTAAAAGTTTTAGAAGCAAAAAAAGCTGAGGTTGCTGCTATTTCTGAAAGACTTCAGAATGCATGCGCAGGTGTTATCGTTGACTACAAGGGTATCAACGTTGCTGACGACACAGCTCTCCGTAAGGAGCTCCGTGAAGCAGGTGTTGAGTACACAGTTACAAAGAACACAATGATCGAGCTCGCTATCAAGGGTACTGACCTTGAGGGTCTCGGTGAGTGTCTTGCCGGTACAACAGCTCT
>JAZUSD010000057.1:0-14797 GCA_045606545.1 Acutalibacteraceae bacterium | reverse complement strand
TCTTCAAAAAGAGCTGTAGTATCAATAAATAATATTGAATTTTCAACAATACCATCTGAAAGGAAATTGTCATCTCCATTAGCCAATAAGCATATTAAACTTTTGGTGTTAGAATAACCATTACAGCCAACAATACCTTTCATTGTACTTGGTGGATGTTTTTCAAGCATATTATCCATAATACCTCCTAACCAATCATTCCGGTTGGCATTGTTATTTGAGCCTTTTCGGGTGGCATTTGAAGATTCTGAATCAATACACCATTTCTAATGCTATCTTTACCAAATCTTTGGCGTATTGTTTCTATACATTGTTCTAACTTTTCTATCTTTTCAATTTTTTCAACATTCATAAAAAAACCTATTTGTTGGGGCGTGTCCTGCGGTATTAAATTAATTGCTTGAATGGAAACAGAACGAATAGGATTTTTCCAATCATATCTACTTTTGAATAAATGAAAAGCAGCTTTTGCTATAAGCATCGGAGATTGAGTAGGCATATCCATTTTAATCTGCCATTGCTTACTAAACAAAGTATTATCTCGAATATGAATAGCAACACCTGAGGCACACTTTTGATGAACTTTAAGTTTATGTCCAATGTCTTGAGTAAGTTCAAGAAAAACGGGCCAAACCTGTTCAGGCTTTTCTAAATCTTGAATGGTGGTAATTCCGTGACCTACACTTTTAATTGGAGATATAAAATCTTTGTTCATTACTTGTGAACAATCATTACCGTTTGCAAATTGCCAAAGTGAAACACCATTTTTTCCTAACCTTGCTTTTAAGAAAGTTGGACTTGTATTTGCTAATTCGCCGATTGTATTTATGCAATAACTATCAAGAATCTTCTGTGTAGCTCTGCCAACTCCAAGCATATCTGAAGCAGGCAAGTCCCATATTTGATTTTTGAAATCATCAGCAGTAATAACAGTAATCGCATCAGGCTTTTTCATATCTGAACCTAATTTTGCAAAAACTTTATTAAAAGAAACACCAACTGATATTGTAAGACCAAGTTCAAATTTTATAGTTTCCTTTATCTCGTTAGCAACATATTCCGGTGAACCAAATATATTTTCTGTTCCTGATATGTCCAGCCAACATTCATCCATTCCATAAGGTTCAACTTGGTCGGTATATCGGCTATAAATGCTACGAGCAAGTTTTGAATATTTTATATATTCTTCATAATGAGGAGGCACGACAATCAAATCTTTACATTTTTGCTTTGCTTGCCAAACTGCTTCGCCGGTTTTTATGTCATAGGCTTTTGCCTTGTAGTTTTTCGCAAGAACAATACCGTGTCGTTCTTCTACCGAGCCACATACTGCAACAGGGTGTTCTTTCAGTAAGGGATTTAACATACATTCAACACTTGCATAAAAATTATTCATATCACAATGTAAGATTGTTCTTTTCAATTAAAATCCCTTCCAATTCAACAAAAACACTTGACAATTAAAGTGTCGTGTTGTATTATAAATACGACACTTCTGTCGTGTCTGTGTGATGATTATATCACGACACATTTGTCGTGTCAATATGTTTTCACGAAAAAAGTGTCGTGTTACAAAAAAATATTTTGAAGGGGTATGATTATGAAATTTAGTGACAGATTAAAAGACATAAGAGAAAGAAAGAATCTTACTCAAGAAGAATTAGCCAATCTTTCAGGTATTTCTGCTCGTTCAATTCAAAGATATGAGAGTGGAGCGAGTCGCCCTCGTGTTGAAGCAACTGAAAAACTTGCAAAAGCATTAAATGTATCAGTTAATGATATTTTAGGTTCTGATGATATGTTAATAGCTCAGGCATCAGAAAAATATGGTTCAAGAGGAGCCAAACAAGCTCAAGAACTTATGAATGAGGTTACAGGTCTCTTTGCCGGTGGTGAAATGGCGGAAGAAGATATGGATATAATGATGAAAGCTATACAAGACGCATATTGGATTGCAAAAGACAAAAATAAAAAGTTCTCTCCAAAAAAGAACTCAAAATAAAACAGCTTAAAAGTCCGTTTTTTAGGACTGTAAAAGGTGTATAGTAATATAAAGACTATATTTTTGAGTTTTCTTATGTTATAATTATGTATGCTAAAGGAGGTGAGCAAAGATGCAGACTTCTACCATTGATATTGTTAAAGCCGCTAACAGAATAGTGAAAAAATGTGGCACTAGGGACCCTTTTAGAATTGCAAGTGAACTTGGAATCGAATTAATCCCTGCCGATTTTAAAACACAAAAAGGTGCATATAAGGTCATTCTGCGAAATCGTTTCATCTTTTATAAAAGTGATTTGCACCCGGCAATGCAAAGTATTGTATTATTACATGAAATTGGTCACGATGAACTTCATAGATTAGAAGCAGTCAAAGCAGGCGGATTTCAAGAGTTCAATATTTTTAATATGAGAAACAACCGTATGGAATATGAAGCTAATGTCTTTGCTTCACAAATATCGTTACCGGATGATGATTTTTTAGAATTAGCCGAAAGAGGTTACGATACACAACAAATCGCTTCTGCTTTGAATTCTGATATTAATTTAGTTGCACTAAAAGCTGATACTTTGATTTCACAAGGATACAGACTTAGACCACAAGAGCATAGAAACAATTTTTTAAAATAAAAATTGTTTTATACTGACATCATTATTTATTCCTTTTTCAGTTTAACACAATCTTTAATGACATCATTAATAAAAGAAGTTGGATACTAATACACAAAAAGAAAAGAACTGTGATTAACACAGTTCTTTCTTTTTGTCCATCTAACAATATTCCTAACAAAAAATGCTATTAATTATTTTTCGGGCTCCAATAAACCCAAAAAACCATTTGATATACCTATGTGTCTTTCAAGTATTTTTTCTATTGCTTCACGAAGTGACAAATTATCAAAGTCAAGATAAAAATCTTTTTTGCTCAAATCTAATTGGACTCCATTCCAACACATAATTAACAACGCACCTATTGAAACGGTTTGAACATTAACACCAATAACCTTACTTATATCTTTTATAACTTGATAGTATCCTTGTCGTTTGTTGGGTAATGAAAGACAAATAACCAAGGCGCCATTTTCTAAAACAGGGATATTATATCGTGTTTGCATAACAGCCATATCATCCAAGAGGTTCCTTGAAGCATCTAAAGTTTCTGTTCCGTATTCAATTTCTAAAGCACCAACCTTTTCGTGATTTGAAATAACACCATCCATTCTTGTATAGACATCTCCTTGGCGGCTTATTGCACATTCATTTCCTAAGGCTACTATTAAATTTCTTACTAAAACTCTTTGAGTATTAGATCTTCCATCAAAATTTTGTAATGCACTATACAATTCTTCCATAAAAGAATCACTTTCACGGGTAAATTTATGTACCCACTTTATTTGAGTTAATTTATTTATTTGTTTAGTTTGTTTTTCTTTTTCAGACATCGACACTATTTCACGAAGATTGTCATCAGAAGAAATTTGAACTTTGTTATTTTTTATGTATATTGCTCCAATGGGGCACCGTTGTGCACATAATCCACATCGAATACAAATGTCATCATTTATTTTAGGAGTACAAGATTTTTCATCCCAAGTTATTGCAGATACAGGGCAAACAGAATTGTCTCTATCATAAGGAAAATCTTTCAACTTATCACAAGCTATTTCATCATCTTCATAAGTCATACATTTGGGTTCTACACACCCAATACAAGTAGAAACCCACTGTTTATTTCCAAGTTTTAAATTAGCAGGTTCATTGAAACCTTGTGAAATAACTTCGGGGATATTTTTAAGAATCCCTAAGTTTTTTCGCTTATTTTGTTTTTCCAAAACTTGCATCTGCCAACCCCTCCAAATGTTTAAATTCAACATCATCAACTGAGTTTTTGTCTATGACACTTGCAATGGCTATTATAAGTAATGTTTTTAAATCAAAAACACCTACAGAAATACCATATGCACTCTTAAAGTCGTTAATTAAATTTATTACTTCCGCTCGCTCATTTGGTAATTTATAACCAACCGCTAAAGTTGTTGTTTCAATGTTTGTCGAATATGTTTTTCTTGAAAGCAAAACAATCTTATTTTCTATCGCTTGTCGAATAGCCTTTAAAGAAATATGCATTTCTTCAGTTGGTGACTTAATTTCAATCGGAATACTATCTGTAGCATCTTCAATTATAGCATCCCACCTCGCTCCATTATCACCTTGTCTTGACGCATGGCATTTGTATCCTATTACTCTAAACAACATTGCTACAAAAGGATAAAAATTTGTTTGGGTGTATTTTATAGTTTTATCTTCAAAATAAGTAACAATTTTTTCTTTGGAAAACCCCTTTTGTTCAAGTTGTTTTATTCTTTTTACAAAGTTCTCTACTTCTTCGTCATTCAAATGGGTGCTATGTCCTTTTCCTTTCAAAGTAAGTAATACTTGTTTTGCTTCGTTTCTTTTGCTGCTTCCATACACTGTTTTTTCAGAGTTATGTCCTTCTTTGCTTCGAACTATACCCAATGCTTCGTCAACTTTAACTCGTGACAAAGTCTGATATGGTGAGAATAGCAACTCTTTTCCATTTAATATATTTGCACAAAGTTTAGTATCAGAATCATATTGGTCTTGTACAGGCGTAATATTAAATCCGGAACGTTTTAGCATTGAATAAACGCCTAATCTTATTAGAGCTGATTGTGTTTCTTTTTCATATTTATCAAACTCATCTAATCTTAAATCTTTCATTCCCTCCAAGACAAATGAAAGTTCCAAACCTTTAGGCGTTAATTTTATACATTCCAAAGATTTGGGAGGATATAAATCCTTGCTTCTTTCAGAACATATCCACTGACAAGTTTTCATAAATGCGATAGGTAACCTTGTCGAATTATCAGGAAGCGTAGGTTTTACATTTAATGATTCACATAATGAATTGTATTCTTCTGTATATCTTTTATAACTACCCCTTAATTTTAAAATTTTTTTAATCATTGAATCAAACTGAGCCTTATCTAAATCATCAATCGACATTGGGCCATAACATAATTCATGCTTATACATGATTCCATTAAGTTCTCTTAAACTCAGTAAGGTAGCCTTAAAAAATCTTACATTTTCTGTGTATTTAACATCCATTATTTCCTGTGGATTATTGATTCCCAATACACACTGTTCGTACAATGGGAGCACTTCATCTGTTAATGCAACATGTTCTCCAATATAAGTAAAAACTAATGGATATGACGATGAGCCATACGATGTAATCCATCCAAGCAATCTAAAAACTTCAGCGTACATCTTGGCATTCATCTTGGTTGAATTCAAACTATCATTCTCAGTATTACTCAAAGATAATGCTTGTTCACCTGCATAACCATATGCTGTCATCAAACTGCATCGTGCAATTGTTTGTGCCATATCGTCTAAAGTAAAATACTCCACATTTTTGTACTCTTTATATAATTCTTTAAAAACCTGTATTTGAGTTGTGTATTGTGTTCCCGGATTTCTGAACCTAATCATTTTTATCACCTATTTCAATTTGGAGCAAGCGTGTTTTGGCAATTTCACACCACTTGTGTTCTAACTCTATACCTAACCAATCAATGTTATTTCCTGCTTTATTAAGTTTCTCACAACAAACACCTAATGTTCCTGAACCATGAAAAGGGTCAATAATTCTTCCTTCATATTTACCATCTTTCATTGGGCAGAAAGCTTTTATAATTTCTGTTATCAAGGCCTCAGGTTTTTGTGTCGGATGACTTGTTCTCTCTTTCTGAAATGTCTTACCTGCTAATGTAGGAAAATCCCACACATCACCTCTCATAGCACCTTTGGGATTTGGTATCCATTCTTTCACTTGTCCATTTGAATCTTTATATTTAACGGGTGATTTAAGTCTTTCTGTGCTTTTGTACGGGATTCTTACCTCATCCACATTATAAACCCATTTTTTAGGGTGACAAGAAAACCATAAAAACGGTTCATAATGTGTAGCAGGTTCTTTTTTACTTCTCGAAAAACCGTTTTCATATCTCCAAATATTCATTCGCCTATAATATAAATTTGCATTGTACATAGCCATTTGAACATAACAAATATAATCATGAATACCGAACCAAATAATGCTACCTGTAGGAGTCAGAATTTTTTTTAGTTTTTGAATTCGTTCATTTGTTATTGCAATAAAATCTTCAATAGATAAACAATCAGACTTGTTTCCAAAATCTTTATTTATATTATATGGTGGGTCAGTAAGCACAAGGTCATACTTTTCTCCTTTTTCGATTAATTCATTAAGAATTAAATCAGAATCTCCACAAATAATGTTTTTATGATAGCTCATTTCCTTAGCCTTTCTTGAAAATCAATACATATTGATGATGAATATTTTCTACATATGCAAAGGGATATCCATAAGGGAGTAAACTTTTATGGTTTTGCAGTAAAATTTTAGTTCCCTGAAGTTTTAATACCCCTCCATCGGCAATTGGCTGTTTATTTAATCTCTGTATAAGGTCACTATGAAAACTTATATAATCTGATTTATCTCTAAAATCAGATACAACGAGAGCCATATATTTGTTGGGTTTCAATACTCTTGCACATTGCTTGAACACCTTATTTACTAATATATCTAAAAACTCGTCATAGTTTTCAACATTCCCTAAATCATTCTCATTTTCTGAATATTTTGTGTCTAAATTATTCGCAACTCTATTTTTAATTACTTTTTGGTCAAGTTTATTTAATATACCCCAATATGGCGGACTTGTTACAACAAAATCAAAACTATTGGTTTCTAATGTTGGAAGAATTTCACACGTATCTCCATTAATAAACACATGATTCTTGCTTGTGTCTTTACCAACCTCTTTTTCAAGTCTTTCGATAGATAAATTATGCCACTTTGGTGACAACTCAATACTTGTACATATTCTTCCATCAATTTCACAAGCTTTTGCTGTAGAACCAACTCCACCAAAGGGTTCTAAAACTTTCATTCCTTTTTTTGTGAAGAATCTTACTAAATGACCAATATCTTGAAAAGAAAATGGAGCAGGATGCATTTTTTCTATTTGAGCTTCTTCACTATCAGCACCTAATCCTTTCTGATAAAAAAAGCTTTTTGTTTCCGGCAACCAATATTTACCTGTCAAATCGTTCAATGTATTCCTTTTATCCACAACACCTTCTATGAGTTCCTTGTATTTATCTGTTTGCATAAATCTATTTAATTCTTCAACAGCAAACATCTTTTTTGATAAAGACTCATCATATTGAAGTAAACCTGCCGAAATAACTTTTTCAAAAGCATGTCTTGAAATGCCTAATATATTCATAGCTTTGGTTGCACTCACAAGTTCAGGTGAAACAGTTTCTTTTTTCATTTCTTTATCCATCCTTATAGTTTATTACATTTAATCTTCTTCTCTTGTGAATTCCATAATATCATCCACAGAACAGTTTAAACATTTGCAAATTTTTGCTAATGTGTCTGTTGTTATAGCTTCATTATTACTTAATTTTCTCATAGTATATTGCGTAAGATTCGCTTCTTTTTGTAAATCTTTCTTTTTCATATCACGGTCTATCAATAGTTTAAATAGTTTTTTATAGGAAACTGCCATAACGAACATCCTTTCATATTAATAAAACTTCATTAGGTATAATACCACAAAAGGACACAAATAACAATCCTTTTTGTTTTATATCAACAAAAAGTGCGATACAACAATAAAATAATTGTTTTTACCTTTCTTAATATATATTATACATAATTAGATAGGATTTACAATATGTTCATCGCTTTCTGTCCGTTTTATTGGACTCATTATAGGTTTTTACTATTTCTTTTTAAACGTCGCTTCCTTGTCTTATATAACCTAGAAATCCAAGAAAACTTTGAATGTTTCATATAAAGCATGCTTCTTAGTCTTTCGACCCTATTGTCAACTTCAGGATGTGGTGCCTTCCAAATCCCAATATCTTCTCTGAAAAAAGCATTCATATTCCTTTTGTGTTTTTTACTTTCTAAAAATTTTTGTGTGTTTTTATCTTCTTCGTTATACATATAAAAAACCTCCTTTAATCTCTTATAACGACTATATCGAAATAAACATTACATTTGTGACAAAGAATTTAAAAAATTTTCAAAAAATCTGCGTTTTTGCAGAAAAAACAAGCATTTTTGCAAAATATATTGATTTTTAATTTAAATTATGTATTATCAAAAATATTTTTTGAGTTACTGAGAGGTTGTTTTATATGCTTAAATTTTTGGTTCAATCAAATGTGAATAATACTGAGGTTGATTTTGAATCAGCCGAGTTAAATATTCTTTTAGATGCAATGGAGCATCAGAGAAAAACATGCTCCAAAAATGAAAAAGACGACATTGAAACTCTTTATAACAAAATTAAAGCTCTTTGCATATTTGATAGACTGCCCGATGAACAAAGTATCGAGCAAATTAAAAACATTTTACTTTCAACAGAAAATGTAACAAAAGATAATATTAATAACCTGAAAATCGAACAGCTTCATTTCTCTAAAAAAACATTTAACTGTTTAAACAGAGCAAATGTAAAGACTGTGGGTGAATTGCTTTGTTATTCGCAAGAAGACTTATTGAAAATTAGAAATCTAGGAGTACAAAGTCTTAATGAAATTATAGATATATTAGAAGAGCACGATTTAGAATTGCCCCGATATAAAGGTAAATAATAAAAATTGCCCTGCCACAAAAGTGACAGGGCTTATATTGTTTAATTGGTTTTATAAAACATCAACGCATCTACTCTCACACCATTTTGAATAACCTCAAAATGGCAATGGGGTCCCGTTGAATATCCGGTTGAACCACAATCTGCGATTACCTGTCCTTGCTTTACTGTCTGTCCTGCTGACACATGAAGAGCTGAACAATGAGCATAAAGAGTTGAGTAAGTGTCATCGTGTTTAATCTTGACATAATAACCATAGGAATTATGCCAAGTTGCAGTTACCACAACACCGTCTGCTGCAGCAAGAATAGGAGTTCCTAGTGGAGCTGCAATATCTGTACCACCATGAGTTTTTATTTCACCTGAAATCGGGTCAACACGAGTACCGAACCGGGAAGATATATATTGGTCGTTTTCAAACGGCCAAGCAAACATACCTGTTCCGACAAAAGAACTGTTACCCTGAATAATCTGTCCACTTGCTCCGAGGAGTTCTGCCCATAAATCGTTGTATTCTTCACTCATCAATTCTTCCAATAATGCCTTTTGTTCATCATTGAAGTTATATAATGCCGATATTTCATCTACACTTAACTGAAGAATTGATACTGTAAGAACTTTCTTTGTTACATAAGTCGTTGTTTTAATAGAGTTTCCGTTCTCGTCTGTTGTAACGGTAGTTTCCGCAACAACTTTGGGTGTAACAACACCTGCCATTGTGTTCATATCTTTCATAATGCCACGAAGCAAATCAGTTTTAGTATCATCAAGAGTTACAACCTCAAGCGGATTATCGCCTGAGGTTGTTTTTACTGCATATACCGCAAGAACATCTTTCCAATTTATTGAAGTGTTTCCTTTCACTTCAAGTAAATCATAAGTGTAGGATGCTTTCATTGCTGTAAGATTTGCATAGTGTTCAGATGTGAGTTCAGATATAGCCTGTGACATTGTTTTATTCGTACCTGTTGTTTCATCGTTCGCAAGGAAGATACCAAAACAAGTACCGCCAATAGCACCGATTAAACAGATGATTATTATTACAACAACAGCAGGTACACCACCGCCGGCAATAATAGCACCTATACTTTTTACACCTGCAACAACAGCCTTTCCCGCTTCAACAACAACCTTTGTGGCAACCTTAACAGTTTTAATAGTTACTCTTACAGTTGCCTGTGCCGTTTGCTTTGTTCTCTTTGCAACTTCCGCAGTTTTCTTGGTTGTTGATGCAGTTGTTTTCACTGTTTTCTTTGCTGCCTTTGCCGTCTTATCAGCTTTCTTAATAGATTTTGCAGTATTATTAAGACTTCTCTTTGATTGCTTTATTTTATTAGCATCTTTATTAACAGTTTTTACAGTTTGCTTTTCAGCACCAAACTTTTTTATATCGGCTTTACCTTTTGTTTTAGGTGATGATTGCTTTCTTTGGCGAGGTTTCTTAATCTCGTCAACATTTGTTTCTGTTTGTTCTTTTACTTTAGGCGGTGCCTGAGTTTTTTCTTTAACAGCTTTAGCATCGCCTTTGTCTGTTCTCGTATGAGTAGTCTTTTTACTGTTCTGCGTTTTTACAGGCTCAGATGTTTTTTCAGCATTATCCGAAGATTTGGTTTTTGCAGATTTATCCTTTGATGAAGCTGAATTACCGGAATTATTAGAACCGCCTTCATCACCTTTAGGTTCTGTTGACTTTTCTTTAGGAGCAGAGGATTTGCTATCTTCTTTTGGAGTTTCGTTGTCTGCTTTTTCTTCAGTTATTGTTTCTTCTGCCGAAGTATTTTCAGACTGCATTTCAGCTTCGTTTTCCGCATCTTCTTGTGCTTTTTTCTCAGCTTTCTTTTCTTGGATTTTTTCTTTTGCTTTACTTACACCTTTACGAACTGCTTTTTCTGTGCCGACAGCAACAGTTTCACTACCTGTTCGCATAGATTCTGATACCTTGTCAGTTGCATACTGTTCAGGTGATACATTATCCGTCTGATTAATATTTTCATTAACGGTGTCTTTGGTTTTAACACCGATATTCTTCATTCTGTCACCGACATTTACAGCAGTATCGTGAACTTTAATTTCTTTGACTACTTCACGAGTCTTTATACCTTTACCCATTTGCACCTCCTATATTATTTTTTTATATTTTTTTGATTAGTTAATTGCGTTAAAAGGCATAGCCTTATCAACGGGAGCAAGAAGAACCCTGCCTGTTCCTCTGTAAACATTTACAAGACCTTCCCCGGATGCAGCAGAACCTACAAGGGTTTTGCCTGAACGCTCAACCGTGAATTCAAGTGATTTACTCCAAGCAATCGCAAGATTACCGTCAACCTTGAGAACATCGTTATTGAGCTCAATTTCAATGAGTTCCTCTTTGGGACATCTTGATTCAATAGCAAATATACCGTTACCCGTAAGACCGAGATTGAAAAGTCCCTCACCGCCGAGAGCCGCAGATGAAATATTTGTACGCATTACTGCTTTCTGTTCAAGTGCAGAATCACAAGCAAGGAAAAGACCGTCATCAAGAACAACAGCGCCGTTCCAATCGGCTGTGTTCATAAGAATAATGTGCTTATAGGTGGGTTCAAGTACAAGTGTACCATTGCCTGTGTATTCAGGCTTGATTGCACTTTCTCCCGTAACCTTTCCACGGAGTGCTTTTCCGAAAAGATCTCCGACACCCTTAATTCCGGTGGTTGCATTTACATTGCCGACAGACCACTGCATAGCTCCTGACTGAAGCGTAATATCTGCATTTTTAAGGTCGCAGATAAGCTGTCTCTTTTTTACATTCATCTCGTTACAATAAAAAGCGAGCATTGCCGTTGAAGGTGTTACACTCAAATCTTTCTTGTATTCGATAATTGTAAAGGGTCCTTTTTCATCAAGAACCCTTACATCGTCATTATTCTGAAAATTCTTTATTTCGTACATAAGTTAATACCTCTTTCTTTTTATTCGCCCATCTTTGTGGACATAAGTTTATACAGTTCTGTATTCTTCGGGAATTTTCTTTCAAACGGTACAAATGATGAACCAACCTTAACAAGACCGTGACCAACTTCAACATTTGTAATGTGTGTCATCTGTGTTTCACTTATCTGTAAAAGGTTAGCAAGTTCTTCTCTGTCCGTTGAACCCTGATTGAGCATTATAATAAACTCGGAGTTTGCGAGCATTGTTCGTGCTGTGTGGCTCTGTAAAAGGTCATCAACATTCTGTGTAATACCCGTACAATATGCTCCGTATTTACGAACTCGTTTCCAAAGAGTGAAAAGGAAGTTAGCAGAGTATTCGTGTTGGAAAAGAAGATATATCTCGTCAATGAAGATATATGTTTCTCTGCCTTCAGCTCTGTTCTTTGTGATTCGGTTAAGAATACTGTCTAGAACTACAAGCATACCGATAGGCATAAGCTGACTACCGAGTTCAAGAATGTCGTAACAGATAAGTCTGTTTTCAATGTTTACATTAGTTTTCTGTGCAAAGGTGCTCTGTGAACCTGAAGCAAAAAGCTCCATTGCTGTTGCAAGTTCCGTAGCTTCGGGTTCAGGCTGCTTTCTTAAATCGTTACAAAGGTCAACGAGTGTAGGAACCTTGCCTGTATAACCTCGTTTGATATAGTTCTTATATACATTAGTTAAACAACGGTCAACAATAGACTTCTGAATAGCATCAATACCGTCTTTGCCCATAACCTGCTCAAAGAGTGAAAGGACAAATTCAGCCTTAAATGCAATAGGACTTGCACCGTCAGCATACTCCTTGTTTATATCAAGACAGTTGATATGATTTTTACTCTTTGCAGAAAGTTCGATGACCTGTCCGCCCATTGCTTCAACAAGAGCAGAATATTCTCGTTCAGGGTCAATAATCATAATGTCTGCATCAGTTGAAAGTAATAACTGTACTAATTCTTCTTTCGCAGTAAAGGATTTACCTGAACCCGAAACACCGAGAATAAAGCAGTTACCGTTAAGCAGGAACTTTCTGTTGACAATAATCATATTCTTTGAGATAACATTTACACCTTGGAACACACCGCCATCGTGCTGAATTTCCTGAACCTTAAAGGGCATAAAAACAGCAAGGCTTTCTGTTGTTAGAGTACGCCTTGCTTCAATCTTATTTATTCCTATCGGTAATGTGGCATTAAAACCATCTAACTGCTGATATTTAAGAACACCGAGCTGACACATGTGCTTTCTGCCTGTTGCCTGAATTGCTTCTGTATCGCTGTTGAGTTCTTCAAGTGTATCGGCTGTGTGCATAACTGTGATAACAACCTTAAACATCTTTTGGTCACGGGTTGTAAGGTCATCAAGGAATTCTCTGATTTCCTTTCTCTGCTGCTCCATATCATAAGGAATTACAGAAGTATAATTGTTATTGGCATTCTGCTTTCTCTGATAGTTTGCAATGTTTGTTTCAATACCGAGTGCCTGCTTTTCACCAAACTTCTGTGCTTCTTCTGTTGATACCGGGATAATATCGAAGTTAAACACCATATTTCTGTTTGTATCTGTGAGTTCCCATACAACACTATCTTTGATATATGAGGGATAATCACGGATGAAGAGAACTCTGCCGAATCTATCACCGATTTTGAAGTAATCTGACTTAAACTCAAAACCGTCAGGTGTGATATAGTCTTTGAAACTCTGTCCCTTCTGCATTGTATCTCTCAAATCGAAGTGATAGTCTGCTGATTCTTTAGGTCTGCAGAAATCGTGAATAATGCGAAGTCTTTCAGTTAAATCAAGCTCAGAGCACTTTGAACCGAGTCTTGCAAAGTGAGCAATCAAATCTGCACCCACACGGTTGAAGTGACTTCGTGCTTCTTCAACCGTCTTTTTCTGAATTGTGAGCGTTACATATTTATCCTGAACAATAGCATTCGCTCCGTTTGCTATCATAGTAAGCATATCATTGATTTCTTTACGGTATTTATCCTTATCATCGTTTGCCTTTTCAAGAAGTGCGATTTCTTTAAGCTCGCTGTTCTTGAGTTTTCTGTTTATGATTGTAATCTGACTTGAAATACCGTTTTCAAGTGAGTTCAAAATTTCACTGTAACGAAGGAAGTTTGCTTCTTTATCTTCCTTACTTGATACCGCATAATTTATATCGGTAAACTTAAATGTTTTTGAGTATCTGTCTTTACTTGTTAAAAAGATACCGTCTGAATAGACGGCATCAATTTTAATTACATCCTGAACAGACTTGGGGACAGACATTCCATCCCCAAATAAGTCATCGAGTCCTGTTTTCTTTTTTATTGTTCCTATGAGGTCGAACATCGTCACCATTCCTTTCAATTTCGTCATAATAGTTTTTTGAAATAAATTTCAATTCCTTTGGCATAAGGATTTCACTTTTGAGATAAGTGATTAAAACCTTTTCCGCCGTCATTCCGTGATATTTAAAAAAGCCGAGGGTTGCAAAAGGAGCTGCACCTACAATACACACCCAACTGAGTGTTTCAATACCGAAGAACGGTTTAAGAAGAAAGTACAATCCTACTGCTATACCGCAGGCTAAAACCGAGAATACGAACTGACGGAGATTAAGACCGAAATATACCGCTTCACTGTAATCTCGTATTTCACGGTTAATCTTTACTTCCATTTATATAATCAACTCCTTTATAATCCCATCATTTCTTTAACTACTCTATCACTCATTTTTACTGTTCCGACAAGTACAATCATATTGAATATAAGCTCACCGACATAAGTCCATACCTGATTTACTGCTGCTGCCGATTCATCAACAACAGGTGGTGATGAAGCAAACAACGAGAAGATAATGCAACCGAGTACAATGATTGCACCCTCTAAACATACTGCCGCATAAGATTTAATAAAGCTCTTACCGACAGAAGATGAAGTTTCACCCGCAAAAGCAGATAAAGGCACGGGAGCAATAGCTGTGTATAGGTAAATCTTAAAGAATCGTCCGTAAACTGTCATAATCATAATGAATGAAAGAACAGTTATAAACAAACTGCCTATAAGAGTTACTGCCCATAGTGGTACGCTTTCCCAAAATCCGCTATCTTCTATTGCTGTTACT
>JAZUSD010000056.1:0-3452 GCA_045606545.1 Acutalibacteraceae bacterium | reverse complement strand
ATAAATCAAAACCTGTATATGTGATGTGCCAGAGCGGTTTAAGGAGCTATCTTGCGACAAGAATACTTATGCAAAACGGTTTTGATGCCTACAATTTTGCAGGCGGATACAGACTTTATGGCACGATGTACTATGATGAGGTTGTATCAAAAAATGCATATGACTGCGGAATGGAGAAATAAATGTTAAACAAATTACTAAAAAGCGTATTAGATCAGGACACAGCCCCTGTGGTTGTTTGCAATATAGACGAAATAATCGTGTATATGAATCCGTCAGCAATAGAGCGTTATCATAAAGATTTGACGGGCAAAAACATTAAAGACTGCCATCCCCAAAGGCAAATGAGCAGATAGATAAGGTGGTTGCGTGGTTTCGCGAAAGCAAGGATAATAACATCATATACACCTATCGCAATGACGAGGAAAACAAAGATGTGTATATGGTTGCTCTTCGTGATGATGTGGAAACGTTAATTGGCTATTACGAAAAGCACGAGTACAGGAACAGAGAAACTGTAGGGCTTTATCAGCCGAAGAAATAAGTTTAAATTTGACGAGGTAACCCAAATGATAGAAATTAAAACTTGGATGGATAATTTTTTGAAAACCATAAATGACACTTTTGGAGACCGTGTGTGGTTTGTCGGTCTGCAGGGTAGCTATGGTCGTGGCGAGGCAACAGAAAAAAGTGATATTGATATTGTTGTAATACTCGATGAATTGTCCCCTGCGGATATAAAGACCTATAATACGATGCTTGATACCTTGCCGAACAGGGAATTGATTTGCGGATTCCTTTCAGGAAAAAGTGAAATCTTAAACTGGGAGTCTTCAGACCTTTTTCAGTTTTATTATGATACAAAGCCGATAAAAGGAAGCCTTGATGAATTACTGCCTAAGATTACCGAAACTGCTGTTAACAGAGCAATAAGAATCGGTGCATGCAATATCTATCACGGCTGTGTGCATAATATGCTGTATGAAAAGAGCGAAGAAATTTTAAGGGGATTATATAAATCTGCGTCTTTTCTTGTACAGGCGATAGCTTTTCAGCAAATAGGAAAGTATATCAGCCATCAAAAAGATTTACTGGAAATTGTTTCTGCCGATGAACGAGCTATTGTTGAAACTTTTTTGAGTCTAAAAAATAGTGGAGCGGTTGAGTTTGACAAAATGTCCGAAGTTTTATTTTTATGGTCAAAGAATTGGATTGTTTCAACCGAGAATTGAAAGGTGAAATCTATGAACACATTTGAAAAGATATATGAGGTTGTGAAAAGCATTCCCAAAGGCAAGGTTGCAACCTACGGTCAGGTGGCGCTTTTAGCGGGCAATCCTCGCTGGGCAAGAGTTGTAGGCTACGCTTTGCATGTAAACCCTTATCCGGGGATTATTCCCTGTCACAGAGTGGTGAATCGTGAGGGCAGGGTTGCCCCTGGTTTTGCATTCGGCGGTGAGGGTATTCAAAGACAGTTGCTTGAATCAGAAGGCATCGTTTTTGAGCCGAACGGCAGGATAGATTTAGAAAAATATAGTATTTAACATAAGAGAATCTACAGGTGTATTCAAAATGAACAAAATAGCATTTATAAAATATATATCAGCACTTTTGCTGTTTGGACTAAACGGCATAGTTGCAAGTCATATAGCAATGAGCAGTTATGAGATAGTTTTTATGAGGACACTCATAGGGAGTATTCTTTTGATTAGCTTGTTTATGATTGGAAAAGGAAAATTTCATATCAGGGAAAGTAAAAAGGATTTCCTCTTTGTAGTATTTTCAGGTATTGCAATGGGAACTAGCTGGATGTTTTTGTATGAAGCATATCAGCAGATTGGTGTCAGTCTTGCATCTTTGCTTTATTATTGCGGACCGGTTATAGTAATGATTTGCTCTCCGCTTATATTTAAAGAAAAATTAACTGCACCAAAAATAATTGGCTTTTTGACTGTACTTGTCGGTATTTTTCTTGTAAATGGAAACACTACAGATAATAACACAAATGTCTGGGGCTTATTTTGCGGTATTATGTCGGCAATTACATATTTCTTTATGGTAACGTTGAATAAAAAGTCCAAGAAAATTGTTGGTATGGAAAACTCGGTAATTCAGCTTATAGTCAGTTTTATAACAGTAGCAATATTTTTAAGCATGAAGCAAGGATTACATATAACAATCCCGGCTGATGCGTGGGCTTGGATTTTGATTTTAGGTGTTGTAAACACAGGAATTGGATGTTACTTGTATTTTTCGCCATTATCTAAATTGCCTGTACAGACAGTCGCTGTTTGTGGCTACCTTGAGGCACTATCTGCAGTAGTATTTGCAGCACTTTTGCTTGGCGAAAAAATGACCTTTATCCAAGTTGTCGGTGCAATATGCATAATCGGTGGTGCAATGATAGGAGAATTGGTGAAACCCAAAAGCGAGGCGAAAAATGATGGTAGATAAATTTGCAGAAATGATAAAAGAGTGCAACAGCATTGTTTTCTTTGGCGGTGCAGGCGTATCTACTGAAAGCGGTGTAAAGGACTATCGCAGCCAAGACGGACTTTATAACACCGTGAAAGAATACGGCGTGCCTCCCGAAGAGATATTGAGTCACGATTTCTTTTTTCAGAACACAGAAACTTTTTATGATTTTTATAGAAAATATTTTATCATTGAAGTAGAACCAAACAATGCTCACAAAGCGTTGGCAAAGCTTGAAAACATGGGTAAACTCAAAGCAGTAATAACGCAAAACATAGATGGTCTGCATCAAAGAGCAGGCAGTAAAAATGTAATTGAACTCCACGGAACTGCAGAGAAATTTTATTGTGCCTCCTGCGGTAAAAAGGGCGATACAGACAAGGTCTTGTCAGAAATCAAAGACAAGGATGTGCCGAGATGCGAATGCGGTGGCATTATGAAACCAAAGGTTGTTCTCTATGGCGAAAATCTCTATGACGGAGTTGCGGAATCGGCAATACGACATATCGAAAACGCTGATATGCTGATTGTTGGAGGAACTTCTCTTGCGGTGTATCCAGCCGCATCATTTGTGAGATATTTCAGAGGCAAATATATCGTTATGATTAATAAGTCTGAAACGGAATACGATAACAACGCCGGCCTGGTTATCAGGGAAAATATCGGCGAAGTATTCAGTCAAGTAATGGAAAAGATTGACGGTTAATGTGATGAAGAAAGCACTATGTATTATATCAGTTCTGCTTTGCATACTGCTCACCGCTTGCGGAGATGATAGCAGTATCGGAATTATCGGCGGTGCAGACGGATCGACATCAATAATCGTCGCAGAAAAAGGAGAAAAAGCAATGTACGAACAAATTACGCCTGAAGAGGCGAAAAAGATAATGGATTCAGGCGAAGAACATATCATTTTAGACACAAGAGAACAGGATGAATTCGACGAGGGACACATCCCAGGAGCAATCCTAATTCCA
>JAZUSD010000055.1:0-5378 GCA_045606545.1 Acutalibacteraceae bacterium | reverse complement strand
TTCCATAAGCCGTGGAGATTGCAGTAAGCATAAGCTGCAACAGGTTTTTCATCAGAAAGAGCAAAGGTTACAACAGGATCCTTTCCGATTTCAAGGCATTTACGCTGACCTCCTCTGTCGGTCTGGAGATATACCCAAACGATGTGATGTTCTTCTGTCATAGGATGCTCAACGGAACCGATTGTAACGGTTACAGTATTGTTGTCAACACTTACTACCGGAATATGTTTTTCGTGGCTTGCTTCAACTGTACCCGGCTCAAGCTTTGTCATTTTCTGACCGCAGCACATCATAGGCACTCCTGCATCGTGAATCATACCGATTAAATTTCCGCAATGCTCACAGATATAAAATTTGTTGTTATCACACATGATAAACACCTCCGTATAATTATTTATCTATATTTTACCATAGATATGCAAAAAATACAATTATAATTATGTGATAACATCACAGAAAATAAAAAAACTATAATATATAATACAACTAACATAGGAAAGGAGCTGATGTGAATATGACAGCTTTGAATAAAGATATAGTTTACGATATGATAATAGTTGGCGGAGGCCCGGGTGGATACACATCAGCACTTTATGCTGCAAGAGCCGGATTTAATGTCTTGGTTCTTGAAAAATTTTCAGCAGGCGGACAAATGGCACTGACGCATCAAATTGACAATTATCCCGGATTTGAGGATGGAATTGACGGATTTTCGCTTGCTGATAAAATGAAAAAACAAGCGGAACGATTTGGTGCAAGAAGTGAAAATGCCGAAGTAATTAAAGTTAATCTTACGGTAAATCCAAAAGAAATAGAGACTGCAAAGGGGACATTTTTATCAAAAACAGTCGTACTCGCTTCAGGGGCGAACCCAAGAGAGCTTGGCGTTGACAAAGAAACTGAACTTATAGGACGAGGCGTTGCATACTGTGCCTCCTGTGACGGAATGTTTTACAGAGGCAAAACAGTTGTTGTGGTTGGCGGAGGAAATACTGCTGCTGCAGATGCAATTCTTCTAAGTCGTATTGCAAAAAAGGTTATCATTGTTCATCGCAGAGACACCCTAAAAGCAACAAGGATTTACTATGAGCCTTTAATGAATGCAGAAAATGTGGAGTTTAAATGGGATAGCACGGTTACGGAACTTTTGTATGAAGATAAAACAACAGGTGTTAAGATTAAAAATGTCAAAACAGGAGAAGAAAGCATAATTGATTGTGACGGTGTATTTGTAAGTGTGGGAAGAAAGCCTGCAACTGATTTTCTCGGAAGTCAACTTGATTTGGATGAGAACGGATACATCATTGCAGACGAAACAACAAAGACAAGCATCCCCGGTGTGTATGCTGTCGGCGATATAAGAACTAAACAGCTTCGTCAGGTAGTTACCGCTGTTTCGGATGGTGCAATGGCAGTTCATTCGGCGGAAGAATATCTTGCTGAAGAACATAAAGGGAGTGAAATTTAATGCAATATTTAATATCGTTTCTTGAAGGGATTATCACCTTTATATCGCCTTGCTTGCTTCCAATGCTGCCCATATACATTTCATATTTTGCAGGCGGCGGAGAAAGAACTACTGCAAAAACATTAAAGGGTGCTGTCGGCTTTGTAACAGGTTTCACCATTGTCTTTGTAATGCTTGGAGCATTGGCAGGAACAGTTGGACGCTTCCTTCGTGAATACCAGACAACAGTAAACATCATTTCAGGACTGATTGTGATAATTTTCGGACTGAATTTTCTTGGAGTATTTAAACTAAATATCTTCAAAGGAAATCAGCGCTCTGTTAAAACAGATAATATGGGATTTTTCTCTGCAATGCTTTTTGGAATTATATTTTCTGTAGGTTGGACTCCTTGTGTGGGAGCGTTCTTAGGCTCCGCATTGATGCTGGCATCTCAGCAAGGTCATATAGCAGAAGGAATGCTGATGCTGCTTAGTTATTCATTGGGACTTGGAATACCCTTTATACTAAGTGCGGTGCTGATTGACTACCTCAAATCAGCGTTTAACTGGATTAAGAGAAATTACAAAATCATTAACCTTATAAGCGGCAGCCTACTTGTTATAATTGGTATTATGATGGCAACAGGAACGCTTGGGCAGCTTTTGAATCTGCTCAGTTAGGAGGCACTATGAAAAATAATAAAACACTAATAATACTTATTCTTGCATTTGTTGTTCTACTTGGTGGTGCGTATATCCTTTACTCTCAGCTTGGACAGTCGCAGACACCCGATCAGCTTTCAGTAGAACAACAAGAGAATAGTGAAACAGAAGAAAATCAAAAAACATTAGCACCGGATTTCACAGTTTATGATGCTGACGGAAATCAAGTTAAACTGCATGACTTTATAGGTAAGCCAATAGTCCTCAATTTCTGGGCAAGCTGGTGCGGTCCCTGCCAGATGGAAATGCCGGACTTTCACGAAAAATATCTCGAGCTTGGTGATGAAATAAACTTCCTGATGGTAAACATGACTACCGGACGTGAAACCTTAGAGAGTGCAAAGAATTTTATCGCAGAAAAAGAATACACTTTCCCGGTATTTTATGATACAAAATCTGATGCTGCCGCAACATATGGAGCATATTCCTTGCCGACAACATATTTTATTGACGCAAAAGGCTATGCTATTGCTCAGGCTACAGGTGCTATTGACGGCGAAACTCTTCAGCGTGGAATTGATATGATAAAATAAAAAATTCCGTCGAGGAATAATTCTCGACGGAATTTTTTCTGCTGTAAAATTGTTTGTTTTGTTGATTGTATAAATCTAACTTTTATGATATAATAAGTAAAAAGTACAGATTTACGAGGAAAGCTATTATGGAATTTCAAAGCTACTTTCCAATATGGGATAAATTAAATAAAGCAGAGCAAGACCGTATCACAGGCAACTTGATTACCAGAAAGGTAACAAAAGGAACTGTAATTCATAACGGCAGTATGGAATGTACAGGGCTGCTTTTGATAAAGACCGGACAGCTTCGTGCATACATTCTTTCCGATGAAGGCAGAGAAATCACAATCTACCGTCTTTTCGACAGGGATATGTGCTTGTTTTCAGCCTCCTGTATTATGCGTTCTATTCAGTTTGATATAACAATTGAAGCCGAAAAGGATACCGATTTATGGATTATTCCGGCAGAGCTTTACCAGAGCATTATGAAAGAATCTGCACCCGTTGCCAATTACACAAATGAGCTTATGGCAACACGCTTCTCTGAAGTAATGTGGCTGATAGAACAGATTATGTGGAAGAGTCTTGATAAGCGCTTGGCAGAATTTCTTCTTGAGGAAATTTCTATAGAGGGAACAGAAAAACTAAAAATTACCCACGAAACTATTGCAAATCATCTTGGCTCTCACCGTGAGGTAATGACGAGAATGCTCAAATATTTTCAAAATGAAGGAATGGTTAAGCTCTCCCGTGGTATGATAGAAATTACAGATTCTGAAAAGCTTGAAAGCTTAAGCGATGAATAAATGAATGTCCGCCGATAGTGCTATCCGGCGGACATTTTATGTTTACAGCAATGCAAGGATTGCTTCCTTTGGTTTTGCTCCCATTGATTGATTTATGATTTTGCCATCCTTGATAACCACCAGTGTCGGTATGCTCATAATACCGAACTGTCCTGCAAGTTCAGGCTGCTCGTCCACATTGACCTTGCCAACCTTGATGTCAGGGCGTTCCTCGGCGATTTCCTCTACGATGGGCACTACCATACGGCAAGGACCGCACCACGGTGCCCAGAAATCCAAGAGAACAGGTCTGTCTGAATTTAGAACTTCACTTTGAAAATTGTTTTTGTTAATATTTATAGCTGCCATATTGTTATCCTCCTTTTTCTTTTGTGTCTTTATATTACCACAACTTTTTATGCTTTTCTGTGATATTATCACATAAAATACATATAACCCCGTAACAAAATAAGACGCGCCTTAAACTACAAATAGTAATTTAGGGCTATGCTTATATAGTGCCAAACAAAGAAAAAGAATTATCTTAACATAATCTTAATACAGACGTTCAACCGTTAATGCCATCTTAAAAAGTATTATGCTACAATGATAGTAGGAAATAAGATACACTTGAATGGTGGTTTTGATTATGGATGCAAAAATTAAGAAGCATTTTTCTTCTTCACAAATAATAATATTTGGATTTGCAGGTGCAATCATATTAGGAACAATTCTTTTAATGCTCCCGATTTCGTCGGCAAGCGGAAATATGACACCTTTTTCCGATGCTTTATTTACTTCAACATCTGCGGTGTGTGTAACAGGTCTTGTGGTACATGACACAGCAACGCATTGGTCGATGTTTGGACAATTTGTTATTCTTTTGATGATACAGATTGGCGGTCTTGGAATTGTAACACTGTCTGTGGCAATGGCGATGCTTGCCGGAAGAAAAATCGGACTTATGCAAAGAAGTACCTTGCAGGATGCAATATCAGCACCAAAGGTCGGCGGAATTGTAAAACTCACCGGATTTATATTAAAAACAACATTTTTAATTGAGTTTGTTGGTGCAATTCTTCTTTCTACAGTATTTTGCAGAGAGTTCGGTGTAAAAGGAATTTGGCTCGGCATCTTCCATTCAGTTTCGGCATTTTGCAATGCAGGGTTTGACCTGATGGGAACAAAAACTCCGTTCTCATCCCTTACATCATATTCTGCACAACCCCTTATAAATGCAGTTATAATGCTTCTCATTATCATAGGCGGCATTGGTTTTCTTGTATGGGAAGATGTAAAGACAAATAAACACCATATTAAGAAATACCGTATGCAGACAAAGGTAGTATTATCAGCCACACTCTTTTTAATAATCGCACCTGCAATATATTTTTACTATGCAGAGTTTAATGAATTGCCACTAAACGAAAGAATATTAAATTCAATGTTTCAGTCGGTAACACCGAGAACAGCAGGATTTAATACAGCAGACTTGACAAAGATAAGCGGAATCGGTCAAGTGATTACAATTATCCTTATGCTGATTGGTGGTTCGCCCGGTTCAACAGCAGGCGGTATGAAAACAACAACGGCAGCAGTGCTTATATTTTCAGCAATATCAGTATTCAGAAAGAAAGATGATGTTGAATGCTTTGGCAGAAGAATTGCAGATGCAACACTTAAAAATGCAGCAGCAATACTTCTAATGTATCTCTTGCTATTCCTTACGGGCGGTCTTATCATAAGCGGAATTGAAAATCTTCCGTTGATGGATTGTTTGTTTGAATCGGCATCGGCAATAGGAACTGTAGGACTTACTCTTGGAATTACACCTACTCTCGGTACAGTATCAAGAATTGTTTTAATAGGGCTTATGTTCTTTGGAAGAGTTGGAGGGCTTACACTT
>JAZUSD010000054.1:0-13648 GCA_045606545.1 Acutalibacteraceae bacterium | reverse complement strand
AACCCCCGACCTACTGCTTAGAAGGCAGTTGCTCTATCCAACTGAGCTACAACCGCGCATTGTGGAGCGGGTGATGGGAATCGAACCCACACGACCAGCTTGGAAGGCTGGGATTCTACCATTGAACTACACCCGCGTGCTATCACAACAACCGATATTTTATCACAACACTATATTCTTGTCAAGATGATTTTTTGAAAATATCGGTAAAATTTATATAAATTTTCCGATGCAATAATCTTTTTCTGAACCTATTATTTCCACATTTATGAATTTGCCTTTGCAGGATAACGATGTGTTTACTCTGACTGGGGTATAGTTTTCAGTATATCCCTCGCAGAAACCATCTTTTTCTGTTTCAAAAAGTACTTCAACAACTTTGCCGATTTGTTTCTTTAAAAATTCTTCACGGATTTTATCTGTAACCATAGAAAGACGAGAGGCTCTGTTTTCTTTTACTGCTCTTGTCAGTTGTTCCATTTTTGCCGCCTTTGTACCTTCTCGAACAGAGTAGGGGAAAACGTGCGCTTTTTCAAATCCGACTCTTTTAACAAATTCAACTGTTCTGTTAAAATCTTCTTCTGTTTCTGTCGGAAAGCCAACAAGAATATCAGTTGTAATTGTAGCATCAGAGAAGGTTTCTCTCAATTTATCGGCAAGATGCTCATATTCTTCTGCGGTATAATGTCTGTTCATAGCCTTTAATACACTATTACAGCCGCTTTGAACAGAAATATGAAACTGAGGGCATAGTTTTGTAATAGTTTTTAACTGCTCAATCATTTCGTCTGTAATATGGTCGGGTTCAAGTGAACCAAGACGAATTCTTTTAATTCCGTCATATTTCTCTGCAAGGCGCAAGGCATCGGGAAGAGAATAGGGTGTGTTTTTGCCATAGTCCGAAAGGTTTATGCCAACAAAAACAATTTCAGAATATCCATTTTTTGAAAGCGTTTTTAATTCCTTGTCAATATTTTCAAGCGTTTTTGAACGGGAACGACCTCTTGCAGTTGGAATAAGGCAATAAGAACAAAATCTGTCACAGCCATCCTGAATTTTCAAAAACGCTCTTGTGTGACCATCAAAACGAGATATGCCGAGGCAAACAAAATTATCACCTGTTTTGTGTTCAATTTGCTTGATAAGTTTTTGTTTGTTTTTAATATATTCATTCAAAGCCTCGGCAATCTGAAAATTGCTTCTATTACCCATAAAAATATCAACTTCGGGTAAATCGTTAATGATGTGGGGCTCTGCCTGAGAAGCACATCCGGTCAGAATTATAATACTGTCAGGGTTTTGTTTTTTGAGTTTTCTTATAATTTGTCTTGTTTTTCTTACACTTTCGGCAGTAACTGTGCATGAGTTAACAACTGCAACATCTGCGTCTGTTGCATCATATATAATAGTATAGCCGTCTTTTTCCAAAAGCTCGCTCATTTCCTGAGTTTCATATTGGTTAACCTTGCAACCTAAAGTGTAAAAATATACTTTCATTTTTTTACCCGCTTCATAAAAAAATCAATCCCGAATTTCTTCGGGAGTGAAATTATATCATAAATATGAAATTAGTGCAAGTGTACTTAGCCGGGGAAGGGACCTGTCTGAGAAATATCAGAGAATCCGTTTCCACCGAATACTTTGTAAATTGTATCGTCAACAAACTTAGCAATAGCACCAAGAACATTCATCATTGTTTCGTCTTCAGCTTCGCCTTCCTGACCAACTCTGCGAAGAGCATTGAGAAGTCTGTCAGAAACTGCCTCTGCCTCAGCCGCGTCACAAATTGTGTTCTGAAGAAGAGCCTGTGCTTCGTCGTAAGCGGCCTGGAGCTCAACGAGATCTTCCTGTGCATACATTGATTTATCTTCAGCATTGAGAACTTCTTCAGCTTCTTCAAGATACCAACGAGTGATATTCTTTGTGTTACGGTTGCCGTTGAACTGAGGATATACATCAGACATATCTGCTACAGATTTAATTTCACCTGTGATAAGCTTACCGATAAGCTTGATAACAACGTCGTTTCTGCCAACCTCGTGATGCTGACCTTCAAAGAGCCACACATTTTCGGGGAAAAGACAAGTTGAAACATCAACGCTTCCGTCAGGGGAGATGATAGCATTTTCAGCGAAGAGAACATCATCAGGAAGAATTTCGCCTGCGGGAGCATAAGTTGCACCGAGTGAAGTAGAGTCGATATCGATGATAGCGTCACTGTTTGTTGTGAGAGATGATTTCATAGCTGCAAAGAAGCAGTAATCCTGTGCGCTGTAATCGAGACCATAACCAACAACGTTATGTACGAGTTTGCCGTCATCCATAAGTTCGGTTAAGTTTTCGTCAAGATTGAGAGCTGCAGTATGGAATGCATCAATCTTTGAAGCAAGCTCTGCATATTCAGAGTCTTCCCAGATGAAACTGTATTTTTCTTTTGCATCATCGAAACGATCTGCGGGAATCATTGCCCAGAACTGAGGACAGTTAAGCATTAATGAATCAAGAATACCGTCAACTGCTGCAGTAAGAATTGAGTAAATAACCTGTTTGGGGAATATCTTAAGAGCGATATTGATTAGGTAGCCGAGAGCTGCATTACCGGAAGTTTCTTCCATAATCATGGGAATGTATTCATGGAAGAAGAATTCATCTTCAAGGTTCCAGTTTCTGAGGTAGAAGTCACCCATAACATCTGTACCCTGGAGACAGGAAACAACGTTAACAACGCGGTTAACATCAGGATAACCTGAACCTTTAAGGTTTTCAAGGTAAGCAGTAAGGATTGTACCACCGAGAGAAATTGTAACGATATTAACTTTATCTACACCTTTAGCAGCCTTAACACCTTGAATGTATTCATCAAGACCTTCAGCGGATTTCATAGGATCACCGATAAGGGGGAAAGCATAGAGATAAAGGTTATCTTCGCCAACTTCGTCCTTAATGGAAGTCATAGGAATCATTCTGTAGAAATAATCTCTGTCATCCTGGGTCATTTCTGCAACTGATGCAGGGGTAACGCCATCTTCTTTAACATATGAGATTGTTTTAAGATTGTTGATGGGTTTACCGGTTTTGTCGCTGGACTGAATAGCAAAAAGCTGCATAACTGTGTTATAAACACCATCTGCAAGCTCACCGTTTGCATCAGACTGTGTAATGAGTGATGTTGCAAGAGGAGCGGCAAGGTTGTTGACAACTGCGGGAAGAATCTGAGTGGAGTCAAGAATAAGAAGACCACCCGAAAGCTCTTCACCGTTTGAGTTAACAGCAGGGTCACCGTTTTCATCAGCAAGATATGAGATTGACTGGCTGATACCGGGGATAATAACAGTGGGGTAAATCACTGCATCTTTTTGCGTTGTAGCAGTAGCTTCATAAGAAGAAGCTGTATCTTCAATATAGAACATATCGGGGTTAGACTCCATATATTCGATTGCCTCCTCAACGCTGTTTGCGTTGATAACAGTTGAACCATCGGAACCGATAGTAACTGAATTTGCTAATGCCATAAAGGTAATAGCAACTGCGCCTACGCTTATCACTGAAAATACCATAACGAGTGATAAAACAACGGCAAGTACACGTTTGCATGTCTTTTTCATAGAAAAAGTTCCTCCTTAGGTTTTATACAAAATATAATATAACATATCTTGCCAGAAAAAACAATAATATGTTGTTATTAATTTTAAACAAATTACAAAAAGAATATTTGTTGACTTTAACTTTAAAAGCATATATAATCTTAGGTATGAACAGGGTAAAAACAAATTTAGGCGGGAAGGTAGCATATGATACATTTTCTTACAGCTTACATAGCAGCAATTGTTTTTGTATTCGGTACGGTAATAGGCAGTTTTCTTAATGTGTTAATTTACAGATTGCCGATAGGTATGGATTTCAAAAAAGGTAATTCTATTTGCACTTCTTGCAAGCACCAGCTTAACTGGAAAGATCTTTTTCCACTCTTTAGTTGGATTTTTCTCAAGGGTAAATGCAGATACTGCAAAGCACCAATTTCTCCCAGATATCCGATAGTTGAAGCGTTGAATGGTTTGTCTTATGTGCTTGTTTATTTGTTCCTTTGTGGCGGATATGCCATTGAAGGATTGAGCTTGAAGCTTGTGGGATATATGATAATGATGTCTGCACTTATTGTTGTTTCATGGATTGATTTTGAGCATCAGATAATTCCGGATTCAATGTGGATTGCAATTTTTGTAGGCGGTCTTTTTATCGTTGGTGATGCTCTTTTGACAGGCACTTTTACAAAAGAATGGATCATTTCAAAAATTATCGGTCTTTTTGCCGTTTCAGGATTGTTTTTCCTTATTGCCCTTGTGACAGGTGGCAGAGCTATGGGCGGCGGCGATATCAAGCTTATGGCAGCAGTTGGCTTTGTTCTTGGTTGGAAAGCGGTAATTATAGCTCTGTTTATGAGCGCTTTGTTAGGTGTTCTGTTTTCAATAGGAAGAAAAATTGTGAGTAAAAAAGATATGAAAGGCGTAATTCCTTTCGGACCTTTTCTCGCTATGGCATCAGCTATTTGTGCTTTTGTAGGAGAAACGATTTTTGATGCTTACTTGTCTTTGTTTTAATTGATAAAATAATTCATTAAACTCCCTTATCACACATATATTGTTGTGGTAAAGGAGTTGTGTTTATGTTTGTTGTTACTCTTACAAAAAATAAATTTAAAAAATCTGCTTTTATCGGCTTAATTGTAGTGGTGTTGAGCCTTTGTTTTGTTCTGCTTCTACAACTTTTAGGCAACGCGCAACATAAGCAGGCAGGGGTTGATATATCGCGTTCGGTGAGTTCTGAAAATGATATATTGGCTTTCATTTCCAATTATAATTGGCAGGTGGACGATGAACCTGTTGAAGTCAGAGATGTGATTATTCCCGAAACTTTTGATGAGGTTTATAGTAACTATAATAAAATTCAGTTAGACCAAGGCTTTGACCTTGAAAAATATGCAGGGCAGAGAGCTAAAAGATGGACTTACATAGTAAGGAATTACCCCGGAAGCTCACCAAATGATGATTTTATAAGAATCAACATTCTTGTCAGTGATGATACTATTATCGGCGGAGATGTTTGTTCTGTTAAACTTGATGGATTTATGCATGGATTTTATCAACCAACCCAAGAAGAGCAGGTGAAAAATTGAAAAAAGAAAGATTAGATAAATTGATTGCTTCACAAGGGCTTTTATCCCGTAGTGATGTTAAAAACATGGTCAAAAAGGGTGAGGTATCTGTTAATGGCGTAGTTGTTAAAGACAGCTCACTAAAATTTTCATATAATGACAATATAAAAATTAAAGGTGAACCACTTTTACAAACAGAATATGTATATATAATGCTGAATAAACCAAAGGGTGTTGTAAGTGCGTCTGAGGACAAGCGCGATAAAACTGTTGTTGACATTTTACCGGACGAGCTTAAACGAAAAAATCTTTTTCCTGCAGGTAGGCTTGATAAAGATACGACGGGTTTTTCACTTATAACCAATGATGGCGATTTTGCTCATAGAATTTTATCTCCGGCAAGGCATGTTGAAAAAACTTATATAGCAACAGTTTCTGATAGAATTGATTTTGAAAATGCCAAAAAAGCTTTTTCAGACGGTGTTGTTTTAGGTGATGGAACAATTCTTCTTTCTGCTCAGCTTGAATTAATTGATGATAGCGAAAATCGGACCTTTAAGGTTATAATTAAAGAGGGGAAATACCATCAGATAAAAAGAATGTTCGCTTCTTTGGGAACAAACGTTATTGAGCTTAAGAGAATTTCAATCGGTGGACTTGTATTAGACCCTGATTTATCGGAGGGTGAAGCTCGGGTAATTACCGAAAATGAATTGAATATGATTGAAAATTTATAGAAACACGATTTGTTTTATATTTTTAGTAGTGTTTTGAGTTTTTTTGCAAATAAAACAACTTTTTTATCAAAAATATAACAATTTGCATAAAAGAATTTGAAAAATATCAAAAAAACACTTGCAAAATTGTGCAAAGTTGTGTATTATGTATAACAGTCAAAAGACCATTTTGTCTAAAATTATTGGAGGTCATATAAATGTCCAATAGATTATTTCAAGGTGTTATTCACCAAATGCGCGATGTTGTCGATAGAACAATCGGTATAGTTGATGAAACCGGTGCGGTTATTTCATGCAGTGACCTTGGCAGAATCGGTGAGGTTCGCAACGTTAATACTCCTGCAGTTTTTTCATCTGTAACACCTGTTGCATGCGATGGTTCACTTTATCAGGCATTCGGAACCCATATGCGCCCTGAATATGCAGTTTTTGTTGAAGGAGAAGATTCTGTTGCACAGAATTACATAGGTGTTCTTGCAGTTTCGCTTTCCAGCATCAAGCAATTTTATGATGAAAAATATGACAGAAGCAATTTTATCAAGAATATAATTCTTGATAATATCCTTCCCGGTGATATTTATCTCAAAGCAAGAGAGCTTCATTTTAATAATGAGGCATCAAGAGTTGTTCTTCTTATCAGACTTCTTGATAAAAGCGATGTTTCTGTTTATGATGTTGTTCAAAATCTCTTCCCTGACAAAACAAAGGATTTTGTTATCAACATAAGTGAAAATGATATTGCTCTTGTTAAAGAGGTTAAAAGCGATATTGATGGTAAAGATTTAGAAAAACTTGCTCGTTCTATTTCTGATGCACTTTCTTCCGAGTTCTTTACCCATTCTCTTGTCGGTATCGGTACTCCGGTTGTTGGCGTTAAGGATTTGGCACGTTCCTTCAAAGAGGCTCAGGTTGCTCTTGAAGTTGGTAAAGTGTTTGATACTGAAAGAAATATTGTAAGTTATGACCATCTCGGTATAGCTCGTCTCATATATCAGCTTCCAACAACTCTCTGCGAAATGTTCCTTAAGGAGATTTTTAAAGTAGGTTCTATTGATACACTCGACCAGGAAACTCTTTTCACAATTCAGAGATTCTTCGAAAATAACCTTAATGTTTCAGAAACATCAAGAAAGCTTTTCGTTCATCGTAACACTCTTGTGTATAGACTTGAAAAGATTAAAAAGCTTACAGGTCTTGATTTAAGAGAATTTGATGATGCTATTGTTTTTAAAGTAGCGTTGATGGTTAAGAAATATTTGGATGCGAATCCTGTAAAATATTAAGAAATAATTAATTTAGCACATTTTTATTACAAAAGGGTTACATTTTGTAATAAGATGTGCTATAATTTATTTTGTTAGATTTTTTTAAGATTGGGTGTTGAAATTGATAGAATTTAAAGGCGTCTCCAAGGTATATGAAGACACCAAAACAAAAGCCCTGAATAATCTTGATATTAAGATTGAAAATGGTGAATTTGTTTTTATCGTTGGTTCTTCAGGTGCAGGTAAGAGTACCTTGTTAAAACTTATGATGCGTGAAGAAGTTCCTTCTTCAGGTTCAATTAACATTAACGGTTATGACCTTAATAATATGAAAAAAAGAGAAATTCCTTATTTCAGAAGATCTCTTGGCATTGTTTTTCAGGATTTCCGTTTGATTCAGACAATGAATGTTTACGACAACGTTGCTTATGCAATGCGAGTTATCGGTGCAAGAGAGGGTGCAATCAGAAAAAGAGTGCCTTATCTTCTCGGTCTTGTTGGACTTAATTCAAAAGCTCGTTCAAAGCCTAATCAGCTTTCAGGCGGTGAACAGCAGAGAGTTGCTCTTGCCAGAGCTTTAGCTAATAACGCTAATATGATTATTGCGGACGAGCCTACCGGTAACATTGACCCTAAAATGAGTTATGAAATTGTTGATTTGCTCAACCATATTAACTCTGATGGTACAACTGTTATTATGGTTACTCACGATTTGCATCTTGTTAAAACCTTTAACCATCGCGTTATTACAATCAAAAACGGTGTAATTGAATCCGATTATCCTGATGCTTCACATATTGATGCAGAGCCTTACACATTTGAATCTCCCGAGGATGAAATTGGTTCATATTTCCTTAATGAAGATACTTCTGATTTCGAATATCTTATGGAAACCTATGGTATCGACCCTTCTAAAGATACAGTTGAAGCAGAAGAAGTTACTCCTGCAGAAGAGGAGGTTGATGCTCAATGAAAGGTGCAAGCTTAGGTTATTTAACCCGTGAGGGTTTCAGAAACATCTGGGTAAACAGAATGCTTTCTTTAGCAACGATTGTTGTTCTTATTTCTTGCCTTATTATTGTTGGTAGCGGTTCTCTTATTTTCCTTAATATCAATTCGGTTCTTGATTTGATTGAGGGTCAGAATGTTGTTATGGTTTATGTCAATGACGATGCCGATGACTATATGACACAGAATTTGGGCGTCCAGCTTCAAGCCCACGCTAATGTTTTGGAAGTTGAATTTGTTCCAAGGGAAGAAGCTTTCCAACGTCAGATTGAATCCTACGGAGAGAATGCAGAGGTCCTTAAAGGTCTTTCTCCCGAAATTCTTCCTGATGCATATAAGGTTACTGTCAAGGACCTTGAACAGTTCGATGCAACAGTTGCGGAGATTAAGAGTTACGAAAATGTATTGCAAATCAAAGAAAACAGTGATTTGGCAGGAAAACTTGCAAGTATAAGAAATGCAGTTACTTATATCAGTATTGGTATTGTTGCAATTCTTTTCTTTGTTTCCTTGTTTATCGTTTCTAATACAATCAGAATCACAATCTACAACCGTCGCCTTGAAATCAGCATTATGAAAGCTGTTGGTGCAACAAACGCTTTCATTCGTTGGCCTTTTATGGTTGAGGGTATCCTTCTGGGGCTCTTCTCTGCAATACTTGGCTTAGGTATTCAGTATGGTGTATATAGTATAGCTTCAATCTGGATTACTAATATGCTTTCAATGCTTGGTGGCGAAGCAGTTAATTTCCTTGATTATGTTTGGATAATCTTTGCGATTTTCGCCTTTATCGGTGTTGTAATCGGTGCATTCGGTAGTATTATCTCTCTTAATAAATATTTAAAGGAGCACAGTAATGTTGTTGAAAACGACTGATAAATCCAAAAAGATTTTAAGTATTGTTCTTTCTTTGATTATTGTTTTCGGTATTATGTCAGTTTCTGCTTTTGCTCTTACTGATGCAGAAAAGCAGGAATATGAGAATAAAATTGACGAAATAAGAGAACAAATCAAAGAAAACGAAAAGAAAATTGCTGAACTTGAAGCAGAGGCAGCAACTTATGATGATGAAATAAATGCTTTGCAAGAAAAAATTTCTGTTCTTACTAAACAGATAGATTTATATAATGATGAAATCGCACTTATAGATGCAGATATTCAGGTCATTGATAATCAGATTACAGGAATTGAAAATGAAATTGAGGATTTAAATAAGCAAATCAAAAAGCTTGATGAACAGGTTGTTGATATTCAACAGCAGATTGCAGATACTTACACTCTTTTGGGTGAAAGAATTCGTGTCAGCTATATGACCGGTTCGAACAGCACTCTTGAATATCTTCTTACATCCGATAATTTCAAATTCCAAGAATATCTTGAAAGAACAGAGCTTATTGAAAGAATAGCAGAGCATGATGATAAGCTTATAAAAGACCTTGAAGAAGATATTGAATCTCTCAAAGCCAAGGTTCTTGAAATTGAAGATATGAAGACTCGTCTTAATTCTAAGGTTAAAGAGTTGGATGAGGCTAAAAAAGAACATGAGGCAAAGAAAAAAGAACAGGTTGACGCCCGTAAAATTATTGAAGATAAAGAAGCATTAATTCAAAAAGATCTTGATAAAGTTATGAGCATCGTAAATGGTCTTAATTCCAAGAGCAAAGAATATGAAGCTGCTATGGAAAAAGGTGAAGCTGCTATTCTTGATTATGAACAAAAGCTTGCTCAACAAAACACTTCTTTCGGTTCGGGTCAGGTAAGTGGCGATATGATTTGGCCCCTGCCTTATAGTGATACTTATGTATCATCATCCTTTAAAATGAGAACCCTTAATGGTGTAACAAGACAGCATAACGGTATTGACATATGCCGTTGGGGTGGAACTCACGGAGCACAGATTGTTGCAGTAAAAGAGGGTACCGTTGAGGTAGCAAATAGTAGCGGTTACGGCGGTGGTTACGGACTTTATGTTGTTATTAACCATGGCGAAGGTGTTAAAACATATTATGCACATCTTTCATCGGTTCATGTTAGTGTTGGTGATTATGTAACTCAGGGAACTGTTATCGGTTTGGCTGGTAATACAGGTTATTCTTTCGGTGCGCATCTTCATTTTGGTCTTATGATTAACGGCGGATGGGTTAACCCTATGAATTATCTTTCAAAGCCTGCAGGCTTGCAGATTTGCGGTTAATCGAACATTTTATAATAATTACGTCCCTTTTTCATAGAATGAAAAGGGGCGTTTTTATGTTGATTTTAGATTTTGTTGATGAAAGAGAGTGTGTAAAAAACAATAAAAGAATATTTAAGAAAAAAAGAAGTATTGAAAAAGACAGAGGATTTAAAAGATACTCCATTAATGTCAATGGTAAGAATGTAATAGTGCTTGAATTAACAGAAAAAGACTTGAAAAAAGAAGATGTGTTAACTCTATTAAAAATATATAAAGATAGAGTCTTAATTCCTGAAAAATATAAGGGAATAGAAATGCTGAAAGAATATATTTATGACCCGAAGGAATATTATCAAAGAGCATTGCTCTCATCGTTTGTTAACCAAATCAAATGTGTTAACAAGGAATGGAAATGCGTTTCTATAAAAATATCCGATTTTAAACCTTTTAAGGAGTTTTATGAAATTGTAAGATTATCCAAAATGGTTACAATACTAACACCAACCAATACTTATACAGAAAAGTTCTTAAATGATTGTTATTATGAATATGGTGCGGTTGTAACAATAGGAAAAGAAAATTTAATAAAAAGTGGTGTGTATCTGGATTTAGATAAAATCGATAACAACGGAAGACTTATGATAAATGTCAAAGGAAAAGATTTTCTTTTGTATCCTGATATAAGATATTTTGAGAAATACCCGGAATATCAGAAGCTTCTTTCATATAATATTGAGCATAACGTAGTTTGCGCAGTATTTTCTGATAAATAATTTAACTTGACTTTTTTTACTAATTTATATATAATACTATTTATTGAATTTGCGCAAGATATTGCGCAAATAATTTTTGAGAGGATGTAATTCACAATGGCACAGGATATTGTTTTAACCAAAGAAGGCTATGAGGAGCTTTCCGCAAAACTTAAAGTACTCAAATCCGAGGGCCGTTCCGAAATAGCAGAAAAACTCAAGGTTGCTCGTTCTTTCGGCGACCTTTCCGAAAACAGCGAGTATGACGAAGCTAAGTCCGAACAGGCAAAGCTTGAAGCAGAAATCAATGATATTGAAACAATGCTTTCAAGAGCTACAATCATCGATGATGAAGAAAACTCAAATACTGAAGTTGTTCACCTTGGTTCAATAGTAACTATTAAGGAAACAACAAGAGGCGCAGCAGAAAGAACCTACACCATCACAGGCTTTGCTCAGGCAAATCCTGCAGAGGGCAAAATTTCCGACGAATCTCCTGTTGGTAAAGCTCTTATGGGTCATAAGGTTGGCGATAAGGTTGTTGTTGAGGCACCTCGCGGAATTATCAATTTTAAAATTGTAAAAATTGATGTTGAACAGAAATAAGATATGAAGAAAACCGGTTTATGCAGAAATGCACAAATCGGTTTTTTGCAAATATAGGTGTGTGAAATGAAGAGAATAACTTCTTTTATTCTGTGTTTTGCTTTTGTTATCGGTCTTTCTTCTTGTAGTGAGGGAGAGTTGTTACTTGAAACAGAGAAGATAATTGCAGTTAAATATGGTTCTGCAAATGAGCTTGCTTGTGAAGAGTATGTTTTGAGTAATTATACTAAAGTTACGTATAATTCCTCATCAGATGTTGTTCTTGCGGTAGAAAATAAGAAAGCAGATTATGGTATTATTGATGAGTTTGAGTTGAAGTCGTATATTAATTCAGGGCGTAAAATAAAGCAAAAAGAAGTTTGTGAATATAGTATTGATTATTGTGCTTACTTTAGTTCTAGTAATGAAAATCTCAAAAAAATATTTAATGAAGCAATTGGAGAGTTAACTGAGAACGGTACATTTGATAAAATTCAAAACGCTCATTTGAATGGTGAAAGTTATTTTGAAAATAAAACAGATAACGAAAAAGGTACTCTGACAATGTTGTGCGATCCGCATTTTGATAATCGTATATATACCGATGATAGCGGAGATATAGTCGGTCCGGATGTTGATGTGGCTCGTGAAATCTGCAATTATCTTGGCTATGATTTAGATATTGTAACCGCTGATTTTGATGAGATGTTTGTTAAACTGCAGGATGGAGAAGGGGATTTTATTATTTCTGCTTGCGAGGTTAATGAAGAGAGAGAAGCTTACTATTTATTAAGTGATACATATTTTACCCTTAACTTTTATTTAATTGAAAGATTATAAAAAAATAAGCCTCCCGAATGGTTTGACCATTTGGGAGGCTTGAATAATTTACTTATGCAAGTTCTGCAAAGTATTTGATTGTTCTAACCATCTGGCTTGTGTAGCTGTTTTCGTTGTCATACCAAGAAACAACCTGAACTTCGTAAAGATCATCAGCAACTTTAGAAACCATTGTCTGAGTTGCATCGAAGAGTGAACCATATTTCATACCGATAACGTCTGAGGAAACGATGGGATCTTCGTTGTAGCCATAGGATTCAGAAGCAGCAGCTTTCATAGCAGCGTTGATGCCTTCTTTTGTAACATCTGCGCCTTTAACAACAGCTGTAAGGATTGTTGTAGAACCTGTGGGAACAGGAACACGCTGTGCAGAACCGATGAGTTTGCCGTTAAGCTCGGGGATAACAAGACCGATAGCTTTAGCAGCACCTGTTGAGTTGGGAACGATGTTTGCAGCACCTGCACGAGCTCTTCTCATATCGCCTTTTCTGTGAGGACCGTCAAGAATCATCTGGTCGCCTGTGTAAGCGTGGATTGTGCTCATGATACCGCTCTGGATGGGAGCATAATCGTTAAGAGCTTTTGCCATGGGAGCAAGGCAGTTAGTTGTGCAAGAAGCAGCAGAGATGATCTGGTCATCAGCTGTAAGAGTATCCTCGTTTACAGAGAAAACGATTGTTTTGAGATCGTTACCTGCGGGAGCAGAAATAACAACTTTCTTTGCACCTGCGTTGATGTGAGCCATGCTCTTATCTTTTGAGCAGTAGAAGCCTGTGCATTCGAGAACAACGTCAACACCGATTTCGCCCCAGGGGAGTTCAGCAGCGTTAGCCATTGCGTAGATTTTAAGAGTTTTGCCGTCAACTGTGATTGTACCTGCTTCGTCGTCTGCTTCAACAGTGTGAAGACCTTCGCCGATTTTGCCGCAGTAACCGCCCTGAGCAGTATCGTACTTGAGAAGGTTAGCGAGCATTGAGGGTTTTGTAAGGTCGTTGATAGCTACTACATCGTAACCTTCAGCGCCGAACATCTGACGGAATGCGAGACGGCCAATACGACCGAAACCGTTAATTGCAACTTTAACTGACATTTGAATTACCTCCAAATATTTTTTGTTAGTTTATTTTTAACCT
>JAZUSD010000053.1:0-38295 GCA_045606545.1 Acutalibacteraceae bacterium | reverse complement strand
GTTGTTTTGTTCATTCCGTCCTGGTTATTTTGGGTAAATACATATTCCGTTAGACCCTTACCTGCAAAAATATCGTGAATTTTTCCAACACCGATAACATCAAAGCCTTTGCTTTTTAATGTATCAAGCATTGTTTCTTTGGGTGGTTCAATGGAAAAATCATGACGGCGAGAGGTTCTCTTGAAGGGGTATTCTCCTTCAAAAGGTCTTGCAATAACTCTGCCAACACCAAAATCACCCTTTAGAATTTCACGGGCAATTCTGCAATATTCATATAATTTCTCAGGTGGAACTATGCTCTCGTGAGCAGCAATCTGAAAAACGCTGTCTGCAGAGGTATAAACAATCAAATCACCTGTTTTAAGGTGCTCTTCACCGTAATCCTTTATAACCTCAGTACCCGAATAGGTTTTATTGCATATAACTCCCCTGCCTGTTTTATCGGAAAACTCTTTCAATATACTTTCTGGAAAACCATTTGGAAAAGTAGGCAACGGCTTTTCGGAAACCACTCCTGCAATTTCCCAATGACCGATAGTTGTGTCCTTACCCTTTGATTTTTCAGAAAGTCTTGCGACCTTGCTTTTCAGTTCTCCATTACCTAAAAAGGAAAGTCCGTCAATATGGGAAAAACCTATTGAAAGAAGATTTTTAATATTAAATTCTTTGGAATTTAATATTGATTTTATAGTATTCGCTCCATCGTCACCGAAGATTTTTGCATCAGGAGCATTCCCGATACCGCAACTGTCGAGAACAATGAGAAAAACTCGTTTAATATTATTCATTAGCTAATCCTACCGCCGTTTCAAGTGAAAGCTTCATCATATCCGTAAAGGAATTCTGTCTGTCGTCAGCGGAGAGTGACTCGCCTGTTACAAGATGGTCTGAAACCGTTAAAATTGCGAGAGCATTTTTACCGCTTCTTGCGGCATTCATATAAAGAGCAGCCGCTTCCATTTCAACACCTAAAACACCCATTTTTCTCCATAAATCCGCAGAGCTCATACCCTCGGGAACATTTTCATTGTCGTTATAAAAAGTATCGGAAGAAATAACATTACCCACAACGAAAGAAAGCTTCATTTCTTCTGCAATATCTGCGGAGGTTTTAAGGAGCTTATAATCTGCAATAGGTGCAAAAGTACCGGGAAGATTAAAGGTATGAGCATAGTTCGAGTCGGTACAAGCACCCTGAGCGATTATAATATCTCTGACCTTAACCTTTTCGCACATACCGCCTGCAGAGCCTACACGAATGATATTTTCTACACCGAAAAAGTTGAAGAGCTCATAACTATAAATACCTATTGAGGGCATACCCATACCCGATGCCATAACGGAAACAGGAGAACCCTTATAGATACCCGTATAGCCGTGAATACCACGGACATTATTAACTAATTTTGCATTTTCAAGAAAATTTTCCGCAATAAATTTTGCTCTTAAAGGGTCACCGGGCATAAGCACGGTTTTTGCAAAATCCTCAGGCTTAGCATTAATATGTGGAGTTGGATAATTCATACTGTTTCCTCCTGAATTCTTATACGGCGCATTTTCGCGCCCCTAAATTCTGCATTTTGCATTTTGCATTCTGCATTTATACTCTATACATCTTATACATTGTCGAATAAAGACCGTTTTGAGCAACAAGCTCTTCGTGGCTACCGCTTTCGGCAATTCCGTCCTTTGTAACAACAAGTATTTTATCTGCGTTTTTAATAGTTGTAAGTCTGTGGGCAACTGTTATTGTTGTTCTGCCTTTGGCAAGTCTTTCCAAGGACTGCTGAACAAGATACTCGCTTTCATTATCGAGGGCACTTGCTGCCTCGTCAAGAATAAGTATTTTCGGATTTTTAAGGAATACTCGCGCAATACTGATTCTTTGCTTCTGACCGCCTGAAAGCTTAACGCCTCTTTCACCAACATAGGTATCAAAGCCATCGGGTAATTTATCAATAAATTCTTCTGCACCTGCAAGACGAGCAGCTTCACGGATTTCTTCTTCCGTTGCACCGGGTCTTCCGTATTCAATGTTTTCTTTTACAGTGCCCGAGAATAAATACACGTCTTGCTGAACAATACCGATATTTTCACGGAGACTTTTAAGTGTTACATCGCGAATATCTGTTCCGTCAATTTTTATGCTACCCTCGGAAAGCTCATAAAATCTCGGAATAAGGTTGCATATAGTTGTTTTACCTCCACCTGAAGGACCTACAAGAGCAAAGCTTTCGCCACTGCCTATACTGATATTTATATTATCAAGTATTTCATCTGTTTCCTCAGAATATTTAAAGGTTACATTTCGGAACTCGATTTTACCCTCTGTAACAACAAGCTCTTTTGCATTTTCTTTATCTTTAATTGTAGGTTCTGTGTCCATAATTTCAGCGAAACGCTCAATACCTGTCATACCTCTCTGAAACTGCTCGGCAAAGTCAATAATTTTTCTGATAGAGGTAAGAAGAGTTGAAATATAAAGAAGATATGCAATATAATCTGCCGCATTTATTTTTCCGCCAACAAGAGCGAACGCACCTGCAACAACAATTAAAATATACATTACGCCCTCAAAAACTCTGTTGATTGAGCTGTGAGAACCCATATATTTATAAACCTTTGATTTGATTTCAAGGAATTTTTCGTTACCCTTTTTGAATTTCTTCTCTTCAATATTTTCATTTGCAAAGGATTTAACAACTCGAACACCTAAAAGAGAATCCTCAATCTGTGAATTTAATTCACCAACAACAACCCTTGATTGCCTGAACCCTTCCTTCATACGCTTTCTGAAAAAGCTAAGGCAGATTGCCATAACCGGAATAACCGCAAAAAGAAGAAGAGTTAAGGGAAGATTTATAAAGCTTAAAATTGTAAAGGAAACAACAATTTTAATTCCCGCAATAAAGAATTCCTCGGGACAATGGTGGGCAAATTCCGTAACATCAAATAAATCGCTTGTGATACGGGACATAATTGTTCCGACTTTTGTATTGTCATAATAAGAATATGAAAGCTTCTGAAGATGCTCGAATAAATCCTTTCGCATCTTTGTTTCCATTTTAGTGCCCATAATATGACCAACTGATGCCATATAATAGTTTGCTACCGCATCAATTATTCGCATAACAAGATATGCTCCACCCACACCAAGAATAATTGCAGGGGTGAGAAGAGAAATATCTGTTGTTACTGCGTTTGTGATATAGCGCACTATCATAGGAAGTGCCAGCTCGCAGACAGTTGTCAGCGAAGCGCAGAACAAATCGAATATTAATGTTTTTATATGTAATTTATAGTATGGCAAAAAGCGTTTCAAAAGCTTTGCCGTACTTGTTTTCCTCTCTTGATTTTTTCCTTTTTTCATTTTTCTCCACCAATTTAACAAAAAGCTATTGCAAAACAGTTGCTGCTTTGCAATAGCTTAATTAATTACATTTTTTCAACAACTGTTTTAACAGCATTTACAAAGATTTCGAGGCCTTTTTTGAGAGTTTCGTCGTCTGCAAGAAGGCAAGGCATAAGCTTAACAACATCGTTGTTCCTGCCTGCTCTTTCAACGATAAGACCGTTATCAAAGCATTCTTTTACAATCGCTTTTGAAACTGCATCGGGAGCTACCTTATTACAGTCAACACCCCACATAAAGCCAATACCGCGAACATCAAAGCTTTCGTTGATTTCTTTAACCTTACCGAGATATTCTTTGATAATTTCACCTTTGCGCTGAACCTCTTTTTCAACGTTATCCTTAAGCATTATTTCAAGACCTGCTTTTGCGGCAACAATTGAAAGCTGACTGCCTCTGAAAGTTCCGTTATGCTCTCCCGGTTTCCATATATCAAGCTCTGGCTTGAAGAGAACCAAAGCAAAAGGCATACCATAGCCACCGATGGATTTTGAAAGGGTAACAATATCGGGAGTGATACCTGCTCTTTCAAATGAGAAATATGTTCCTGTTCTTGCAGAGCCGACCTGAATATCATCGCAAACAAGAAGAATATCGTTTCTTGTGCAGAATTCTCTTAAGCCTTTGAGGAATTCTTCGCTGAAAACGTGAATACCGCCATCTGCCTGAACAGGCTCAACAAATACTGCCGCAGGCTTTGAAACACCTGAATGGTCATCATCAAGAAGAGTCTGCATATATTTGAGAACATCAAGCTCAGGGAACATATAAGGTGTCGGAATATGAGTTACATCTGTAAGCACAACACCTGCGCCCTCTCTTGAATCTCTATCGGTAGTCATTGAAAGAGAGCCGAGGGTCATACCGTGGAAAGCACCCATAAATGCAAAAATATTATTTCTCTTTTTAACTTTTCTTGCAAGCTTGAGAGCTGCTTCAACTGCATTTGTTCCTGTCGGACCGGGGAACTGAATTTTATAGTTAAAGCCGCGAGGTTCAAGAATATTTTTCTCAAAATATTCAATAAAATCTCTTTTTGCAGAGGTAAACATATCAAGAGAATGAATTATTCCGTCACTCTCCAAGTAGCTGATAATCTGCTCCTTGATATAGTCGTTATTATGACCATAATTAAGAGCACCTGCACCGCAAAAAAAGTCAATATATTCTTTTCCGTCCTCAGCGGTAATAATTGAACCCTTCGCTTTTGTAAAAACTGCAGGGAAATTACGGCAATAGGAGCGGACCTCTGATTCATATTTGTCAAAAACAGATGTATTCATAAGCATTTTCCTTTCAAATGCACCATATTATTCCATTATCTTTGTTATTATATCACTTTAATCTAAATATTCCAATAGATATTTGAAATTTTTAATATAATATATTTTTACCTATAATATTGAAATTTGCTTTAAATTTTGTTATGATTTATGATGTATAAATTTGGATTTAATTTACTCAAATAATTCGTAAAGGAGAGGTTAAATGGCACAGCCTATTAAACTTTACCCCCAGCTTACAAGGGTATCGAGCCATTTCAAAAAGTACGATATTGAAGTACCGAAGGCTCTTTTAGAGGTGCGTCCTCAAAAACCCGACTTAACTGATTTCCCCTACCCCCTTCCCCAGAAAAAGAAGGACTACACCTGCTTCTGTGAAGGCAGAAACGGTGTTATGTGGTACGGTTCAAACGGTGGCGTTACCCGTTACGACCCAAACACAGACAATCTTTATGATGTTGTTATGTATTTCGGTGCAAGGCGCGACCTTCTTGACAACAACGTTCATGCACTTGTTCCCGATGATGCAGATGGTGTGTGGGTGCTTACCGATAAAGGTGTAACTCATATTGCTATGATTAAAATGACTATGGAAGAAAAGTCCTACAGGCTTCTTGAGGAAACACTTACATACGTTCAGCGTCACGGTATGGTAAGCCAGAAGCACCTTGCAGAGCCGGGCAATCTTAAATCTGCTCTCCCTTACGGACATTCCGATAACGACGGTAGCTTCTCCTCAGGCTATGCTATGGGCGAAATTTTCCGTTATGCAACTCTTAAAAGAGAAAAGGGCGACTATGCTCACGAAACCCTTGAAGCAAGAGAGGTTGCTATGAGAGCAAGTGAGGCAAACCTTCTTCTTATGTATATTGCAGGTCGCGGTGATGGTTTCGTTGCAAGAACCTATCTCACAAAGGACGAGCCTGTTCCGGATGACGGACTTTTCTATAAGAAAAACGGTGCAACTGCTTCCTGCCTTAATACAACAGACGCAAGAAACAAAAACATTGTTGGTCTTGAGGTTAAGGCAGATGCCCCAATTCCCGAAAGACTTCGTAAATACTATACCTGCGACGGTTATGAGGATACTGATATTACCTACAAGGGTGACACAAGCAGTGACGAAATCACCCACCATTATATGCATCTTCTCGTTGCCCACGAATTCCTGGGATGCGAAGACCCCGAATATGATGAGCTTCTCAAAACTGCTGCGAGAAACACAATGAATCACATAATTGATAACGGCTTCCAGCTTCGTGAGGCAGACGGCAAGCCTACTACATGGGCAAAATGGAACGAAGAGTATTTTAACTCAGGTATGGGTTGGGCAGATGCTTGCCTTAACGCAGCAGAGCTCCTTATGTTCCTGAGGGTTACAATGCACATTACAGGGGAAGAGGGCAAATTCCTTGAAACCTATAATATGCTTTGCAACGAAAAGGGTTATGCTGAATTAACAACAGGTCATTTCGACCGTTTCCATCAGGTTTGCCTTCAGGGCGGAATTGATGACCGTGAAGATATTATGTATGGTGACCATAACCTTGCAGTTCTCGCTCTCTGGGGTCTTGCAACTCTTGAAACTGACCCTGAAAGGAAGAATCTTTTCCTTGAAGGCTTCAGAAGCTGGAGATATTCTCTTGCTCCCGAATATAACCCCTGCTATGATTTCCCCTATTTCCTCTCTGACCCTGAAGCAAAACCCATCGAGGAAAGAGTGAGAACATGGTTCTATCGTTTCAATGTTTCCCGTCTTGCAAGTAATGTTTCTCTCACATCAAGACGTGATTACCCCGTTCGTACATATATGGGCGGTTATAAAGAGGTTTCCGCTCTTCCCACTAATGATGAAAGATTTATCGCAAAGCTTGACAGAAACCCGCTTGAATTCAAAGACGAAGACAGTGGCGGTGCCTACTGCGTTGAAAGCTGTTATGTTTTCACTTTCGGCTATTGGTTAGGAAGATATTTCGGATTTATTGAGGAGGCTGAAGAATAATGGATAAAACAATCAAGCTTATCGGCAACGCTCACCTTGACCCAATCTGGCTCTGGCGTTGGCAAGAGGGTTGCGGTGAAGTTCTTCAGACCTTCCGCAGTGCTCTAGACAGATTAAAAGAATATAAAGATTTTGTTTTCACCTGCTCTTCTGCGGCATACTATCAATGGGTTGAAGAAATTGACCCTCAGATGTTTGAAGAAATCAAAGCAATGGTGAAAAAAGGCAGATGGGTACCCATAAACGGCTGGTGGGTTCAGCCCGACTGCAATATGCCCTCAGGCGAAAGCTTTGCCCGTCAGGCTCTTTACAGTCAGCTTTATTACTACGAAAAATTCGGTATCACCTGCAAAACAGGTTACAATGTTGACTCCTTCGGTCACAATGCAAACCTCCCCCAGTTACTTAAAAAGGGCGGTATGAACACTTACGTTTTCCAACGTCCCGGTATGCACGAAAATGCAGAAATACCCGAAAATCTTTTCTGGTGGGACAGTGCAGACGGCACCCGCATTATGACCTACAGACTTCCTCAGGGCTACTGTGCTCACGGCAAGGATGCTCTTGACGAAAGAATTGATGATGCCAACCGCCGTGCAGAAGAAACAGGCCACGGAATGATGCTCTTTTACGGTGTAGGTAATCACGGTGGCGGTCCTACAAAGGGTGATATTGAATATCTCAAAGCAAATCTTGAAAGAGAGGGTTACAACGAGCTTGAATTCTCCTCTCCCGATGAATACTTTGAGGATATGCTGGGTCAGTTCCTCAAAATCCCCGTTTGGCAGGATGAATTACAGCATCACGCAAGCGGTTGCTACAGTGCAACTTCTCTTGTTAAAGCTCTTAACCGCAGAGCTGAAAACACGCTTGCAGCAGCAGAAAAATGGGATACGATTTCTTCAATTGTTACCGAATCTGCTCCTAAGACAAAGGAATTTGAAGATGCCTGGAAAAAGGTTTGCTTCAACCAATTCCACGATATTCTCTGCGGTTGCTCCATTATGGAAGCTTATGAGGATGTTAAGGAATCCGAGGGTTATGCTTTAAATATTGCATCTGAAAGCTATAACAATGCGGTTCTTAAAATCGCACGTAAAATCGATACCTGGATTGACGGTGTAAGCGATGCAATTCTTGAAACACGTCATTACACAGGCGCAGATAACGGTTTCCCACGTCCTGTTGTTGTGTTTAACCCTCATTCTTATGAAATCAATATGCCTGTAAGAATGTACCACCCCTCAAAAGCGGTTACAGATTCTGAAGGCAATTCAGTTCTTTTCCAGAATGTCCGTTCTTCACGTTCCAATGACGAGCATCTTGATACATTGTTTATGGCAAGAGTTCCTGCATTCGGCTATGCAACCTACTGGCTTGAAACAGATGATATAAAAGCTGATAAAGAGCTTACAGGCGAACAGGATTTCTTTATGGAAAATGAATTCATTTCAGTTGAGCTTGACAGCGAAACCGGTTATATCAAGAGCCTTGTTAATAAAGAAACCAACACAGAATATGCTAGCGATAACTTCCTCGCTATTCCTACAGTTATCAATGACGATAAAACTGATACCTGGGCACATAATGTTTTCAAATTCCACGATGTTAAAGGTCTTATGGAACTCCAGAGCATTGAAAGAGTTGAAAAAGGCGCTCTTCGTTCAGTAATCCGTACAGTTCATAAATTCAATGAGTCATTTCTTACTCAGGAATTCATTCTTGCAAAGGGTCAGAAAACCTTAAGGGTTGACTGCAAGGCAATGTGGCAGGAGAAATTCACTCTCCTCAAATTTGCGTTCCCTATTGGCGGTAAGGAAGAGATTTCAACCTACGAAATCCCCAACAGCTTCATTAAACGTCCTTGCGACGGTGATGAAGAGGTTGCTCTCAACTGGGCAGATATTACTGTTTCAAAAGACGGACAACGCTTCGGTCTTTCTGTAATGAGCGATTCTAAATACAGCTATGACTGTCCCGGTGCAGAATTAAGACTTACTGCATTGAGAAATGTAATTTTCGCAGACCACTATTCCTACAGACCCGATGCAAACTTCAACTTCACCGACGAAGGTCTCAATCGTTTCTCTTACGGCATTTATCTTCACGCCGGCGAAGCAGAAAACAGCGATATTGTTAAGGAAGCACATCTTTTCAATAACAATGTTGTTGCAGTTCCCGAAAGCTATCATAAGGGTGAGCTTTCACAGAAGGATTCTTTCCTTTACACAAATGCTGACAATGTTCTCATTACTGCTCTTAAACGCTGTGAGGATGGCAGCGGAGACCTTATCATAAGACTTTATGAAACAAAGGGTATTGAATCCACTCGTTGTTACATTATGTCAAAGCTCTTCGATAACGGTTTCTGGTTTGATATCGGCAGGCACGAAACCAAAACATTCCGTATCGACAGAGAGCTTAATGTTAAGGAAACAAACTTCCTCGAAGGAATTGTTGAATGAAATTTGTTTTAAATAAACTGAAAGAAGGAAAAATATGGAAACTTTAATGGATTTCGGCTTAAAAATTGTAAGTATTTTTGAAGCCGTAATGGGAATGGATTTTACTTCTGAAATCATTCCTATGCTCATCATGTGGGCAATCGGCGGACTTCTTATTTACCTTGCAATTGCAAAGGATATGGAGCCTACTCTCCTTTTACCTATGGGCTTTGGTACAATTCTTGTTAACCTTCCCCTTGCTCTTACAGAGGGTGTTATTTCCGAACACGGTGCAATTGAGGTTCTTTACAATGCAGGTGTTGCAAACGAGCTTTTCCCCTTGCTTCTGTTCATCGGTATCGGTGCGATGATTGACTTCGGTCCTCTGCTCTCAAACCCGAAGCTTATGATTTTCGGTGCAGCGGCACAGTTTGGTATTTTCTTTACTCTCTTCGTTGCTTCATTCTTCTTCCCCATAAACGAAGCTGCATCTATTGCTATCATCGGTGCGGCAGACGGTCCCACATCAATCTTCGTTGCATCTGAGCTGGGTTCACAGTATATCGGTGCTATTATCGTTGCGGCATATTCTTATATGGCTCTTGTGCCCATTGTTCAGCCACCTGTTATCAAGCTTCTCACAACTAAAAAAGAACGTAAAATCCGTATGAAATACGAAGGTAAATCAGTTTCTAAGAGAACAAGAATTCTCTTCCCCATCGTGGTTTCAGTTATCGCAGGTGTGGTTGCTCCTCAGTCTGCAGTTCTTATCGGATTCCTTATGTTCGGTAACCTTATCAGAGAATGCGGTGTTCTCGACTCCCTTTCAGAAACCGCTCAGAAGGTTCTTGCAAACCTTATTACAATTCTCCTTGGTATCACAGTTGCAAGAAATATGAATGCAGAAGCATTCCTTAAAAAAGAAACTGCACTCATTCTCGGTCTTGGTCTTGTAGCATTCGTTGTTGACACTGCAGGTGGTGTTATCTTCGCAAAAATCTTAAACATTTTCCTTCCCGAAGGCAAGAAATTCAACCCCATGATTGGTGCTGCAGGTATCTCTGCCTTCCCAATGAGCTCCCGTGTTGTTCACAAGCTCGGTCTTGAGGCTGATAATCAGAACTTCCTTCTTATGCACGCAACAGGTGTTAACGTTTCAGGTCAGGTTGCCTCCGTTATCGCCGGTGGTATGATTCTTAACTTCTTTGGAAACTGATAGGAGGTAGCAATTATGTTAAATATGCTTTTACAGGCAACTGCTCAGGCAGGTACAGTTGAAGGTCTTCATTTCACAACAGAAAATATCGGCGAAGCTCTTCTTTGCTCAGGCGCAGGTATGGTTGGTATCTTCATCGTTGTCGGTATCATCATCGGTAGCGTTTCTGTGCTCAATAAGGTTGGTTCATCTAAAAAATAATTTTAAACGGAACTGTTTCGGCAGTTCCGTTTTTTGTTTTTTGCACATAAATATAATACAAAATTCATTAAACTTGTTACTTGTTTTTGTTTTGGTAAAGTATTACAATATAATATAACTTAGTATGGGGTATTGGAGAGTGATGCGCTTGACAAAAGAAAAAGTGAATAAAAATCCCCTATGGCAGACGACCAACAAGGAAAGAAAAAGTTATTACATATACTTTACCGGTCAGAATATGATTTACACTCTTGTAACAACAATTCTGACAACGGCACTTCTTTTTCAGGGTATTGATGTTGAAAAAGCCGCAGGTATAACCCTGCTTATAAAAATATGGGATGCGGTTAACGATGCAATTTTCGGTTGCATATTTGATAAGGTACGTTTCAAAAGCGGAAAGAAATTTATGCCCTGGCTTAAAATTTCTTTAATCGCCATTCCTGTTTCAACGGTATTGCTTTTCTCAATGCCAAAGGACGGCAGTGAGGCCTTCAAGCTTGCCTGGTATGCAATAACATATATTCTTTGGGATACTGCTTATACCCTTTGCGATGTTCCAATTTACGGTATGGTTACGGCTATGACAGAGCGACTTGATGAAAGAACCGCTCTTCAGTCTTATAAGAGTATCTGGGGTGGTGCCGGTTCAGGCCTTTCAACCATTCTTGCAACAGTTCTTGCAGGTGAAGGTATCGGCTTCAGCTATAGCACAGTTTCAATCATCATCGCAGTTGTTGCTCTTATCACAATGAGCTTTATCTGCAAAAACGGTGTTGAGCGTTGCGGCGGCGAGCAAGACGAAAGCTTCACCGTGAGAAAGATGTTCAAATATCTCTTCTCAAACAAAAACCTGCTTATTTATTATGGTGGCATTTTCTTCTACAGCGGTGCTAATATAGCAGGACAAATGACATTGATTGTCGCTTTCTATCTTTTCAAAAACTCACAATTCAGTCTGGTAGTTATGGCTCTTTCTGCAGTACCGGCTCTTATCTTCTCCTTACTTGTTCCCAAAATGGTTGAAAAGCTCGACAAGATGAAGATTTTTATGTTCTGCGGATTTGCAACTATCGCATTAAGTATTGTAATGTGGCTTTTAGGCTACAGCAACATCTGGCTTATTGTTACTCTTTATGTTATCCGTGCAATTCCTCAGAGCATTATGGGTGTTATGATGTTTATGTTCACACCTGACTGCGCTGAATACGGCAAATTCAAATCAGGTATTGAAGCAAAAGGTATTACCTTCTCAATTCAGACCTTTGTGACAAAGCTTACAGGCGCAATCTCTTCTGCACTCTATTTGTTCCTTTTAGGTGTTATCAAGTGGAAGGATGTTTCTGCCGCTGAAAACTTTGACCAGCTCAAAGAAATGGGGATTACTCAATCACCCGAAACTCTTGACGGCTTATGGTTCCTCTTTATAATGGTTCCTGCTATCGGTGTTGCTTTAGGTTGCGTTTGTTGGGCATTCTACAAGCTCCGCGACCACGATGTTCAGCTTATGACAGATGCCAATAACGGCAAAATCACAAGAGAAGAAGCCCTTGAAAAATTAATAAATAAAAAAGAGTTTATAAAATAAACAACATAAAGAAAGGTGATATAAATGAAAATGACAAAAAAAGTTCTCGCTGTTATCTGCGTTGTTGCTTTGCTTTCAGGTGTGCTTTCAACTGTAGGTTATGCAGCAGGTGCTGACAGAGATTACACAATCGTAAACCCTTATGCAGATGTTGATTGGTCCTGGGACCAATATAAATCTGACCTTCACACTCATACAACTGCATCTGATGGCAGAGATTCTCTCAAGGATATGCTCGAAATCAACTATAAATATGGTTTTGATGTATATGCAGTTTCTGACCACGGTCTTACAAGCTATTCCTGGACAGAACAGCAGGTAATCCCCGCTCTTAAGGTTTTCGTTGATATGAGAAATCCCAACACAGAAATGGTTGTTCTTAATCCCGAAGGCGGACTTACATTTGAAGGCGACCGTTACGATGTTGTTACTGAAAACGGTGGCGATTATTACTATCAGACATTCGAAGACGGTTCTGTTGGTCAGAAAATGCTCCGCGTTCCCTTTGCCAACGAACAGAACCCCTCTTCTCTTAACAATGCTCACGTTAACACATGGTTCGTAGATTATGGTAACGGTCTTCTCGGCGGTACAAGCGACTATGAAACACCTATCAAGGCAGTTGATGAGCTCGGTGGTCTTTCCGTTATCAACCATCCCGGTGAATATACAAATGCTCGTGATGAGGACTGCACTGCAGATGCTTACGATTACAGCGACGCAATGTATAAATACTACATCGATAAATTCACAAGCCTTCTCAGAAAATACCCCACCTGTATGGGTATTGATATGAACAGCAAGGGCGACTCCAGAACACGCTTTGACAGAAAGCTCTGGGATATTCTTCTTATGAACCTTGCTCCCGAAGGAAGAAATGTTCTCGGTATTGCAACAAGTGACGCTCATAGCGTTGATGCCGCATACACAGGCTACACAATGATGCTTATGCCCGAAAACACAGTTGATAATCTTAAAACTGCAATGAGCACAGGCGCATTCTTTGCTGCAAGTAAAAAGCTCGGTAACAACGAAGAGCTTAAAGAAATCTGCAACTATCTCCTTGAAAACGGTGATGAAGAAGCAAAAGCAATTGCAGAGGATGTTCTCGCTCGCCAGGTTGAAGACTACGATGCAAAATATGAAGCTCCTCTTGATGTTGAAGCTCCCTATATCAATGCAGTAACAGTTGATGAAGCAGACGATACAATCACTCTTGATGTTGAAGATGATCTTTGCATTCGTTGGATTGCAAATGGTAACACAATCGCTTACGGCGACTCCATTGACCTTGATGACTATGCTGCAAATATCGGTAGCTATGTAAGAGCTGAAATCTTCGGTGTTGGCGGTATCGTTTATACACAGGCATTCCTTCTTGAATATGAAGATGCTCCTGTTGATACAACACCTGAAGACAAAGATTTCAGAGATTTCTGGGAAATGGCAAGCTTTATTCCCGATAACCTTGTAAGATTACTTGGTTCTCTTGATATTTTCAGAATCATATGGGAAGCTCTTAACGGCTGACAACTTTTAGCAACTCGGACAAAAATCCGGGTTGCTTTTTTTACATAAATACAATTGAAAACCAATATTATAATCTGTTACAATTAGATTATAAAAAATCTTCTTTTGGGAGTGTTATTAATGAGTAACGAAACAAAAAGAACTTATATACCATTTAATGAATGGAAAGAGCCTTCAAAGCAAACAGAATATACTGAAAGAACTCCTCTTCTTTCTTCCGACGGCGCTCTTCTCGCAAAGGGTTGGGCAAGGCATAATGTGTTCGATTATGAGCGTTCTTTCTCAAAACCCAACATAAGAAAAAAAGAATGGGACTTCTATCAGTTAGGTAATAAGGATTATTCCGTTCAGATTAGTTTTGCTAATATTTCCGTTGGTGGCTATGCGGCGGCAAAGCTTATTGATATTAAAAACGGCAAGGTTCTCGCTGATGCTTTTGCACTTTTCCTTGGAGGCAATAACAAATATATTCTCCCTGCAAGAGGCGATGCTCCTAACAGATTTAAAGCAAAAGTGGGCAAAGCAGAGCTTGATTTTGATACAAAAGAAAATTCAAGAACACTTTATTTTAAAATGCCGGTTAAGGGTAAAATGGTTGAATGCAATTTTCAGATGGACATTATGCCCGGTCTTGAAAACATCACAACAGTTCTCCCCTTCGAAAATGCACTAACAAAATATTTTATGACAACTAAACAGAACTGTATGCCTTGCGGTGGTACATTCAAATACGGTGACGAGGTTTGGGAATTCTCAAAAGAAAATACTTTCTGTGCTCTTGACTGGGGCAGAGTTAATACTCCTCACAGAATGGTTTGGTATTGGGGTAACGGCTCAACCTATTTAACCGATGAAGAGGGCAAAAAACACATCTTTGGCTTTGAAATCACCTGGGCAATCGGTGACGAAAGCAACGCAACTGAAACCTGCCTTTTCTATGACGGAAAAGCTCATAAATTCGGTGCGGTTGATGTTGAAACCTTCCCCAAACCTGATAAATATATGAACGATTGGAAATTCATTTCCGAGGACGGCAGATTTAACCTTACAATGAAGCCCTTCTTTGACCAGCATTCCGATATGAATGTTGGCGTTGCAAGAATGCACACTCATCAGGTTCACGGCCTCTGGAGCGGTGACGTTACTCTCGATGACGGAACCAAGCTCGAAATCAAGGATATGTACGCATTCTGCGAATATGTAGAAAATAAGTGGTAAAAAAATGAAAAAAAGATTATTATCAATCGTACTCGCTATGATTTTAACTACACTTTGTGTTACCCCTGCATTTGCAACAGTACCGCAAAAAACACCGTACCTTCTCAGTTTTTATACAGATAATATGCTCTTTAAACAAAAAGAAGAGGTTGTTATTGCAGGTACGAGTACCGAAAAAAAAGAAATATCCGTTGAACTTATCAACAGTAAAAAAGAAGTTGTTGCAAAAGCTTCCGAAAAGGTCGATAAATCCGGCAATTTTGAAATTTCTTTTACTGCTCCCGAAGGCAGTTATGAAGAATACACCATTGTTGTAAAAGAAGAAAACAAAAGATTTGCAACACTGAAAAATGTTGTTTTCGGTGAATTGTGGTTGGCTTCAGGGCAAAGCAATATGCAATACCCCTTGGGTCAAGCAAAAATCGGAAGAAAATGGATGGAAGAAAAAAAGCCTCTCTCCAAAAATCTGAGAGTTCTTATTACTCCTTTTTATCAAGAGCTTGACGGAACTAAAGAAATTCCGTCATCACCCCTTAAAGATATTCCCGATTCCAAATGGATTACCGGTGAAAGCGAAGAAATTTACGGTATGAGTGCGGTAGCATATTTCTTTGCTGATAAGCTCCAAAAAGAACTTGATATGCCCGTCGGTGTTCTCAACATTTCTTTAGGTGGCACATCTATTGCCTCCTGGCTTTCAAGAGAAGCAATTGACTCTGACAAAAAGGTAAAGGATGACCTTATAGCCCGTGAAAGATATATCGAAAAGGATAAATGGCTCGATGATAACCGAAGCCTTTATCACGATATGACCGTAAACTATAATCTGAGAATTGAAGCACTTAGGCATTTCAGATTATCAGGTATGGTTTGGTATCAGGGTGAAACTGATTTAATGTTCGGTTTAACCGATGAAAACTATTCCGCTTCCTTCTCGCTTTTGCAAAAATCCTATACGGAGCTTTTCTCTTACAAAAACGGATTATTACCCATTGTATATACTCAACTTGTCTCATATAATTATGGTGATAACAATTATTTCCTTAACAGAAACATCTCTTTTACCGAAATGCAGAAGGAGGAAAAAGACTCCCGTGCGGTAGTTTCTGTTTATGATATACCAATAACATACCTTAAGGAAGTTGGCTATATTCACCCCGAAAGCAAGAAAGAGGTTGGCGAAAGAATGACCACCGCAGCACTGGGTCTTGTTTACGGAAAAAGTGATACATATACTACCGCAACACCAAAGAAAACAGAAATTAAAGACGACGGTATTTATGTAACAATGGAAAACTACGGCGACACTCTCACTTCAAATAATGAAGTTTTAGAAGGCTTTGCAGTTTGCGGTACAGACGGTATTTATGTTAAAGCTAATGCAGAAATAATTGATAAAGATACCGTCAGGATTTGGAGCGATTCCGTTAAAGAACCAAAATCCGCAACCTACGCCTACTATTTAACTAATGGTAACGCTAATCTTTACTCTTCATTAAACGGAAAAGCTCTTTTCCCTGTTTGCCCATTTGTTACAGATAACGCTATCGGTACGCATTATTGGGTGGAAAAACCTTGGGCAGAGTGCGAAGACGAAACTGTTTGGCACAACGAGGATGATACATATACAGATTTTTATCCCACCTGGGATGCGGAGAATGCAGGTATTGAATTCAATAAAGAAGGCTTCATTGATATAAAAGGCTCTGCTTCCGAATTCTGTGTTAAGCCTGTTCTTACATTTGAAAATGCAAATGAAAAGAACAAAGTTTTTAATTTCAAGGATATTGATACCGATTACAGCACATACGGCACTATAACCTTCTCAGTTCGCAATAACGGCTCAGAGGATATAACCTTTGATAGCTTGAAGCTATATAAAAATTCTTTTGTGTGGTATTCTGCTGCCGTTTCCGAAACAAAAAGCAATTATGCGGTAATCCCTGCCGACAACCAGTGGCATACTGTAACCCTTAACCTTAACAGACTTTATTTCAGAGGTAACGACTGCGGTATAGGTCACGGGAACGAAAAGCTTAACGAGGTAAAAGAACTTAAATTCTGCTTCACCTCTCCCGAGGGCACGGACGGTAATATCAGTTTAGATAACATTGAATTCACACCGACTGCCACCTCTTCTGAAAAGCATTTTGACCCCAAAAAAGAAAATGCTGACAATATACTTGAAAAAATCTCCTGCTTCTTCGTTAGCGGATTGGGAAAAATTTTTAATTAAAACAAACTAAAAATCAGGTGATTAGAATTCCAAAAATTCCAATCACCTGATAAATTTTTATTATGTTTTATTCTTCAGCCTTAGCGGCAGCTTTTCTTTCTGCTTTTTTCTTTCTTGTTTTATACGTGTTAAGCTCTTGAACACATTCATCGGGCAAATCACAGTCACCAACGGAAACCACCATTTTATTATAAAGCCCTTTGAAATTTGAACCGCCTGTTGTGAGAATTTTGTTTTTCTTTGCGTATTTGATAAATTCTGCCTTTTCCTCATCAGAAAGCTCGGGAGAATAAACCTCAATACCGTCAAGACCTGCTTTAACAAGCTCATCTACAAGATTTTTATTCTTGCAACGCTGGGGGTTAGCAAGAACTGCTATACCGCCTGCTTCGTGAATCTGTTTAAGAACGTCAAAAATATCTTCATATTCGGGAACATTATTAATATTACCCTCAACATCTGAAGAGAAAAGCTTTTTATAAAGGTCGCCGTAAATTCTGTCAGTATAGCCAATCTCCATAAGAGCCTGCATAATGTGAATTTTGAAAATATTTGTTGAACCTGATGCACATTTAACAACAAACTCAGGAGTTATGGGATAACGCTGAGCGGCTTTAAGCATCATAATATGAGATGATTTTTTTCTGATAAGCGAACTGCGACGGCAAAGACCTTCAAGTCTGTCAGGGAAATCGGGCTTATAGCAAAGCATATGTATTTCCTGACCCGTAGCCTTGTCCGTTCCCGAAAGCTCAACACCGGGAATAACAGTAACTCCGTGCCTTTCACCGATAACCTTACCTCTTACCGTACCCGCAAGGCAGTCATGGTCGGTAATGGCAATTGTTGAAACACCGCGCTTTTTCGCAAGTATAATTAAATCTTCAATACCGAGAGAGCCGTTAGATAATCGAGTATGGCAATGCAAATCCGCTGACAAAAAAATCCATCCTTTCGTACTTCCGCTGATGCGAAATTCATTTCCACATTTACCTTAAAACTATTGATACATCTGTAATTCTGTAGATTACAAAAAATAATTTTCTACAAAATAGCACATATACCCCGAATATATCAATGGTATTATTTTACACCAAAAAGCAGAAAAATGCAAGTGGATTTTTCTTCTCTTTTTTGCAAAAAAGAAATATTTTTTACAAATAATAATACATACAGTTTGATTTTTTCATATAGCTATGTTATTATTTTTAAAGAAGTAATTTTCAGGAGAATATGTATGTCCGAAACGGTTTTTGTAGCCATAAGCGGCGGTGTTGATTCTGCCGCTGCGGCAATACTTTTAAAAGAACGCGGGTACAATGTCCGTGGCGTTACCTTGCGCCTTAAGCCCGATAATCTTGCAGATAAAGATATTGAGGATGCCAAAGCCGTTGCAGACACATTGAATATTCCTCTTGATGTTCTCGATATGAGAGAAGAATTCAAAAAGGTTACTGATTATTTCTGTAACGAGTATCTCGAAGGCAGAACACCTAACCCCTGCGTTATGTGCAATCCGAATGTTAAATTAGGAAAGCTTCTGGAATATACTCTCGCTCAGGGTGGCGACCTTCTTGCAACAGGGCATTACGCAAATATTGTGAAAGATGAAAACGGAGTTTACTATATAAAAAGGAATCCATCAAGCAAGGACCAGAGTTATTTTTTATGCGGTCTTAATCAACACATTCTTTCTCACGTTATTTTCCCTATTGCAGATTTATCAAAACCCGAAATTCGTCAGTTGGCATCAGATAATAGTATTCCTGTTGCCGAAAAGAAGGACAGTCAGGAGGTTTGCTTCATCCCCGATAATGACTATATTTCTTTTATTGAAAGAGAATTCAACCCCAAAGCAACTCCCGGTGACTTTCTTTCTTCAAGCGGTGAAAAATTAGGCACGCATTCGGGAATTTACAAATATACCATTGGTCAGAGAAAAGGTCTTGGTGCATTCGGTAAACCGATGTATGTGCTTTCCATTGATGCAAAAAACAATGCCGTAATTATCGGTGACAACAACGAGCTTTTCAAAGAAGAAATATATATAAAAGATATTAATTTCTTATCGGGCAAAGCACCTGAAAACAAGTTCCGATGCGAAGTGAAAATCCGTTGTGCCGCAAGACCTGCAAAAGCAACACTCACTCTTACGGACAATATGGGAAAAATTGTTTTCCAAGAACCTCAGAGAGCCGCCGCACCCGGACAAACTGCGGCAATATATATTGATGACATCTTAATTGGCGGAGGTACAATATGCAATCCTTAAAAATGCTTTATAAAATCGGTAAAGGACCTTCAAGCTCACATACAATGGGTCCTCAGTATGCCGCAGAATATATTAATGAAAACTATCCTGATGCCTCTTTTATAAAGGTAATTCTTTACGGCTCACTTGCGCTCACAGGTGAGGGCCACGGCACAGATAAGGTTCTCAAAGAAACTATTTCTGCTCCCAATGAAATTGTACTTAATACAGAAGAAAAAGATTTACCCCACCCTAACACTCTTGATTTTATAGTTTATGATAGCGATAAAAATGAAATCGCCAATGTAAGAGCTATGAGTATCGGTGGCGGTGAAATCAGAATAGAGGGTGTTCCTGCAGTTACTGCTCCCGAGGTTTATCCTCAGAAGAATTTTGATGAAATTAAAGAATACTGCCTTATGCACCATCTTCGTTTAAGCGATTATGTTGCAAACTATGAGGGCGAAGCTATTTTTATGTTCCTTAAATCAGTCTGGGAACAAATGAAAATGACTGTAAGAGAAGGTCTTGCAATGGAGGGTATTCTTCCCGGTGGACTTGAGGTTGAGAGAAAAGCAAAATATCTCTATGCTCAACGCCATATGGACGAAACCCCCGAAACACGTGAAAACAGACTTGTTTGCGCTTATGCTTATGCGGCAAGCGAACAAAATGCAGGTGGCGGAACAATCACAACCGCGCCCACCTGCGGTGCATCGGGTGTTCTCCCTGCAGTTCTTTTCTATATGCAGGAGAAAAAAGGCTTCACGGATTTTGAAATTGCAAAAGCACTTGCGGCAGCAGGTATTGTCGGAAATGTTGTTAAGCAGAATGCAAGCATCAGCGGTGCAGAAGCCGGCTGTCAGGCAGAAATCGGCACAGCTTGTTCAATGGCAGCGGCGGCACTTGCAGAGCTTCATTTCATGGATTTAGACCAGATTGAATATGCCGCAGAAAATGCTATGGAGCATTATCTCGGACTTACCTGTGACCCTGTTTGCGGACTTGTTCAAATACCTTGCATTGAAAGAAATGCAGTTGCGGCAATGAGAGCAATAAACGCGCTTTCACTTGCGAACTTCCTTACATCAACAAGAAAGGTTAAGTTTGACACCGTTGTTGAAACAATGTATCAGACAGGTAAGGACTTAAAACACCACTACCGCGAAACAAGTGAAGGCGGTCTTGCAGTAAATTATCAGGCACTGGATTAATTTTTGAGGAGTTGAAATTATGGCAACAGAAACCGTAAAAAAAGAACACCCAAATAAAATAGGAGTTCGTGAAGGTATCGGTTATATGCTGGGTGATGGCGGAAACCTTTTCCTTCTCACCTATGTATCATCGTATCTTAAAGTTTTCTACACAGACGTTCTGAAAATACCCACAAGCAAGGTTGCTAACCTTTTCCTTTTCACTCGTCTCTGGGATGCAATCAACGACCCTATGTGGGGTGCAATTGTTGCAAAAAAGAAACCTAATAAAGACGGCAAATACCGACCCTATCTTAAATGGTTGGCAATACCACTTGCTCTTTCACAGATTTTGTGTTTTATTGATGTTTCTTCATACACAACAAATCCTTTGTTACTTCTCGTTTTCGCATATATTACATATATCGCATTCGGTATGCTTTATACAGGTATGAATGTGCCTTTCGGCTCCCTTGCCTCTGTTATTACCGATGACCCTGACGGAAGAACTCTTCTTTCCACTTTCCGCACAATCGGTAGCGGTGTTGGCGGTGCTGCACCTGCCCTCTTAGCGCCTTTCCTTATTTACACAACAGTTACTGCCGCAGACGGCTCAACCTATAATGTTGCAGATGGTCCCGGTATGTTCAAGTTCGCTCTTGTAATGGGCATTCTTTCAATTATTTTCTACTACGCTTGCTTCGGTATGACAAAAGAAAGAGTTCCCTCAGAAGCAGAACCCAAAGTAAATATGAAAGAAATTTACGGCGGTATGCTTAAGAGCAAACCTTTCGTAGTTCTTGCAATTACAGGTATTCTTATAAGCGGTCAGCTTCAATTCAACTCCCTTAACCAATACCTTTACAAAAACTATTTCTGCGACACTTCTCTTTCTGTTATGGGAACAATCGCACAGTATGCGCCCCTTGTTCTTATGCTTCCTTTCTCAGGAAAAATCGTTAAGAAATACGGTAAAAAAGAGATTTGCGGTGTTACTTCCTTTGTTGCGGCTGCGGCGGCAGTTGCCACATTCTTCATTAAACCCGCTCCCGACCAGGCTTGGCTCTTCCTCGCAATGCAGTTTGTTATCGGCTTTGGTTATTCCTTCGTATCCATCACAAACTGGGCAATTGTTGCAGATGTTATTGACTATCAGCTTTATAAAACAGGAATTAAAAACGAAAGCGCAGTTTACGCGGTTTACACCTTCTGCAGAAAGCTTGGTCAGACTGCCGCAGACTACGGCGGACTTATTCTCCTCGGCAAAGTTGGCTACGAAGCAGAAACAATGGCAAATGCAGGTTTTGTTGACGGTATAAGCGAAGGCATCTTAACAGTTTGCACTCTCATTCCTGCAATCACATATACCCTTGTATTTATTCTTTACAAATTCTTCTACCCTCTCACAAAAGAAAAGCTTGAGCCGGTTTATGAATATGTAAGGAAAAACAATGAAAATTTAGGCGCATAAATTATTCGGACTGTAAAAAACTCTTCGTCTTTTACAGTCCTTTTTTACAGCTCCAGATTATCTTTATCAATTAACCAAATAAGGTTTCTTGTTCCTGCGGTTGCATCCTTTTGTGGTTTTTCCTGCTGTTTTTTTGAGTTTTCCGCATTAACTATTTTTACTCCATTAATTTTTGCAATCCTACGTTGTTTTTTCTGCCTTTCTTTTTCCATAATGATACCTCCATTTTCAAATTTATTATTTGAAAATGTTCATCTTTTATACTTGTTTTAACAAAACAACTCTGCTATACTGTATTATGTATATTTATGTAAAAAAATTTAAATATTTTTTGGAAGTGGAATATGAAAACCAAAAGAATTTTATCAGTTATATTATCAATTTGTTGCTTAATTTCTACTCTTATTTTTTCGGGTTGCTCTCTTACCCATAAGGGAACTGCTATGGAAATAAACGGTGTTGAAATAAGCGACGATGTTTTCACATATTTCCTCGACAAAGCAGTTGTGGATTTAGGCGTGGATGTACCTTTAAAATCCTTAAAAGAAAAAGCAACAACCTATGCCGAAACATATTTTAAAACAAATTCACTTGCCCATTCTCAAGGGGTAAAACTTTCTACTGCAGAAAAAGCGGCTGTTTCTGAAAAAGTTAATGCTTATTGGAGAATTTACGGAGAATATTACACTAAAATCGGTGTAACAAAAGAAACTCTTACTAAAATTTTCACTGCAGACAGTTTCCGCGAAGCTTTGCTTGTTCACTACTACGGAACAGGCGGTGAGGAAGAAATTCCTTTAACTCGACTTTATGCTCAATTTAAAACAAATTATATTGTTTTCCAAGCTATTACAGGCTATTTCACTCAAACTAACATTAACGGTCAAACGGTAAAAATCAATGAAACAGAAAAGGAAGCGCTTATCCTCAAATTCCAGAATATGTCTGCTATGGTGAACGCCGGCGAACAGAATATGGAACAAGCTGCAGATTTCCTTGCAGAATCGGGTTATCAGGGCTCTGTTCAGACCGTTGTTCTCCACAAGGATGACACAAGCTATCCACCCGGATTCTTTGAAAAAGTAAAAAATACTGAATCCCGCCGTGCAACAGTTATCGGTACAGATGAATATATTTTCCTTGTTTTGCGCGGTGATGCTGACACAAAAAGCACCTATTTCAACGAAAAAAGAACAGAAATGATTGAAATAATTGTTGGCGATGAAATTGATAAAAAAATTGAAACGTCTTTAACAACTGAAACTAAAATCAACAATTCTATTGCCAATGGCTACTTTTCACTTATTGCAGAGGAAAAAGGTGACACAAAATGAATCCTGTTATTGAAAATATTATGTCACGGCAAACAATCCGTGAATATACAGACCAACAAGTTCCCGATGAGCTTCTTCAGGTTGTGCTTGATGCGGCAATCCGTGCCCCAAGCGGAAGAAACTCCCAGCCTTGCTATTTACGAGTTTTAACCAATCGTGAAAGACTGGAAGAAATGAACAGAGATTTCAAAGATATTGTGGGATGGGACACACCTGCTTACACAGGCTGGAATTTGCGCCCCGTTTATCACAATGCGCCTGCGTTCATTTTTATCGTTGCTCCCACAAAAGACGGAATGTCAGGCGGACTTATGGCAGAAAACATTGCTCTTGCGGCACATTCTTTAGGTCTCGGGTCTTGTATGATAGCTTCTCTTGGTGCTCTCTTTGATGATGAAGAGGGTGCAAAGAAATGGAAAGAAATTATTGATATTCCGCAGGATTGGCATTTCATTTTAGGAATGTCTTTGGGTTATCCCAACGAAAAACCGCCTTTTAAGGAAAGAGAAGACGGACATATTAAGTTTATTAAGTAAGGAATCTATATGAAATATTTTGCAGGAAATTATGATGTTGCAGTTATCGGTGCAGGTCACGCAGGTATTGAAGCTGCTCTTGCTTCCGCAAGGCTTGGTGCAAAAACTGTTATTTTCACAGTTAATCTTGACTGGATTGGCAATATGGCTTGCAACCCATCCATTGGTGGTACATCAAAGGGACATCTTGTCCGCGAAATTGATGCTCTTGGCGGTGAAATGGGAAAAGCCGCAGATAAAACTTTAATTCAGAGCCGTATTCTCAACTTGGGTAAAGGCCCTGCGGTTCACTCTTTAAGAGCGCAGATTGACCGCCGTGATTACACGGAATATATGAAGCATTGCCTTGAAAACCAAGAAAATCTTGATTTAAAGCAGGGTGAAATTGTTTCTCTCGAAAAGAATGAAGACGGTGATTGGGTCTTCTCAACCAAGCTTGAAGCAGAATACACCGCAAAATGCGTTATTATTGCAACAGGCACTTTCCTTAAAGGTATGGTCTATGTAGGCGATGTTTCATATGAAAGCGGTCCTGACGGAATGTTCCCGTCAAACGAGCTTTCTGAATCTCTTTTGAAATTAGATTTACCCTTAAGACGCTTTAAAACAGGCACTCCACCGAGAGTTAACAGAAACAGTGTTAATTTTGAAGGACTCGAAGAACAAATCGGTGACGAGGAAATCACACCTTTCTCCTTTGAAACTCCCGATGGTGTTTTAGAAAACAAGGCAATCTGCCATATTACATATACAAACGCAGATACCAAGCAGGTTATTCTTGATAATCTTCATCGCTCTCCCCTTTATTCCAACAAAATTGAGGGCGTTGGCCCGAGATATTGCCCAAGCATTGAAGATAAGATTGTCCGCTTTGCAGAAAAAGGTAGGCATCAGGTATTCATTGAGCCTTGCGGACTTCGTACGGAAGAGCTTTATCTTCAGGGTCTTTCCTCATCTCTTCCCGAGGATGTTCAGTTAAAAATCTTAAAGAGCATAAAGGGTCTTGAAAATGTTAAGGTAATGAGAACTGCTTATGCTATTGAATATGATTGCGTTGACCCTCTCGCCCTTAAATCCACCCTGGAATTCACAAATCTTTCAGGACTTTACGGTGCAGGTCAGTTCAATGGTTCATCAGGCTATGAAGAAGCCGCCGCACAGGGTCTTGTGGCAGGTATCAATGCCGCCCGAAAGGTGCAAGGCAAAGAGCCATTCACTCTTGACAGAAGCACATCATATATCGGCACTCTTATTGATGACCTTGTTACAAAGGGTTGCCGTGACCCATACAGAATGATGACTTCCCGAAGTGAATACCGCCTTATTCTCCGAGAGGACAATGCAGATTTAAGACTTACCGAAATGGGCTATGAAATCGGTCTTATAAGTCAGGAAAGATATGACAAGCTTCAGGAAAAGAAACGGCTTATTGAAGAAGAAACCGAAAGAGTTTCAAAAATCACTATTCCTCCATCGGAAGAGCTCTCAAAAGTTCTTGAAGAAGCAGGAACTGCACCAACCGTTACAGGTTGCAGACTTTCAGAGCTTATCAAAAGACCTCAGCTTTCATATAAGCTACTTACACCCTTTGATAAAAAGCGTCCTGACCTTCCCCGAGAGGTTTTCGAACAGGTTGAAATCAACCTTAAATATGCAGGTTATATAAAACGTCAATTAGCTCAGGTTGAAGAACAAAAACGCCTTGAGGTTAAGAAGATTCCCGAAAGCATTGATTATGATGATGTTCAGAATCTTCGCCTTGAAGCAAGAGAAAAATTAAAGAAAATCAAACCCGAAACTATTGGTCAGGCATCACGAATAAGCGGTGTTTCTCCTGCCGATATTGCGGTACTATTGATATACTTGAAGAAATGAGGAGTTTTTTATGATACCAAGAAACGAACATCCGAATCCGAATTTTAAAAGAAATGATTATTTAATTCTCAATGGTGAATGGGATTTTGAATTTGACTTTGGTGATAGCGGAAAAGAAAGAAAGCTTTTTGATGTTGATGCTCATTTTTCAAAGAAAATTAATGTTCCTTTCTGTCCCGAAAGTGAGCTTTCAGGCATTGGCTATAAAGACTTTATGTCAGCAGTATGGTACAAAAGAACTGTTGAAATCACAGAAGAACAATTAAAAGGCAAAGCATTCATCATTTTTGGCGCAGTTGATTTCCACGCAAGTGTTTATGTTAACGGTGAATTTGCAGGCGAGCATTTCGGCGGTTACACCTCTTTCAGAATTGATGCAACAAAATTCCTCAAAGCAGGCGAAAATGTAATTACAGTATGCGCTCAGGACGATACCCGTTCACCTCTTCAGGCACGCGGTAAACAAAGTGAGCTCGTTTATTCCCACGACTGCGACTACACAAGAACAACAGGTATCTGGCAGACTGTTTATATGGAATTCTGCCCCGAAAACTATATTAAATCAGTAAAATACTATCCAAATATTACAGACGGCACTCTCACAATTCACGCAGAGCTTGTTGGTAACGGCACATTCTCTGCAACTGCTTTCTGGGACGGCAAAGAGGTAGGCAACGCTTCAACCGAAGCTCTCGGTCAGACTGCAACTATCACTCTTAACCTTTCCGAAAAGCATCTTTGGGAAGTTGGCAAGGGCGGACTTTATTCCCTTAACCTTTCCTTTGGCGGTGACGAAGTTTCAAGTTATTTCGGTCTCCGTGAGGTTAAGCTTACAGATAACGCTGTTAACATTAACGGAAAGCCCGTTTTCCAGAGACTTGTTCTTGACCAGGGCTTTTACCCCGATGGTATTTATACTGCTCCCTCTGCAGAAGCTCTAAAAAACGATATTCTTCTTTCAATGGAGGTTGGTTTTAATGGTGCAAGGCTTCATCAGAAGATTTTCGAGCCTCTTTTCCTCCACTATTGCGATGAATTAGGCTATATTGTTTGGGGCGAGCACGGCAACTGGGGTGCAGACCACACTAACTTTGAATCATTAAGATATTTCCTTCTTGAAATTGAAGAAGAAATTGAAAGAGATTTCAACCACCCTGCTCTTATCGGTTGGTGTCCTTATAACGAAACTTGGGATATTAACGGCAGAAAACAGGATGATGACATTTTAAGAATAGTTTACAGAACTGTTAAAAACCTTGATAAAACCCGTCCCTGCATTGACACAAGCGGTAATTTCCACGTTGAAACAGATATTTTTGACGTTCACGATTACGATCAGGATTGCGAGCTTTTCAAAGGTCATTACGAAGACCTTACAAACAAAAACATTCTTTTTGACCATCAAGGACACCGCCAGACCTGGAAAGGCGAACCTGTATTTATGAGCGAATATGGCGGTATTAGAGTTGAACTTAAAGAATTTGAGGAAAATGACCGTGAAAAAGCCTGGGGCTACGGCAATGCCGCAACAAGTCTTGAGGAATTCTATGCCCGTTATGACGGACTTACCACTGCTTTAATAGATTGCCCAAAAATGATTGGCTTCTGCTACACTCAGCTTACCGATGTTGAGCAGGAATTAAACGGTATTTTCAGATACGACAGAACAAAGAAATTTGATTCTGAGATTCTTTATAAAATCAACACAAAGAAAGCTGCTATTGAAGAATAAATAATATTCAAGCCAAACAATATATAGGCAGTAAATGATAGTAGGAGGAACTTTTATGCCTGCAATTGTAACAAAATTTTTAAGTGTTCTTATACCATTAATCATAACGTTTCTTTCAACTGTTGGTGGTATTATTTCCGGTGACCGCAACCAGTTCACCTTTAGCGTGGATGCTTCTCATACAGGAACAACCCTTTCAAATCCTGTAAGTAACGTTAACATATGGTCCATTGAGGGTAATCCCTTTGTAAATGCAACTGCAAATGAAGAAAATAACATTTTTGATTTCGTAGAGTATGTTCAGTTTATGCAATGCTCAGGTGGTACAGAAACACGGGACTTATTCAAAGACCCTCTTGACAGAACAGTTTTAGATGACTACGATTTCACAGTTCTCATTGAAAACTGCAAAGGTGTTGTGGAATTGGGTGCTAAACCAATGCTCAAATTAGGCAGCGTACCGCTTAAATATTCCGAAAAAGCAGCTACAGATGTGGGCTTTAATATGAACCGCTATCCCCCCGATGACTATGATGTTTATTATGACTACATAAAAGCAATTGCAGAAGCACTTGTTAAGGAATTCGGCAAGGAAGAGGTCCTTACCTGGCGTTTCGGTGTTATGACCGAATACGAAAACTATGATTGGTTTGTCGGCTCTGACAGCGAGGATGAAGAAATCCTTGCAAAAGAAAGCGCCGAGGCATATTTCAAGCTTTATGACTATACCGCACAGGCACTTGTTGATGTTTTAGGCGAGGATGTTTTTGTTGGTGCTCATTCAATGACCGTAACAGAAGGTGTCTGGGACGAAGCAATATTTATTGAGCATTGTGCAAAGGGTAAAAACTATAAAACAGGCAAAACAGGTTCACCCATTAAATATCTTTCAGCTTCTTTCTATGATTCAACTCCCGGTGAATATACCGATGGTTATACTCTCCCCGAAACAATTGCTTACATAAGAAACGTTGCAGAAAGTAACGGCTTAACCGACCTTATTTACGGTATTGACGAAGGTAGAATTCTCTGCGGTGTAAACAGCGGTGCAAATAATGACGAGCTTTTAAGCCGTACCTGTGGTTACACTTATCAGGCAGCCTATGATGCTCGCCTTATTGCACAGATGTTCAACAATGACATCGATTATTTCTCAGCCTGGTCATACCTTTCAAACGGTCTTTTAGATGGTAACCCGACAGTAAGCTACCATGTTGCAAAAAATGCCGCTAAAATGGCGGGTGCGAAGCTAGCACGTACCGAAACCACGGAAAAAGGTATTATAATCGGTGGCGAAATTGATTCAGTTTCCGCATTTAACGAGGAAACAAACACACTTCACATTATGGCTTATAACTTTAAAAACGATTTGGATTATAAGCACGATGTACAGCTTACCTTTAATATTAATGCCCCTCAATTCAACGGAAAAAATGTAAAAATCACCACCTATACAATAGATGATGATTGCAATTACTTTGACGAATGGGTTGAAGACAGAAAAACTTATAATATTGGTAACGACTGTTTCAACTGGTCACCCGATGACCCTGAAATTGACAGTACAGTCACTCTTGAAAACCAAGAGGCAAGAGATATTTATTTCAACGAGCTTTACAGTAAATATACCGAATGCTCAAAGCTTGTTCCAACAGAAGAAACTGTAAAGGTTGAAAACGGAAAAATTGTTCTTAACAAAACTCTCAACCCACATGCAGTTGTGTTCTATGAAATAACTGAAGCATAAAAATAAACTGCTTTACTCTTTTTTGTTAAAGGGTAAAGCAGTTTTTCTGTTAATCTTCTATATTACCTCTGTCAAAAAGCGGTGAATTGAAAAAGTCATTGAGAGAAATTCCAAGGCCATCGCATATTTCATAAATTATTCTTAATTTCATACTTGGATATGAACATTTCATTATAGTGCTTAATGTGGATTGTGGCACACCGCTCTTTAGGTATAACTGATATTGAGTGAGATTATTTTCTTCACATAATTCTTTTATTCTTGTTGCAACAGCTTCATTTAAATACACTTTCTCCACTCCTCTATACTTCACCTGCACGATAAAAGTATAGAGTATAGATATTCAAATATACTTCGGGTACTTGATATTTTGATGTCTTTATGCTATTCTGCTCTTACAATTCATATTGTGGGTGTTATTATGATTACAAATTTAACAATGGTTAAAGAACTAAAATTATACAAGAAAATGTATAAACATCTTTTCAATTCGGTCACTCGTATAATTGAAATATGCAAAGATCCCATAGCAAAAGATTTGCTCATTGTAGCACAACAAGAAACCGAAGAAATATATGTATCGGAAGATGTGTCATAAAAAATCAACACCTCAAAACTTTTGAAAAAGTTTTGAGGTGTTGTGTTATTATTTACCTGCTTTTTTGGAATATTTTAATTTGTATATTATTCTCATAAGGTTAGAATCGAGTGCGCTTAAAGGCTTAACCTCTGCATAAAGCTCTGCGCCAACTGCGGTTTTTGCGGCTTTTTCCATAACCAATTCAACTGCCTCAGCATCGTACTGATTACCTGCAACGCAAACTGCACCATTGTCTTTAACAAGAACTGCATTTTTATTTCCAAGAGCTCTTGCAACCTTTTTGCTTGTTTTAAGAGTGTTCCCGGGGTTAAATGTTGCACATTTAACAACAGGTCCGCAAAGCTGAGCAAAGTCATCAAGAAGAGGTTTCATTGTTTTGCCTTTTCTTGACATTGCAACAACAAAATCATTCTTTGTATGACGGATGAATTTAACATCCTCTCTCTTTTTATAAATTGCCCAGTGCATATCTGCGCTGTCGGGGATTTCTCCACCGCCTACCCATGCACCGCTCTTTGTATCAATGATTGCTGCGGTCTTTCCTTCTTCACCAACGAAGAAGCAATTGCCTTTCCTTTCACTGTCACAAGGAGCAAATTCCTTTGCAGGTTTATATTTGTTACCTGATTTGAAAACATCGGTAACATAATCAACAACACCGCTGAATGTATCAACCGCTTTGCCTGAAACCTCTGCGCAACGAGCAGCAATAAATTTCTCGCAAACTCTTTCAAGAGCATTTGCAACTGCGAAAGCATCTTCATAGCTTTCACCGAGGCAAACTGCACCGTGATGCTTCATAATAGCTGCTTTTGATGTTGAACGCTCCAAAGCTCCGATAACGCCCTGACGAAGCTTGGGCTGACCGGGAAGACCATAGGATGCGCAAGGTACATCTGTTCCGAGAATTTCTGCATCTTCGCCGTCAATATTGTTAATATCAAGACCGAGAGTGCTTACAACGGAAGCATTCTTCTGATGAGTATGAATAACAAAGTTGATGTTGGGGCGAAGCTCATAACAGGATGCGTGAATACCTTTTTCGGATGAGGGTTTAACATCGCCCTCATAAGAAAGGTCTGCAATATTAACGAGAACAATATCATCGGGAGTAAGAACATCATAAGCCATACCGCTGGGAGTGATAACAAACTGCTTGTCATTAACTCTGCAACTGATGTTACCCCAGGTTCTTACAATAAGACCTGCTGCTAAAAGCTCGTGACCGGCTTTAATGACTAATTCTTTTGCTTCTAAAATATCCATAGTTGATCAATTCCTTTCTTTTAAAAGAAATTTTTATAAGTGTGGAGTTAGGAATGAGGAGTGAGGAGTGTCGGGGAAGCAAGCTTCCAAACATTTATAATTGCGTCGCAGACCCTACACTGGTATCTGGCGACTGGCATCTCATATATCTCCAATCTCAATTCTTCGTTCCTAAAAAAGCCACGGAAAACCGTGGCTTTTCTGTTTTTTAATTATTCTTTAACTGCAACGTTTGCAAATACTCTGTCAAATCTTCTGAGTGCTTCATCAATAAGCTCAGGTGTATATTGAGCGTTAGTGTAAAGTCGGCTACCTGCAAGAGTAACAAGACCTTCTGCCATATAAGCTGCACCCATATGCTGCATTTCTTTCTTCCTTTCGCTTGTTGCGGAAAGAACACCGGGAATTTCCCAGGGTTTGGACCAGTTGATTGAGTAGTGCATTGTACCTACTGTATCAATGTGGCAAACTGAGCCCTGGTTGAATGCAACGAAGGGAAGATTATATTTCTTAATGAGTTCCTGAAGACCTTTAGTAAGTCTGTCACCCATTTCGCCTGCTTTCTGACAAGCATTCTGTTTGTCAATTTCTTCAAGTGTGTAGTAACCTGCAACGCAAGAAAGAGGAGTTGCAGCCATTGTACCGCCCATAAATGCTTTCTTAACTTTTTCACCGCTTGCGTCAAGACCTGCACCGAGGTATTTCATATATTCTTTCTTACCACCGATACCGCCTGCACCTGGATAACCACCTGCGATAACTTTACCGAAGATAGTAAGGTCAGGAGAAACGCCAAAGTAACCCTGAGCACCTGCCATACCGATACGGAAGCCTGTAACAACCTCATCAAAGATAAGGAGTGCGCCATATTTACGGCAAAGTCTTTCAACGCCCTTATTGAAGTCTTTATCAAGAGGTCTTGTACCACTTTCGGGACCGATGGGTTCCATAAATACAGCAGCTGTACCGCCACGGAATTGGTTAAGACGAAGAACTCTTTCAAGAGAATCAAGGTCATTGGGGAAGAATTCCTGAGTATGTTTGAAAAGGTAGAGCGGAACACCGTGTGCCTGAGTGAATTTTGAACCGGGAACACGGATACTGTAACCGAGCTGGTCAGACCAACCGTGGTAAGCACCACCCATTTTTACGATATTTTTATTTTTTGTTGCAAGTCTTGCAACACGGATAGCTGCCATACAAGCTTCTGTACCTGAACCGAGCATACGGAACATATCGCAGGTTTCAACGCTGTCGCAGATTTTCTTTGCAAGCTTATATTCAAACTCGTGGAAAAGACCTGTTGAAGGACCGCAAGTATTAAGAAGGTCGATAACCTGATCTCTTACTACCTTGGGGTTGGAACCGAGAACTGTAGGACCACCAGCCTGAAGGAAGTCGAAATACTCGTTGCCGTCAATGTCATAGAGCATCATACCGTCCGCCTTTGTGAAAACAAGGGGGAAGGGGTAGTTAAATGCAAGGTTATGCTGAACGCCACCGGGAATAACCTGTTTAGCCTCTTCAATCATTTCTTTGCTTTTAACGCATTTTTTGCCGTAGTACTCCTCCTCGTACTGTTTAAGTACATCGGGTTTAATAGTGTAAATAGGTTTTTTGATGAGCTCGTCAAGCTGTTTTGTTACCGCCGCAGCGTCATGATACTCATTGATTGCGAATCTTGTGTCCATAAAGACACCTCCTAAAATAGAGTTTGATAACAAAAGTGAATTTGTATTCACTTTTATTATACATTAATAATTATAAATGTCAAGAACACCTTGCTTTTAAACTATACAAAATAAATGCCTCGTTTTTATGAACTTTACATAAGAAAATTGTAAAAATGCTATCAATTTTCTTTAACAGAAATAATGCCTGAGTTTTGTGTAATTTTTCAACATATTCGTCTTTAATTATTTTTTAATATTTGTTGACTTTGCCCGAAACCTCTGCTAAAATATAATGGACTGAATTCTATTTTAAAAAAAGGAGGCAATCGCTTTGCAAAATTTAATGGATTCAAAAACACTTGCGTACATAAATATGTATGCGGTTCTCGGTACTCTGGAAAACCTTTGCGAAATCGTTCCGGAAGCATCAGAACTTCTGCAGGGCAAAAAGCCCATTTCAATCGGATTGGAGGTTAAAGACGGTCCTTCCGCTACTCTTTACTTCAAAAACGGCAAATGCCGTATGGAGCAGGGTTGCAGTAACTGTGATGTTAAGCTCCCCTTCTCAAGCTGTGAAAAATTCAATGGTCTTATTGATGGTACAGTAACTCCCATTCCCTCAAAAGGCTTTACTCACATCAAATTCCTTCTCAAAGAATTTACCGCTCTTACTGATTTACTTTCAAAATATATGAGAGCAAGTGAAGAAGACCTTAAGGACCCCGTTTTCTTTGAGAGAAGCACAATGCTTATGCTCTATACCATCGGTGTTGCTATCGCTCAGATTGGTAACAATGATGAAATCGGTAAATTCAGCGCAAAATATATTGCAGACGGCAGCGTTCTTGTCGGTATCAAAAACGGTCCCGCAGTTGAACTTGTTTGCAAAGACCATCGTCTTGTAACACTCAAAAAAGCTCCTGATAAATATCGTGCAGCTATGGTTTTCGATTCAATTGAAACTGCTCGCGCTCTTTTTGACGGTAACGTTAACGCTCTCACCTGCATCGGTACAGGTAAAATCGAAATGCACGGTCTTGTTAGTATGCTTGACAATATTAACCGCATTCTTGACAGAGTTGCATTATATCTTGCATAAGGAGGTAGCAAAATGAGTAATAAATTCCCATTATATAAAACAACAAAATCGGATGAATGGTATGCTCGTGCTGCCCAGGTAATCCCCTCAGGTGTCTATGGTCACCTCGGACCTGCAGAAGGTCAGTTCATTCCAGTTAACAGATGGCCTCGTTTCTCTGAAAAGGCAAAAGGCTCATATTTCTGGGATGTTGACGGAAATAAATATATCGACTATATGTGTGCATATGGTCCCAATGTTCTCGGCTATGGCGATGAAGATGTTGATGCTGCTGCTATTGAGCAGATAAAGAAAGGAAACTGTGTAACATCTCCCGATAAAATTATGGTTGAATGTGCAGAGCTTCTCGTTGATACAGTAAACTGTGCTGACTGGGCATTCTTTGCAAAGAACGGTAACGATGCTACTCAGGGTGCAATTCTTACCGCTCGTGCTCATACTCACAGAAAGAAACTTATTTTCTTCAACGGTTTCTATCATGGTGTTTCTCCCATGGTTCAGAAAATTGACTATCCCGGTGTTACTCCCGAGGATGTTGCAAACAACCTCTATACACCTTGGGATGACATTGAAAACTTCAAGAAACTTCTTGCAGAAAACGAAGGCGAAATTGCTGCAGTAATTGCTCAGCCTTATAACCACGGCAACTTTAACGACAACTCATTCCCCATTGATGGCTTCTGGAAAGAAGTTCGTGAGCTTTGCACAAAGAATGAAATCGTTCTTATTGTTGATGACGTTCGTTGCGGTTTCCGTCTTGACCTTGCAGGCAGTGACCATTTCTTCGGCTTCGAAGCTGATATTATCTGCTTCTGTAAAGCTCTTGCAAACGGTTATAATATGTCTGCTTTCTGCGGTAAGGAATTCCTCAGAAATGCTGCATCAAGTCTTTCATACACAGGTTCTTACTGGATGAGTGCCGTTCCTTTTGCTGCTTGTATCGCAACAATCAATAAGCTCAAAAAGCTGGATGCTCCCAAGCTTTTCGATACTCTCGGCAGAGAGCTCACAACCGGCTTCAAAAAAGCAGGTGCAGAGCATGGCTTTGACCTTGTTGTTTCCGGTGCACCCGCACTCTTCTATTTAAGAATAGCAAATGATGATTCCCTTCTTCTTCATCAGGACTGGGTTGCAGAATGTGTAAACCGTGGTTTGTTTATCACATCTCACCACAACCATTTCATTAACGCTTCCCTTACTCACGAGGATATTAACCGCTCAATTGAAATTGCAGAAGATGCATTCAAAGCAGTTAAGAAAAATCATCCCGAATTAGGCTAATATTTTGGAATTAAACCGGGTTTTCGGTAATTTATATTAGGAGGATTTAATTATGGCTCTTTCAAAACAGGAGTGGCTCGCTCTTGAAAAGAAAGCAAATGAGCTCCGTAACCTCTGCCTTGATACAACATACTGGGCAGGTTCAGGTCATATCGGCGGCGGTATGAGTGTTATGGATATTATGACAGTGTGCTATCACAAATATATGCACATTAAAGTTGAAGACCCCAACTGGGAAGACCGCGACAGATTCATTCTCAGTAAAGGTCACGCAGGTATTGCTTATGCACCTGTTCTTTGCGACCTTGGCTTCAATGACAAGGAAATGCTTAAAACATTTAACCTTTCAGGTTCAAAGATGGGTATGCACCTTGACTCAAACAAAGTTGTAGGTGTTGACGCTTCAACAGGTTCTCTCGGCCACGGTCTTTCAATCGGTGTTGGTACTGCTCTTGCAGCAAGACTTCTCAAAAAAGACTATAAAACATTCGTTGTTCTCGGTGACGGTGAGCTTGACGAAGGCTCCAACTGGGAAGCAGCAATGAGTGCAGCTCATTTCAAGCTTACAAACCTTATCACTTTTGTTGACCGCAACCACAATATGATTGATGGTAACACAGAAGATGTTATGGCTCTTGAACCCCTTGCAGACAAATGGGAAGCATTCGGCTTTATCGTTAAAAAGGTTGACGGTAACAACATTAAAGAGCTTTGCGAAGCTATTGACTTTGCTTATGAAAATGAAACCGATAAACCTGTTCTTATCCTTTGCGATACAGTTAAGGGTTGCGGTATCGACTTTATTGAAGGCGATTTCAGATGGCACTACGGTGCATTTGACGATGAAAAATACGAAAAAGGTAAAAAATCTCTTGAAGAAACTTATCAGAAACGTGTTGCACGTGCAGAAAAGGAGGCTGAATAATTATGGCAGGCGGATTAAGTTACACAGCCGAACAATCAACATCTCTCTCCACAGCCGAAATTTACGGTCAGGCTCTCGTTGAGTTGGCAGAAGCACATCCCGAGGTTGTTGCTCTTACTGCTGACCTTGCAAAATCAACAAAAATCGGTGATTTCCAGAAAAAATTCCCCGACCGTTTCTTTAACGTAGGTATTGCAGAACAGAATATGTTCGGTGTTGCTGCAGGTATGGCTAAGGCAGGTCTTGTTCCCTTCCTTTCAACCTTCTCTCAGTTTGCATCCTTCCGTTCAGCAGACCAGCTTCACACAGACCTTTGCTACCAGAATATCAATGCAAAAGTTATTGCAACTCATTCAGGTACATCCTTTGGTCAGGCAGGTTCAACTCACCACGCTATCTGCGACCTTGCTTTGACTCGTTCAATCCCCAACCTTACAGTTATCTGCCCTGCTGACGGTTACGAAACCTATAATGCAGTTATGGCAGCTTACAACACACCCGGTCCTTTCTATATCAGAATTAACCGTGGTTTTGACCGTGTTCTTTATAAAGATGCCAATTACGGCTTTGAAGTAGGTAAAGCAGTTGAAGTTCACGAAGGTTCAGATATAACAATTATCGCTTGCGGTTCTTGTGTTTTCCAGGCTTTCCAGGCTGCAGAATTCCTTGAGAAAGCAGACGGACTTAAAGTTCGCGTTCTTGATATGCACACAATTAAACCTCTCGATAAAGAAGCTGTTCTTAAAGCAGTTATGGACACTCGCCGTATTATCACAGTTGAAGACCATACAGTTATCGGCGGTCTTGGCAGTGCAGTTGCAGAGGTTGTTGTTGAATCCGGTAAGGGTTGCGCATTCAAAAAGCTTGGTGTTCAGGATACATTCGCACCTATCGGTCTTCACGAAGACATTATGAGCTACCTTGGTATTGACTCTAACGGTATTATCGAAGCAGTTCGTGAAGTTATGAAAGCTGACTTTGAAGAAGACAACGACTGGGACGATGAGTTCTAAGGAGGAAATCAAAAATGGCTAACACACAGGAAGCTTTATATACTAATAAAATATTCCTTTGCGGTGCGTTGCCCCTCTTGAAAACTATCGTTGCAGATGTTCCCTCTCTCAAAAAGAAATTTGAGAAGGTTCACTGCATCTATCAGGTTAGTTGTCTTGACCCGGATGCTCCCGAAGGAAAGTGGGCAACACACTTTATGGTAAACGGCGATGAATGGCTCGTTCACGCTAACAAAGTTGCATACAGAGTTAAAAAACAAAAATTTGTTGAGCTTCAATTCAAGAATGTTGAGTCTATGAATGCTTTCTTCAAAGGCAAAATCGGACCTGCAACACTTCCTAAAATGATTGGTCTTAACAATGCTTATGAATTCGGCGTATTTATGATGGCACTTCTTAAAATGTCAAGCCTTTTGACAGCCGATAAACCTCCGGAGAAAGAAGAAGACAAACGCCTTACAGTTAAATGCTATTTCTACCTTCTTTCATCAGGTATCAGCACACTTAACAAAATGGGTCACCCCGAAATCCATGATTGGACTTCAAAAAGCCCCGACCGTGTTTATGCCTGGAAGGTTGACGGTGAGGACTCCGTTTCTGCTTACATCAGAATTAAAGCAGGTAAGAGTAAAGCAGGCAGAGGCGAATATAAACGCGCTCTACCCTTCTTCACAATGCGCTTTAACAACCTTGACAGCGCTTTAGGTATATTGATGTCAATTGACGATATGCTTGAATCCGTTCAGCAAGGCAAGCTCATTATGGATGGTGCTCCCGAATTTGGTGCTCAAATCGGTGGTTACATGATGGAAATCGGCGCTATGGCGAAATAATTTCCAATCAGAACTGTTGCAAAATTTGCAATAGTTCTGATTTTTTTAATTTTCCTCTTGACACTTACGCCTTGACATAGTATAATGCTAACTGTATATTGATATTTATACCTTTGTTGGTAACAGCGGAGGGAGGGAACTATAAATGAGTCAGGTAAAAGTTAAAGAAAACGAATCTTTAGATAGCGCACTTCGCAGATTTAAAAGACAGACTTCAAGAGACGGTGTTATTCAGGAAGTTCGTAAAAGAGAACACTATGAAAAACCCTCTGTAAAGAGAAAAAAGAAATCCGAAGCAGCTCGTAAGAGAAAGTATTAAGAAAATGAGATATGAA